>JAAZLH010000255.1 GCA_012799415.1 Candidatus Epulonipiscium sp. | reverse complement strand
CCTGGAGTAAATTCCGTATCGATTGGAACTTGTCTATAGAAAACACCAAATAAATATCTGCTTAGAAGGAAAAAAGCTGTAATAATACTATACAAATATAACCATTTATTAAATTTAAAATAAATAATACTTTCAGCTCGCATCAAAATAATAAAAGCTGTAATAAAAAACAATAGTAAGCTAGAAATCATCAACATATATCGACCTTTTTTCTTTGTGGCATAGATAGATAATTCTTCTTTAAATCGTAGTCCATATAAGACCTCATCTTCAGATAGGAGTTGATTTCTTACAATATCTGCAAATATTTTTACTTTCATCTCCATACCTTCCGGCATGGTTCCTGGAGTTATTTCAAAATTTAATTGAATGGAGTCAGCTGATTCTAAACTTTGCATGTCTTCCTTTTTTCTTATTTGAAGCAATATTCCTGTCATTGATATATCAATTGCTTGACAGAAAAATTTAGTTTTTCTGTCTTTACTTTTACATATTACTTCCACCTCATAAGATACTTTATACCGAATGCCGGCTTCCCGGGTTTTAATAAAGTCATTAATATTACCCTTAAATCCTCCTTGAATACCTTTGCCACGTCGATCTATATTGCTTCTTTGTTTTGTTTTATCCGGTACATTAGGAAGTAAACGGCGATCACCTTTCGTCTCTATAAGAATATCTTCAATTTCTTTGGCTTTTTTCTTTTTTTCCCTTTTCTTTTCAAAATCCTTACTACTCAAGCGAGTCCCCCCTTACTCCTCCCCTAAATAATCACTTAATCTTGCAAAGCGATATCCCTCTGACTGTAATGCAGGAATGGCTATATCTAATGCTTTTGCTGTTATATTCGGACTAGATAGGGGACTTTGTCTAAAATCAGACATATGCATAACCAATATACTACCATTTTGTATCGTTCTAATTTCGCCACTACCAGTCAAAATTCCATTGATTATTTTATCTGCTAAAATTTCTGGATCTGTATCTTCATAATCATGGGTACTAAAATCCCCACTTACAATATAACTAAATCCCATATCTAAAATGGCTTCCATTCCAACTCTGCTCATTGCCAGGGTAGGTGGTCTAAACATAGTAGTCAAAGCTGGCCGATCATTGATAGATATATCTCCCACAATTTCTTGTAATTTGCTATATGATATTTGTAAATCCCTTTTTCTTTCTTCAATTTCTTCTTCATTAGGAGAGTAATAGATGGAAGAAGTATCATCTTCTCCTTCCTTATTTTCTGTTATAGCAAAAGATAGGTGATTATCTGTATGACTTCCCACATCATGACCTGCTTCGGCTATGGCTCTCAAAATATTAGGGTTATTTTGTATATAATTGGTTCGAATAAAGAAATTCCCCTTCACATTATATTTATCTAAAACATATAATAACTGATTAATAGATTTATCTGATGCCCAATCATCAAAGGTTAGAAACAATACCTTGTCATCTGTAAATATACCAGTTTTATCAATTTCCTCTAACTCCTCTATAGTAAATCCTGGTAATACATTTGGCTTGCTCACATCAGGATTTCCTATATACCTACTTTTTACTAGATTATATTTCTCTAATGCTGTATAGTCTAATAGATGCCCTGGATAAATAACATCCTTTACCCTAGGTAATATATCTTTCTCTTCCAAAGGATAATGATAGATTTTATCCCCTTTCATAATACTCCCCACAGATTGAATCCTGTAAATGGAACCATTATTCTTGATCCCATCATCATAGGCGATTGTATCGATTCTCTCTTTTGCAATCCTCAACATGGCATCAGGAATAATCGTAGGATCTTTATAATAATCCATACGATAATAAATAATATAACCTCTACGCGCAGTATAATTCCCCTCACCAAAAGCATTATCCATCACTTCTTCTAAAGTTCCATTCACACCTACCTTGGAGCTAGCAATCGATATATCTTGCCACACAACTGTACCATTGACACTAGATACTGCCTCAAGAATTTCATCATTCAGTTTCATATCATATGGATATCGAACTAAAGTAGGCATTTGCTCAGTCAATTGATTCACTTCTTTTTGAATCCACAATATATCGTTCACTATTGAATCATAATCCCTATCTTGAGATTCTAATAAACTTATACCTATTTCGTGGCCTCTTTCTGCAATCCATTTCACTGTAGATGGATGATTTGCCATATCTTTTTTGGTAATATAGAAAGTTCCTTTGGCTTGTAAAATATCTAAATTATCTAAGACCTGTTCTAAAACTTCCATATTTTCTATTCCATAAAAAGTATAAGAAAGAGCCTGTTCTGTTGTATAAATGGTTCTGTATTCTTTTGCTTTTTTCCCGTCATTATTTTTTCTTAGTTTCTCTAATTCTTCTTTATCAAAATAACTGCCTTTGGAAGTATCCTTTCCTGATATTATAGGCTGTGTTGGTTGTATCGGCTGTGGTTTTATTAGATTTATTGGTTTCATTGGAGTTATTGGTTGCGTAGGCTGTATTGGTTGGTCATCCATAGCAACATGATCATCTTGATATGAACCTAAATCTTCTACAAAAGCAATCTGGTAATCCGTCTCTTCTAAAGCTTTTAATAACCAATGTACGATATTGATGAGTCTTTCTTGGGGTGTTAATTCGTCTATTAATTCTTCTTTTTTGGCTACACCTGGCTGTTTGTCAATAGCTGGTTTTGCTGGTTGAGGTGGCTGTTCATATTCATCTTCATCTAGTACCCCATCCATCTTAATTGTAATAATGGCGCCCTTGTCAAGGTTCTTTATATAATTTAATACTTGGTCATAATCTTTAAAACTTTGATAGTTTAAAAATCTTGTAGCTTTTACTACTTTTTCATTTCCAGAGGCATAGGCTGCCTTTAATACATCCTCTGTATATAGGGTGCTATTACACATTAGGGTAGTCGGTTTTTTCTTAATGATTGTCCGAAAGATAGTGTTTGTCCGTACAAAATCATCAACTAATTCTTCCTTTGAATAGGTTTCCATATGCTTTGATTGTAATAATGTGTTACTGCCAACTCTATGTCCCTTAGCATTTAATTCTTTAACAAAATTAGAGTCTTCTGCAGCTACCACTCCTGAAATAAAAAAATCTGCTTTTCTATTGTATTGGGTAATTAAATCTAATATCTGTCTATTTGTATCTGGATCTGATAGACCTTGAAAAGTTAATGCTACAACTTTTTCTATGGTCTTTACCTCTGTTATTATTTCTGCCATAGGACCTTCTTTGGCTAAATCATCTAATGCAGATTGAATTTCTTTCGTAGCATCATATTGATGACTGCTCATAAGAGGAATGATCTCTTTGTTCTTACCGGTGAAAAATAGCAGAAAACTGATAAGCCCCCCTATTAAAACCAATATAATCCCAGCTATAATTATTTTTTCTTCATATCCTCTTTCCATACCCTGCCACCCTTTTTTCCTTTATAAACTCCAATAAGAAAATCCTAAGTTTTCTACCTCATCTTTGGAAAAAATACTCTTAACATCTATTAATATTTTTTCATTATTAGGGATATCCCCATACATTTTATTGATGTCATGAATACTTAATTTTTTAAATTCTTTATGCCCTACAGCAAATATAATACAATCTGCATCCTTAACATCAGCTAAATTCATTAGGTTGATGCCACCTATGGCTTTTATCTCATCCATATCAACCACTGGATCTACTACCATAACGTCGATACCATATTCTTTAAATCGATTGATTATATCCATTACTTTAGAATTCCTTATATCTGAACAATCTTCTTTAAAGGTAATTCCCATTATATAAATTTTTGACTGATTGATTTGTTTGTTGGCTTGAATCATCTTTTTAATAGTAATATCAGTGATAAAATCACTCATCCCATCATTGATCTTTCTACCTGCTAAAATAATCTGTGAATGGTACCCGAGTCTTTCTGCCTGATAAATAAAATAATACGGATCCACACTTATGCAATGACCACCTACGAGTCCTGGAGTAAAGCCAAGGGCATTCCATTTTGTATTCATTGCATCTACAACTTCTTTAGTCGTAATATCCATTTTTTCAAAAACCATAGCTAGTTCATTCATAAATGCAATATTGATATCTCTTTGTGCATTTTCAACTAGCTTAGCAGCTTCTGCTACTTTAATACTACTGACTTTATAGGTTCCAGCCTCAATAATTAGTTCATATATAGAAGAAATCAGGTCTCTTGTTTCGTCATCTATCCCCGATACGATCTTAACGATATTTTCCAATTTTTTAATTTGATCTCCTGGATTAATACGCTCTGGAGAGTAGCCTACTTTAAAATCTTGACCTGCCATAAGTCCTGATTCTTCTTCAAGAATAGGTATACATATATCTTCTGTTACACCTGGATAAACTGTAGATTCATATACTACTACAGCACCTTTCTTGAGATTACGGCCAATGGACATCGATGCCTCTTTCACGGGAGTCAAATCTGGTGTCTTATCGTTGTTAATGGGTGTTGGAACAGCAACAATGATAAACTTTGCCTCCTTTAATTTTTCTTCCTCCCAAGTAAACTCTATATTTGGATTCTTTAACTCTTCACTAATTACATGATCAAAACTTTTTCCTTCCATGTATCTTTTTATCTTTTCTTGATTCGTATCATATCCTATTATTTTCACCTTTTTAGAAAAGGCTATGACTTGTGGTAAACCTACATATCCTAAACCCACAACTGCTATCTTTTCTTTTTGATTAACAATATCATCATATAATCTCTGCATAAATGGATCCCCTCTTCTAGATAATTATATATAATCACACCAAATATAAATATTTTATTTTCCAGATTATAATAAACCTTAACCAATATAAAAATTAATTATAGGCCTTACAATAAATAAAATATTAAAGAAATTATTTATTATATCCTTTTGTTCTGAACATAATCTAGGCCAATCTCTTATCTCTAAAATAGTATTCTTTACAACTTATTTACAGTTAATGGTCCAAAAAAATGAAACCTAGGTCTCATCTTTTTTAATATTCTTATTTTCTTTTTTCTAAATCACATAAACTAATCTAAACAATAGCTATCTGTATCTATTTTTTGAAATGTCATTTAACTTTATTTCTTAAGAAAGCTAAAATTGGCCTCCTAAATAAATAAGGCTTTTGAAAAAACTAAAAAAAACATATTGTTCTAAAATATTACAAATTATTTTAAAATATGACAAATATCTATTAATATCATTGCATTAAAACTATTCTATGTCAAGAATTTTTTCAAAAATGATTTATTTGGTAAAACATATCTATCAAAAAATAATTGCTACTCTAAACTAACCATGGTATCCTTTTAAATAACAACACTAAAAAGATAAAAAGGAGGTGCTAACCATAGAAAAAATCAATTGCTTAGGAGAAATCTGCCCTATTCCAATTATTCATTTGCAAAAACAAATCCATAAGATTCAAAATGGTGAAGTCATTATGATTATTACAGATCACAGTTGTACTTTGAGTTCTATTAAAGATTTTTGCAAAAAGCATACGTTTTCATATCAAAGTGAGGAAGTTATTACAGGTGTATGGGAAATAGAAGTGTATAAAACCCTTTAGCAAATAGTTTCAGCAAGAATTTTTTCTATATATCCACTTAGTTTCCCTATATCTTTATCCAAAGGCTCGTCCAATGGTTTACTTACTATATAAAAAGAATTTTCCAGCTTAAAATCTTCCATATCGATTAAAAAAAGTTGTTTATTATACAGCTCCTTTTTAATGGTCATATAAGGTAAAAAAGCAAGGCCAAAGCCCCTAGTAGCAGAAGATTTAATAGATTCTATAGAATCCAAAGAATAGAGCACCTTAAGTTTAGATAAGTTAATTCCAACTTCTTCTAAATAAGTATCAAGTGTACGACGAGTATATTGTGATTGATTTAACATAATTAAAGGGTAATTATAAATATCTTCTTTTTTTATATGTTTTGGAACAGGCATATTAGCACCGGCAACAAGACAAATATGATCTGAAAAAACCTTTTTACTAACCAATGTATTATTTCGAGGTTTTCCAGATATAAATCCTATATTTCCTTGACCACAAGCAATATTATCTTCAACTAAACCACTGGGCATAGTGTAAAGCTTTAACGTGAATTGAGGATATTTTTCCTTTATATGATAAATAGTACAAGGCAAAGCATAATCGCATATCGTAGGAGTCGCAAAAATCTGAAATACTTTACTTTGATTTTTTACATCATCAATATCTTTCAGCATCTGATCATAAATACTCATCATTTGAATCGCATGCTTATAGACTATTTCCCCCGTCTGGGTTAAAGTTACCCCTCTATTGCTTCTTTCAAGCAATGTACTATTTAACATTTGTTCCATAAGCTTAATCTGCTGACTTAAAGCTGGCTGTGAAAGATGATTCTTTTCAGCTGCCTTAGAAATACTACCTAGTTTAACGACTTCAACAAATTGATTAAGATAACTTATATTCATGGGACATCCCCCTTTTCTTATATTTATTTTATCATATTATACTAAATTCGCTATAAGTTTTTACTTATATTACATTCAATTTGCAAATGACAAAAAATTAACAATCCATGTTATTATAAATTATACCTAATAGGTAAGCAAAATCTAGTGAAGGAGGTATAAAAATGTCTGAAACAAATGTATCGACAATCAGATCTACACGAACACGTACTCCACGTAAACCAAAGAAAAGTCAAATTCCTATTGCCCTTTTTGTAACTATTTTAATTATTGCTTTTGGAATTTACTTAGGTACCTATAACGTAAAACTTACGACCTACTGGATTTTTGGTATAAGCTTTGGTTATATCTTACAAAGATCTCGTTTTTGCTTTACTGCAGCCTTTAGAGACCCTTGTATTACGGGAAGTACCTCCGTATCTCGATCTGTCATTGTTGCCTTAGCACTTACAACCATTGGATTTACAGGTATCAAGTACAGTGCATTCATAAAAGGAAATGACATTCCAGGTATGGGAGCAGTGGCACCTATCGGTCTTCCACTGGTACTAGGGGCTGTACTATTTGGAATCGGAATGGTTATTGCTGGGGGATGCGCATCTGGAACACTCATGAGAGTGGGAGAAGGGTTTTCAATGCAAATGCTTTCTCTTGTATTTTTTGTTATTGGTTCCCTATGGGGAGCACATGATATGGGCTTTTGGGGTCCAAAATTTAATGCAAATGCACCAAAAGTATTTTTACCAGATATTTTTGGATGGTTTGGAGCCCTTGTCGTTCAAGCACTAATTCTTCTTTTACTTTATATCGCAGCTGTAAAATGGCAAGAAAAGAAAATGGGTACAACAGAATAAAATGAAACTAAAATAAAACAAACATATTGGAGGAATTTAAAATGAAAGAAATTAATCTTGATTGCTTAGGTGAAGCTTGTCCTATTCCACTTATGAAAACTGAAAAAAAGATGGAAGAAATGGCTGTAGGTGATGTGATCATCGTAGCTATTGACCATAGCTGTGCTATGAAAAACATACCTGAATGGGCAAGAAAACAAGGACATAATGTGGAAATTGAAGAAGTTGATGATGGTGAATGGGAAATTATTATTGAAAAAACAAAATAAGTCCTCCCAAAGGTAGGTGAAGAAAGTGAATGAATTTTGGCTTAAGCTTGGTAAAAATAAGATCTATAACACATTATTAAAGGAACCGCTTACATATATAGCGGGTGCAGTCTTACTTAGTATTTTTCAAATTGCACATTTATCTGTTTTTAACAGTGGCTGGGGCGTGACTGGAACCTTTGCCAATTGGGGTGCGTGGCTCTATAAGCTCGTAGGTGGCGATGCCAGTAGTTGGTCATACTTTGCCTCAGAAAGTGCTCAAAAAACACTAAGTAGTGGCTTTATGAATGATGGAGGTTCCATTCGGAACCTAGGTATTATTGTAGGAGCCCTTGTTGCTACACTTTTTGCATCACAATTTAAATTCAAAAAGATTAAATCTTGGAGACAGGTGATCGCAGCAGTTTTAGGCGGACTCTTAATGGGATATGGTGCAAGACTAGCTGGCGGTTGTAATATCGGAGCTCTTTTTACTAGTATTGCTTCCCTTTCCCTCTCTGGGTTTGTCTTTGGAGGATTTTTGCTTGTAGGTGCCTTTTTGGGTAGCAAACTCTTAGTAAAATATTTTATGTAATGATAAGCAGGGGCTGCCAAACCAGTATCCCTGCTACTCTTTTATCTAATGGCTTACAATTCTCGTGTCCCACTTCTTAAAGTAGGAAATGCACTTACAGTACTCCCGATTATACTCCTGCGGAGCAAACTAAGGTTGCACTTACAGTACTCCCGATTACACTCCTGCGGAGCAAACTAAGGTTGCACTTACAGTACTCCCGATTACACTCCTGCGGGGCAAAGTAAGGTTGGGGCTTGGGGGGAGTTAATGACTTCCTCCTGAACTGATTATTAGTTTATAATGTAGAAAGGACTGTGTATTCATGACAAAAAGAACAGAACAATATGATGTAGTCATCGTTGGCGGAGGTCCTGCTGGCCTTACAGCAGCTATTTATTGTGGACGTGCCAGATTAAAAACACTTCTTATAGAGAAATCATTGATAGGTGGACTAGCAACCTATACAGATGAAATAGAAAATTTCCCTGGATTTCCTGATGGAGCTACTGGTCATGAGCTTATGGACTTATTTTATAAACAAGCTAAAAACTTCAATGTAAAATTTAAATTTACAGATGTAAAATCTGTAGAAGTAGTAGGAGATAAAAAGATTGTTGAAACCTTTAGAACCAACTACGAAGCTAAGGTAGTTATTGTAGCCAGTGGTGGAAAGCCTCGTCTAACAGGAGCCAAAAATGAAAATAAATTTTTATATGATAAAGGAATCTCTTTCTGCGCTACCTGCGATGCTGCTGCTAATACAGATAAAACTGTTATGGTTGTAGGAAGTGGAGATGCCGCCATTGAAGAAGGTATGTTTCTTACTAAGTTTGCAAAAGAAGTTATTGTATCCGTCATGCATGACCCTGGAATAATGGATTGTAATGAAATTGCTAAAGTAGAAGCTTTGAATAATCCTAAAATGTCTTTTATATGGAATACCATTGTAGATAGCTTTGAAGGGGATGAACATCTGTCTACTGTGGTTCTTAAAAACACAAAAACCAATGAACTCATCCCTGTAGAAGTTGATACCGGTTTTCTTTTTATTGGCTATATTCCTAATACAGATATCTTTAAAGGCATGTTAGATATGACTGGCGCTGGCTACCTCATTACCAATGAAAAGATGGAAACCAATATACCTGGCATTTTTGCTGCTGGAGATGTACGAGATAGCTTCTTAAAACAAGTAGCAACAGCCGTTGGTGATGGGGCTATCGCAGGTTATGGAGCAGAGAAGTATATTGCCGAAAGTGAAATCTATGAAAATCAAATCCTCAATGAAGGGGAACCATCCCTTGTATACTTATGGAATGCAGTAGATCCTAGTTCTCGTGAATTACTACCTGTTATTGAAGCATTTGAAATAAAACACGGTAAAACAGTACGAGTCACAAAAGTAGATAGTTATAAATCAAAAGGCATTGCTGAACGATTGAATATAAAGGCATTTCCCACCGTTGTCTTTATTAACGAAGGTAAAGTTGTCCAAACTTTATCTGATGAGATCTCTGAAGAAAAGCTTGAAGAATTAATTAAACTATAAAAATAATCTATCTTATAGGAAGCACTTTACTCTAATTACTCATTTTATGATTAGAGAGTGCTTCTTTTGTATTAATTTCTATATTCAGTATGATCATTTCCTAAATACTCAATATTTGCCAAAATCCTTACAACTTCATCCTTTTGCCCATGTTGAATTTGTATATCTGTCGGGCGCCCATCATCAGCCCTATTTTCTAAATGCATTTCTAAAATTTCAGCTGCTATTTCATTGTTATACTCATCATAAATTCCTTGATAATCATCAATAGGTATTTCTAGCATTAAGCTATGACGCCCATCTTTCACTGTTCTTTTCTCAATAATATTATTGATCATATTAAAAACCTCCTTATGATTTTATAAAAAAACTCCTTTCTATTATCTTGCCTAGAAAGGAGTTTTTTATGTTATTTAGTTGCTTATTTTTAATCCGGTATATGCCTCTAATTCTTTGTCTCCATTAATTTTTGCAATACGCCAAAAATCTCCTTCTTTTATAATAGTAAGCAGAGCTTGATAGTCGCCAGTAGAGCCCCACTTCTTAAAGTAGAGTACCAGAATTGCATAGGCCCCTAAATAACATACCGCAAAGACATTTACTTTTTGCTCTCATGCTACTTTCTTTAACCTAATTTCTCTATCTTTACTATAAGCTTTGTCTCAGATTATCCATTGATTTTCTTTCTCAAAACCCTTATACTTAGTAAATATATCTATCTATAAGAAAGGAAGTGTTTGCGTGATACGAAAGTTTGTATCATATTATAAGCCACATCGCCGTCTTTTTATACTGGACATGCTTTGTGCTTTTTTAGTGGCTATTTGTGATTTATTTTATCCCATGATTACTCGAAATATTATTAACGATTTTGTCCCCAATCAAAAATTAAGAACCATGTTGGTATGGGCTCTTGTATTACTCCTTATTTATGTTATAAAAACAGGACTTAATTATTTTATTCAATATTATGGACACGTGGTCGGGGTACGAATGCAGGCAGATATGCGTCGTGAAGTTTTTGCACATCTACAAAAGTTACCTTTTTCTTATTTTGATGAACATAAAACAGGGGTCATCATGTCTCGTATCATCAATGACTTGCAAGAAATATCTGAATTAGCTCATCATGGCCCAGAAGACTTATTTGTTTCTACCATTATGCTGATTGGCTCTTTTATTATTTTATGTACCATCAACATTCCTTTAACCATCATTATTTTTGCATTTCTCCCCCTTTTAATTTGGTTTGCTGCTAAAAAGCGTATCAAAATGAATAAAGCCTTTACAGAATCCCGTATTAAAGTTGGAGAAGTCAATGCCAGTTTAGAAAATAGTATTTCTGGAATCCGAGTAGCCAAAGCTTTTGCTAACCGAGACTATGAAATAGAAAAATTTCAAAAGAACAATATAAGTTTTCAAAAATCTAGGGAATTTGCTTATCAAGCCATGGCTGAGTTTTTTTCTGGTATGAACTTCATTGTAGATTTCTTAAATGTAATTGTCCTAGCTCTTGGAGGCTATTTCGTATACCAGGGACATATCTCCGTAGGAGACTACGTGGCTTACCTGCTTTATATCAATTTATTTTTAGGCCCTATTCGTAAATTAATTCAATTTGTAGAACAATTACAGCTAGGAATGACGGGCTTTAAGCGCTTTAATGAATTACTAGAAGCTGAGGTTGAGGTAGAAGTGGAGTCACCCTTATCCCTTAAGGATGTAGAAGGAAAAATTGTTTTTGAAGATGTCAGTTTTCAATATGATGAAAACACTCATATTCTAGATAATGTAAATCTCACTATTGAAAAAGGTCGAACTGTTGCTTTGGTTGGGCCTTCAGGGGGCGGAAAGACAACCCTTTGTCATCTTATCCCTAGATTTTACGAAATTGATGAAGGCCGTATCTTTATCGATGACTTTGATATTAAAGAATTGGATCGTAGTTCTCTTCGTAAAAATATTGGGATTGTACAGCAAGATGTTTTCCTATTTACGGGTACCATTCGTGAAAATATTGCCTATGGGCGATTAGATGCCAGTGATGAGGATATTATAGAAGCAGCAAAAAAAGCTAATATTCATGAATTTATTATGAATTTAGAAGATCAATACGATACCTATATTGGGGAGCGTGGAGTGAAGCTTTCTGGCGGGCAAAAACAACGACTTTCCATTGCAAGGGTATTTTTGAAAAATCCTCCTATTTTAATCTTAGATGAGGCCACTTCTGCCCTAGATAATGCAACAGAGCTACTCATTCAACAATCTCTAGATGAGTTATGTAAAGGAAGAACTACCTTGATTGTTGCTCATCGTCTATCCACTATAAAAAATGCAGATGAAATTATTGTACTAACAGACCAAGGGATTGAGGAACGAGGAACCCATGAAGATCTATTAGCTCAAAAAGGAATCTATTCTAGTTTATATCAGGCTCAATTTACTTTAACCTAAAAATCTAATTTTTTTCCCAAGAAAAGTGTGAAAAACTCATTTTTCAAATAAACTAGGAAAGTTTGGTCCCTCGCAAACAAGACGAACTTTCCTAGTTCATAAAAGAAAGTACTCATCTATGTAGTTTCCATTTGGAAAACTACATAAAATGAGTACTTTTTTTCTCCTTTTATCCTACATTATTATATCTCCTCTAAAGTATTCCTGCCGAAAGAAGAAACTTTGATTACTAGTAGGAATGAAAGATTCGTTTCACTACTTCATAGGCCATCTTTGGTCTTCTAAATTCATCCACAACCCCTTTATTATTCATAGTTCTTGGGCGTGCATAAAACCACTCATCGCTAACTCGGCAGTCACAATATTGCCATACAAAAACACCAGTCATCTCTTCGTGACTTAATACTGCTTCTAGCTGCCTTTCTAATGTCTCTGCCTGCCATTCTTCAGACCATTTTGATTTTCTCATGGTTCTATATCCGTAAATGGCCCCTGCTCCTATCTCACTAATAATATAAGGTTTTCCTTTTCCTTCTGTTGCTCGTTGCACCCAAGAATACACTTCATTATTAGTAAATTCCTCTGATCCTTTAGGCTCTTGTTCATACCAACCTGGATAAATATTGAATGAAACTATATCAGGTAAATCAAGACAAATATCTCTATGGTAATGGCAACTTGCAAATGTAGTTGGTCTTGATTGATCCAATGATTTTATTTGTTTAAACTGCTTTTCATAGCACTCTCTTCCATACCTTGTATAACTTGCACATTCATTTAAAATACCCCAAACAAAAATACTGGGATGGTTATAATGATTCATAATCATTTCTCTGATAGAATCTTCGCTTTGTTGATCAAAATTTTTATGTCTCATCTGCTCTTCTGATAGACCTCTTGCATGACTTTCTTCCCAAACTAAAATTCCTAACTCATCACACAAATCTAAGAATCGTTCATCATTAGGATAATGAGCTGTTCGAATCGCATTGCCACCCATATCTAATATTTGATGCAGATCTGCCATCATGGCCTGGTAGGGAATGGAAGATCCAAAATGTCCATGATCCTCATGTCGATTAAAGCCTTTGATCTTGACTTTTGTATCGTTGAAATAAAGATCTTTCCCCCTGATTTTAATTTCTCTAAAACCAATTCTTTCTATTAAATCATCTACTGGCTTTGTGTCTTTTTCTATATATAAATTTGTCTTTAACAAATAAAGAACAGGATCTTCTAATTCATAATTTTTCACATCTTTAAACTCAAATTCCTCAGAAAATAAGACTGTTTCTCCTGCTATCGCTATCTTTTCTTTAAACTCATATTCCATTTCTGATATACAAGTTTTTAAATAAACGAGCTGATCTTTTTCCCCTATATTTTCTACAGCTACTTCTATTTTCCCATGCCATTGATTATTTTTTTTGAAAGGAGTAAAGTGCACATACTGAATATATGCATCAGGAATCACTTGGAAAGCAACAGGGCGAATAATCCCCCCATAGGTGTGGTAATCATTGGGAATATGCAGGGAAGATTCTGCAGTAAAAGAGTTATCTACCTCTACCATAAGCTCATGTTTTTGATCTTCTGCTCCTCTGATTACTACTTCAAAAGGAGTATAGGCATTATAGTGGTTGGCAACAATTTCTCCATTCCAAAAAACTTTTGCCGTATGGCTTACACCTTTAAATACAAGCCTTATATTCCCTTTTGCTTGAATTTCTTTTTTATAATATCCTTTTCCTCTGTAATTGATAAACTCAGGATGACTTTCCCAGCAACTTGGAACAGACATTTTATAAGTTTTATCCTTGCCTTCCCCTTCACAAGGTTGAAAAACCCATAATCCATCTAGTTCAACTTCTTTCCTTATTTCATGCATCATAAATCCCCGTATCATCTTCTTTCTTCCTTTCTCTTGATTGTATAGTAGGTATTATATGCTCTTATAACTCTTTTTAGGTCTTTTCTTAAGTTTATTGACTCTTTTATCCTTTAATAGCTCCAATCATAATACCTTCTACAAAATATTTCTGTAAAAAAGGATATACCATTAAAATGGGTAGCGTAGCTACTACAATCACTGCATGCTTTATAGTTTCTCCTATGGCTTCTTGATCAACAGCACTAACCCCGCCGGTCATTTGGCTGGTATCATTTTGAATCAAAATTTCTCTTAAAATCAATTGCAGAGGAAATTTTTTCCTATCCTGTAAAAAGATCATAGCATTAAACCACCCATTCCAATGACCTACCGCATAATATAAGACCATAACAGCCATAACCGGTTTGGCTAAGGGTAAAACAATTCTAAATAAAATTGTTAAATGGCCTGCTCCGTCAATCTTAGCCGATTCTTCCATACTATCGGGTATCCCTTGAAATCCTGTTCTCATAATAATCATATTATAGGTATTAATCACTCCTGGTAATATTAAAGCCCAATGGTTATTATACAACCCTACATTCCTTACAGTTAAATAAAAAGGGATCAGCCCTCCACTAAAAAACATGGTAAAAGTAACAAATATCATAATAGGAGTTTTAAACATTACATTTTTTCTTGATAAAAAGTAGGCGCAAAAAGCAGTCATTAAAATATTAAATAAGGTTCCAATAACAACAATAAAAATAGTGTTTCCATATCCTTTTATAATCATGGGGTCCCTAAAAACCATTTTATAAGATTCTAAATTAAACCCTAAGGGTTTTAATAAAGGACCTTGGTGCTCCATAAAACGGCTTGCATGGCTAAAGGATGCAAACAGAACATAAAGCATGGGATATAAACAAATAATCATCATAAAAATCATCAATAATCCATTAAAAAGTCGAAATACTTTTCTACTTATACTCTCCTTAATCATCACACCATCTCCTTACCAAAGACTGGTTTCATTTACCTTTCGGCTAATACTATTTGCAATCAACAACATACTAAAGTTTAAGACTGAGTTAAATAAACCAACTGCTGTGCTAAAACTATAATTGGCTTCTAGTAATCCACGTCGATATACAAAACTGGAAATTACATCTGCCGTTTCATAAATAAGTGGATTATATAATAAAATAATCTTTTCATAGCCTACATTGAATATAGATCCCATTCGTAATATTAATAAAATAACAATGGTAGGCAAAATACTAGGTAGGGTAATCGCCAATGTTTGTCTCCATCTTCCTGCACCATCAATTTCTGCTGCTTCATATAGTTCTTGATCAATGGCTGCAAGGACCGCTAAATAAATGATAGATCCCCAGCCTACTCCTTGCCAAATATCTGAAAGAACATAAATCGGAACAAATAAACTAGGAGAATTTAACAAGGCTTGTCTTTCTCCACCAAAGAAAGCAATAAGATCATTAATAATTCCGTAATCTGCTGTAAAATCTTTAATTAACCCTGCCACTACAACTAAAGAAATAAAATGAGGTAAATAAGTAATGGTTTGAACTGTCTTTTTAAATCTTTGTCTTTTAATTTCATTAATTAAAAGGGCCAAAATAATAGGAGCCGGAAAACCAAAAATAAGCGTACTCACGTTAATAACAACTGTGTTTTTAAAAACACGAAAAAAGTAATGACTTTGAAAAAAGCTAATAAAATGTTTAAACCCTACCCAATCACTACCGAATATCCCTTTCTTGGGAATATAATTTTTAAAAGCAATGATAGCTCCTACCATAGGGCGATAATGAAAAATAAAATAATACAAGAGGACAGGAATAATTAGCATATATAAAGTCCAATTCTGGCGCATATCTTGCTTAAATCGAATAGAAAAGCTTTTTTTATAATTTTGTTCCACACTCATAGTCTCTTCCGCTATTTTCATATTTGCATTCATTCCTTTCTTAAGATACAAACAATCATGAAAAAGATTAATTAAGACTCTTTGCAATGAAAGAGTCTTAATTGGCTTTTATCCCTGAAAAATATAACTTTTCTTATCTGCTATCGTATCTCTCAAAGGCTGCTTGATTAATTTCTAAGGCACGATCAATACCCATTTTTTTGATTTCTGCCACGTAATCATCAAATTTATCTAAGGGTTCAACTCCCATAATAAATTTTAACATCATTTCTTCTTGATAAGTTGTGATATCATTCATAATTCCAGCCATTTCTGTACTTTCCTCTGGTGTAGGAGTAATGGTTGGTAAAATATGTTGATCTGCATTGGTATCTTGCCACATTTGAATCGCTTTTAATTGAGAGTCTAATTGAAAATATCCATCTGCATAATATCCACTTTGAATCATTGGAGCATTATAGTTAGCACGAATATATTTAGACATAGCATGAGCAATAGACAGGCCATCTGGGTTTTTCAAAATTAAATCTGTGTAGGTAGGGACTCCATTTACAAAAGTAAAGGATTTTCCTTCTATACCAAAGTTGTATAGATTCACTCCTGCTTCACTATAACCATAGTCTAACAGTCTAGCTGCTACTTCTACATTTTTACAAGAAGTAGTAATAGCTGCTGAAGCACCAGTTTCATAAGTCAAGGACTTTTGGCCTGTCATAGGAGTCTCACCTTTATTAACAACAGGATATTTTAAACCTGCTAATTGATAACTAGGATCATCTGCCTTGGCTGATGTCCAAGCTCCAATTCCACTTCCTAAATATCCTAGGGTAATACCTGCTCGACCATTTAGAATATTAGCTTCATACGCCTTTTGATCCATGGTAGCAAAGTTTTTATCAATTAATCCTTCATTATACCACTGATTAAAAAGTCTAAGGTAATCTTTATATCCTGGTTCAATAAATCCATACTTTACCTTTCCATTATCTTGATAAAATCCACTTTGTACTCCATAAGCACTCATAAATATACTACTTAGAGTAATATGATAAGGCGTAGCACTAAAGGATGCCTCTGCTCCTTTTTTATCACGAAATGCTTTTAACACTTCTTCCCATTCTGCTATTGTTTCAGGTGCTGTCAATCCAAGATCATCTAACCAATCTTGGCGAACAACAGGTCCAAAAAATACACGTAGTTTATCTTCTGATCGGATAAAGGGAAATGAATAAAAGTCCCCATTATCTGTTTTAATCATTTTCTCAACTTCAGGTTCTTTTTCAAGATACGCTTTTAAATTAGGTGCATATTGATCAATCACATCATTTAAAGGAATAATATATTCATCTTGAATAGCTTTATCTGGGCCACCAGGAAAGTTGTACCAAGGTCTTTCAATAATATCAGGTAAATCACCAGATGCTAATAATAAATTGAAGGCTTCATTTTCACTTCCTTGGGCAGGATGAATATATTCAACCTTAACCCCTGTTTGTTTTTCTAGCTCTGCTGCAAAAGGAGTATCTCCTAGACTAGCTGATGTTGCTGATACGTTAGGATTTAATTGTAGCCACCATGTTAATGTCGTACTTCCATCCATAGGATAAGAAAAATCATCTTTCTTGTCTTCTACTTTCTCATCTTTTTTATCCTTACTTGTATCTTTACTTTTGTCGCTGACAGTGGGTTTTGAGCCCTCTCCATTTGTAGTGGATTTCCCCCCTCCACCACAGGCGGATAATACCATCATACCTACCATTATGATTGCTAAAAGCTTATAAATATTTTTCCCCTTCTTCATAAGACAACACCCTTTCTTTTATTTTCTTTCTTGTCTCTATACTAATGCACTTTTTATTAACATACCACGTACAAAATATAAAATATGGTACCGTTTTTTAAAATTAATTTTTTTATAAAAAAATCTCTTACCTAGGCAAGAGATAAAATATAAACTATATGGAATATTTCTAAACTAAATTTTATGACAAAATCTAAATTTCATTCACAAATTCATATATTGACCAGGGGTTACTCCTTCATAGCTCTTAAATATACGCATAAAAGTTCGTACATTACCGTAACCAACAGCAGTAGCCACATCTTCTAACTTTTTCTTTTCGGGCCCTTTTAAAATATCTTTTGCTGCCTCAATTCGAGTTTGATTGATAAAATCTAATAATCCT
>JAAZLH010000254.1 GCA_012799415.1 Candidatus Epulonipiscium sp. | reverse complement strand
GTAACTAAAAATATTATTCTTACATAACGTAGCTAACTCACCACAGCTAACTGTGTACTGGATAGCTTAGGCTAATCAACTAGGCTTAGTAGATTTGCAGACGATGCTTTGAGGCACCATCTTCTACGAGCCTACAACTTTAGTCGTGGGTAGTTGACCCATTATCTACCTCCTTTAAAAGAGATAGTTTATACAAGAAATTTCGCTGCTGATTACCCATTGTTTTTAGCACTTAGGACAGTTTAAGTAACTGCTTTTATTTCACCATATGCTATCTACTTAATTTTTTCTGCCTTTCGGCAACATTCACGATTACCGTCACCAGTTTCGTTGTAGTTTAAGTAGCTTTAGGGACTCCCAGCAATTTTGGAGATTTTTCACTATATGTTACCATATAATGCCACACAATTTATGGGATTTATTAAAGGCATATTTACTGAAATCAGCCATCTGCTCCCAGATTTCTTCAGCTATTTTTTTCGATATACCATTCCTTACACATCCTGGTACATCTATTGAGCCATCTTCATTTAGTTTACCATTTATAAAGTAATCTTTTTCTTCTCGCATTATTTCATTTTTCTTTTTCCCCATAGCACGTCTTACTAAATCAGCCCTTCCTAAGCTATAACCTGCAAGGCTTTGCACTATTTGCATAACTTGCTCCTGATATACTATAGTTCCATATGTTGCTTCAAGTATTGGCTTTAGTTCTGGAGTTAAATATCTGATATTTTTAGGGTTTTTCATACCTTCTAAATAATTAGGAAGGTAATCCATAGGACCTGGTCTGTATAAAGATATTCCTGCTATGAGTCTTTCGAACATTTCCTGTCCCAATTTTTCCATTTCTTTTAGATAGGTTTCACTTTCTTTGTTTTTTTCTATATCTTTAAACCCTTTCTTTTTGTATTTCTTTTCTATTTTCTTTATTCTATCGTCTATATCAAAGAAAAGTTCTCCCATTAAACTCCTCATTCCTGAACTCTCAAGTTGAAACACACCATGACTTTGTCCTTTAGAAATGTATTTATAAACATAAGGGTCATTATGTGGTATATCTAAATATTCGATATTGGCTCCTGTATTTTTGTTTATGCTTTCAATAGTTTTCCCTATAACTGTCATAGTTTTTAAACCTAAAAAGTCCATTTTAAGAAGTCCTAGCTCCTCAACTTCAGTCATAGTTACTTGAGATGTCCTCTCTTTCTTGTTTTTACCACTACCTGCCATAAACTCTGGAAGATGTTCAAATACTGGCCCATCTGAAATTACGACACCACAAGCATGTTTTGATGAATGCCTTGGCAACCCTTCTATTTTCATTGCTAAATCTAAAATTCTTTTCGTCTCATCTTCTGTTTCGTACATTTGTTTCAACTCAGGGTTTTCTTCTAGTGCATTTTTTATTGTCATACCTGGTTTTAATGGAATAGCTTTTGCTATTCTATCACCAATACTATAAGGCATATCATTTACTCTAACTATATCCCTTACAGCACTTCTTGCTGCAAAAGTTCCAAAAGTAACTATTCCTGACACAGCCTCTTCTCCATACTTATCTTG
>JAAZLH010000253.1 GCA_012799415.1 Candidatus Epulonipiscium sp. | reverse complement strand
TTCCTAATTTCTACATAAGCTGGATCATCTACCAAATTGTTTTTCTCATAGGGATCAGCCTCTAAATCATAAAGGAATTGTTCTATATATACATCACTATAGCTGTCATGTAACGGATCTTTATCAGGTGCATATACGTTATACTTCCACTTTTTTGTACGGATTGCCCTTCCTACTTGGCTTTCACTAATTTGTATAAATACTTCTTCGGGCCAGTTTTTTGTCTCTCCTTCTACTAATTGTTGTAATGGATGCCCAGACATTACTTCTGGCTTTTTAATACCTGCAGCTGCTAGCAAGGTAGGTGGCAAATCGATAAGGCTAACCAGTTCCTCTATTACCTGGCCCCCTTTAAATCCTGGTCCATAGATAATAAGTGGAATACGAATACATCCTTCATGGCAAGAACGTTTGTATTCGCTATTTCTTGTTCTAAAGTGGGATCCATGGTCACTAGTATAAATAATAATCGTATTTTCATCTTTCCCTAACCTTTTTAACTCTGCACGGATCCTACCAAGGTTTTCATCTAAACTATGACAACACCCTAAGTAATCTGGATAACTTTCTTGCCAATCCCCTTGAGTCCCTTCCAGATCCCCTGGCACTTTAAAATCTTTAAACTTTTCTTTCGATCCAATCGGTCCTTCATAACGTTTTCTATCGTTTTGATGATGAGGTTCAATATAGGATAAGAAAAGAAAGAAAGGTTTCTCCCCATTTCTTGTTTGCAAATAGTCAAGGGAGAAATCAGTTAAACTATCTACACGATATCCGGTAAATTCTACTTTGTTCATATCCCCATCATATAAATACCCACCATATCCATGGGAAGTATACTCCAACATATCAGACGCAAGCCAATAATCTTTATAGCCTCCTCGCCTCTCTGGTGGAACAGGTTCTGTTCTAAAATTGAACTCTCCATGAGTAGAAGCTAGATGCCACTTTCCCATATACCCTACTTCATACCCGGCATCAGAAAAATAGTGGGCCAAAGTTCTCTCATCTAAAGGTAAGGCAATATCATTTCGATAACATCCTGTTTCAGTTGCATACTTGCCAGTCTGCAAACAAGATCTGGCAGGTCCACATACAGGTTGGCAAGTGAAGGCATGTTCAAATCTGACTCCCTCTTTGGCCATTTGGTCAAGATTAGGGGTTATATTTAATTCTTGTCCATAAACACCTACGGTATCCCAACGTTGTTGGTCAGAAAAAACAAATATAATATTGGGTTGATCTTGCATATCAAAAACCTCCTTGTTTATTTGAAAGAAATATGATGTCTAACAGAAGTTTCGTCCTTCATAAGGGTTAGGGTTACCCCATCCTGATTCAATGTATGAATACATAGGTCTTTTATTCCTTTATCCTTCTGTTCATAGGCTTCAAACACATTCAAATAAATAACATTCTTACCCTCTACCCGATTGATCAAATAAGAGATATCATCAATAGAAGGATTGCTAGGCCCCTTTGCGTAATATAAGGTATGGTCTGATGTCATATAGCTGTGAATACTAAAATTACATTTTTCAAACTCCCAATCTGTCACCATAAAGTCATTACACTGAGCATACTTTACATCATGCAGATAGTTGAATGGTTTTTTTTCACTAAATGTATGTG
>JAAZLH010000252.1 GCA_012799415.1 Candidatus Epulonipiscium sp. | reverse complement strand
TAAGTTGAGTCATATTTTTACCTCTCTTACATGATTTATTTGGTTAAAAAACCATTGTACCGAAAGGTGAGATGTGACTCATCTTTTTTTATTTTGAATTTACACCAACTATAGGGACTTTATCAAAAAAACCTACTACACAATCTTTATTACTTTTTTTTATATGTTTTAATAATATTTCAACTACTTCTGGTGCAGTATCTTGATATTCATCAACTAATATTAATTTAGCATTATCTTTTAGCACATCACAAAGTTTCTTATATTTAGCAAACATTTTTTCTGCGAGAATTATAACATGATCATGACTAATTGAACTTGAAGTACTATTAATAGAATAATATTCATCATATTTAATTACCTGACCATCAAAATAACTTCTTTCTATTTTATCCATACCTTCAGGTAATCGAAATATTTTATATTCATCATCATTAATTAGTTCAATTAATAAATCTATTATTTCAGTTTGAAATTGATTAATTAAACTCCATAAAAAATCATGTATCGTTGATACATAAAGATTTTCGTTGTTACTTCTTTCTCTAATTTCAAAAACAGCATTATTTGTATAAGTAATACACAAAATTGGTGCATTTTTATTTAATGTGCTAAATTCATTTATTAAAGAAATCAACGAATATGTTTTACCACTACCAGCACCACCAGTTAGTACAAAATTCTTGCCAGAAAAAACACAATTCAAAGCTTGTTCTACTTCTGGCTCAATTTGTCTTTTCTCAACCATAATAAACCTTCTTCTATATATTTAGGTATTTTCCACTTTCCATCTCCATAGAATAATAAATCAGTAGCAAAAGAGGTCTTTTTATCAATACATTCCTTTACTAATACATAAGGCGTTTTGTCTTTTGTAAATTTTTTTATATTCTTCATTGATATAAAATCTTCTTTTATTCTATCTATATATTCAAAGTTAATATTCAAAAAAGCTTCTTCAAAACTTCTTCCTACATATTTTTTTTGAATCCCATCTTCTTTAGTTTGATATGCAATTTTACAGAACTCTTTTATTTTATCTTCTTCTGAGTAGTTTATAATTAATTCTAAGTCTGTCCCATCTACATTAAAAAAATCTTTAATGGTAGCATTTGAAGTTAGCTTTGCTTCATCATAATCACATTTTGTGACACGCCCTTTGTCAGAGTGCTTCCCATAGTCAATATCAGTCACAATTAAAGTTTTAATTTTTAGAAAATTAATTAAATGTTTAAAAACATGTCCATAAGCTCCTACTTCAACTATAGAAATATTTTGTGAAATTAAAGGTAAAATCAAAGGATCCATATATCTTTGATCAATACTTTCCATCATATAGCGCATAAGCATCCTTTCTGTATCACCTTCAATTAAAATTGCTTTATCAGCAAAAAATAACTCCGCTCTAGTAAGTTTTAAATGTTTTTTAATAAATTCAAACAATTTATAAGTGCCATCATCATCTTTATAGATTTCTTTTAAATCTAAAAAAGCTCTTGCAGTTGTTTGCCCATTTTCATTCGATAGATAGATAACATCATCAAATTCACACTCGGAAACAATATGTGATGAATGTGTAGTCATCAATGTTTGAATGTTTTTTTCTTTATGTTCATTTAGAAGATTCTTAATATTTTTAATGAAAACATACTGTAATTGTGGATGAGTATGAGCTTCAGGTTCTTCAATAAACAAAATATTTAAACCTCTTGCTTCTAAATTATATTGTTCATATTCTTTAGCTATAGCCTCAATTTCAAGAATCATCCCTATCAAATTTAAATATCCTAACCCATTATAGCTTTCAGGTATATATGTATTGTTTTTGTTATAAAAAAGTGTAGTATTGTTTTTTAACAGATCTTGTTCTTGAATTGTTGAGAGTATCTCGATGTTTGCATCATTTGAACCGCCAAATTTTTCAACCTGTGCCAAAGCATCCTTAAAAACTTCTGCATATGCTGTTGTTAAACTTTCGTCAGTTAGACTAATCGTCTCTTGAAATCTTTTATATTCTTTAGGAACTTGTGCCTCCATTAAATTATACAATCTGTCAGAAATATTAGAGAGAGTATGATCACTAGATTTATTAGAAATATCTCTATTAGCTTTTATACTCTTAACGCGAATAAGTCTCCTTAAATCTTCTTTTTTGATTTCTGCAGCATATGAACCATCTTTAGATAACGCTTTATGAGTTAATTTAAAATATTTGCTCAAATTACGCCTCATAAATGAATTAAATTTCTTATAATCTTCAATACTCGTACCAGTAACCCCCATTTTCAATAATTCATTTTGAATATTTTGAATCTCATTATCTTTAATTACATACAATGATTGGATAATAATATTATTATTTTCTTCGTCTAAATCCATTAAAAACGGTCTAAGTATTTGATAAGAATCTTCTTCCGAATAAGAAATGTAGAGAATTAATTCTATGCCAAGACTCTGGGGAGTTAAATCATTAAACTTATATTCTTGTATTAGCTTTAAAGACTCAATTTGAAAATCAACGGAAAAGTCATACCATTCAAAACTGTTACCTCCAGAACCTGGAATCATTTTTTCTAAAATTTTCAGAATTGATGTCTTACCTGTATTATTCTTGCCCACAAATAAAGTTAAACCCTGATTAGATGTATCTGAAATGTTAAAGACTACGTCCTTTAACATCCTAAAATTCTTTATCTCTATTTTTTCTAAATGCATTTTTCCTCCTAATTACTAAACCATCAATTCACTCAAATTATTCAAATGCTTTTTTGTAGAACATCGAAAATTATCTATAAAATCATTCATATATCCCCAGTTTATTTGTTCATCTTCTGTAATTGGCAATAGGATATATTCTTTTCTAACTCGATTCCATGTAGACTTATGGTCATAACTAAACTTGTGCTTTATAGACTTTTCGATAACCGTGGCTAGGAATAATAATATATTTTCTGTTTCATAGTTTTTGTATTCAACTTTTAGTTTCATTAAAAACGAATCTCCAAGAGTAGCAGTCGGTTGTACTTGTACATAAACATCTCCTACAGCTATAGCACCATTAGCTACCACATCTAAGGTCATTTCAACAGAATCCCATTCATTAGGTCTACCATAGTACATTATTCCATTGTCCCCATGCTTTGCGTTTGTTAATGGTAAAGAAAACTCTTTATTTTTGATTTCAGATACATCGTTTGCTTTGGAAAACTTTCTATTCGCAATAAATTTCGCATCTTTTTTGTCAAATAAATCTTCTATCAAAAAATTTTTCCATGTTTCAATAGGGAGATGTATTTTGTCAACAGATTCTAAATTCTTCATTAATTTAAGTCTGTCAATTGATTTAACTTTAAAATCCTTGGTAACCATTTCCATTTTGAACCAATGAGGTTCATCATTATCATCTACAGGCAAACTAATAACGTCTTTCTTTATCCTTGTTGAAAAAGCTTTTATTGCAAAGGAGTACTTATGTTTGTTTTTCTTTATAATAGTTGCTATAAACAAACCACTATATTTGTTCATTTTTGGATGCTTAAGTATTGTAATTTCGTCACTTGCTGTAAACTCTCCTTCTACATAAAACGCATTACCAAAAGTTGTACAAATAATTGCGTCCTTTTCAATAAAAGAAGGGTTACTTATAGAATCCGTCATTCCGTTATTAAATTCTGATGCAGAATAATAGGGTATCTCTCCAGATAACCTATCAGCTGCTTTTTGCCTGACTCCTCTAGTTACTGTAAATAAATCTCCTATAACAAATTCTTTCCATTTAGAAGTATTAATTTTCATCGCCATACTCCTCAGTATCCTCAGCTACTCCCAAAATCTGTATATCTAATCCCTGATCCGTTAAATTAACCTCTGAATTATACATAACCGTAGTATTAATTTTGTTTTTTAAAACATCTGGATCTATTCCTTTTTTAAACATTTCATAGTCCATAATTGTTTTAATAAAATCCTCTTCATATAATACAAATGGAGGTTCTGGTTCTTGCCATGACAGATTTTCGTTTGGATCTATCCATTGAATAGTGTCACTCCCTGACTGCTTATGTATTATTTCAATCCATTTATTTTCTATTTCCGGCCAGCGATTATATACATCTTGACGGCCTTGATTTTTTACAGTCACTAACCCATCTTCTTCAATATAACAAGAAAAAATTTTTTGACTTTTTTGCGAAATACCAGAAGTAAATATAAAAATAGATGTCGTCATTCCAATCCCAAAAAAAGTCGTTTCTGGTAACTTTATTATCTTTTCTAACCTGTGATTCTTTAACAATTTTTTACCATTGTGTTTTTCTAATTTTTTATCAGGCAAAATAAATGCACAGGTAGTATTGGTAGGGACACTGTCTAATACATTTTTCACAATCCTCATACACCCATATTTTTCTTCAAATGGTGGATTCATTAATACCTTTGTAATTTTTTTATCTTTAATCCATTCTTTTACATGTTTGGTTCGCGTGTCATTATGTTCTAAATTAGTCTTTCCATCTTTATGAATTAAAAAATTAGCTGCAGCAAGTGCAAATATTTCTCTATCAAATTCAACTCCGAATAATTGATCTGTTTTGATTTTTAATGCTTTTCCAGTATGCATTCCACCCGATTGTTCAATCATAATACTCATAGCTTTAACTAAAAATGCACCTGACCC
>JAAZLH010000032.1 GCA_012799415.1 Candidatus Epulonipiscium sp. | reverse complement strand
GCCATTACAACAGCTAACAAAATGCTTATTTTTCTCTTCATTCTTGAATCCCCCTTAAATGATATGTTGTCATAATAATTTTTTAATACATAGAAGATATTCTACTTTCTTGTACCTTCTTTTTCTTTTGCAGCAGATCTTATGATTGATTTTAAAAAGAAGATAAGATTTCAAAAAACTTCTCTGTATCTAAAATGCTTAACTGATTATACACTCATTCCATTACCTTTGTCAACACCTGGTTTATGGATTTGCAATTTTTTATAGTCTCTATTTCCTTTTTAAAGATTTTATCTTCCATTTTTTTCTTTACTAATATCAATATAAATCAGTATTCATCAAGTTTTAACTCCCTTTACCTTCTTTTTTATTTTTTGACCTTTTCCTTTTTTTGATTTCATTTCTTTGTTTTGCCTCAGTCCTTGCATATAATTGAATTTTTAGTCTATTTGTTTTTCTTTTAACAAAAATCATATTATTCTTTAAAGTTTAAAAGAAAATCTAAGGCAAGTTTTATATGTTTTAGTCCTTATATTGAGATAAATCATTCTTTTTAGAAAAAATACATAATTCCTCTTTCAAAATTTTCATTTTACTACTATAATAGAGATAAAGGCATTGCTAAATAAAAGCCAATCTAACCATAAAGCGAGGAGAGGATATTGATGGAAATCGAAAAAAAGTTTTTAGTCGCTACATTGCCAAATGATTTATCTACTTATCCAAAAGCTGAAATTACCCAAGCATACATATCTACTGATCCAGTCGTAAGACTACGAAAAAGCAATGATAACTATTTTCTAACTATTAAAACATCGGGGCATTTAAAACGAGAAGAAATTAACTTACCCCTAACCCCTGAACAGTTTCAAGGGTTATGGTCAAAAGTAGAACCTATCGTTATTTCAAAAACACGATATTTTCTTCCTTTAGAAAACGATTTAACAGCAGAACTTGATATTTATCACGAAGAACTTGATGGTCTATTTACCGTTGAAGTAGAATTTGATAGTGTAAAAGATGCTGAAAAATTTATCCCACCTGCTTGGTTTGGGAAAGATGTTACCCATGAGAACCGATATAAAAACAATAACCTATCATTATACGGAAAACCTTCTGAAATATAAAAATATCCCCTGGTTCTTATGAACACAGGGGATATTTTTATATTTTCTAATACCTTTTTGCATATTCACATCTTTTACATAAGTCTTCTACTGCTCTTCTTCTAGAAAATCCGTTATATAGATTTCTTGCCCTTTCAGAATGTAAAATGTTATTTAAGGAAAAATCAAATATATTTCCTAGAGGGATATTCCCTTCATTATCCAAACAACAAGGGACTACTGTACCGTCTACTAAGATTCCAAACTGATCTCGAAGTCCATAACAAAAAACTTCATCATTTACTACAGGCACAGCTATCTCAGGCCATTCAAATTTTTCTTCCATTCCTATGTATAGAAAATCAGCCAGTTTCTTTCTGTGCACGTGGGAGAGGCTATCTTCCAACCTAAACCCTAAATTTAGCTTTACTTCTATCATCTTAAGAATCTCTTGGTTTAATACATTGCTCCCCTGTATCTTTTCTCCATTCATATTCCATAACCTAAGTTCACAGATAATCTTATTTTGAGTAGCCTCTATAACAAAAGCTACAATAGCATCAATATATTCTTGTAGATCTATGGTCTGATCATTAGCCTCAAAACTATGTAAAGAAATACTTACCTTCCTAAGAGCAGGGGCTTCTAATAGAATCTCTTTTACTTCAGACAACAAAGTTCCATTGGTTGTCATATTCACTTTTAATTGTTTTTTACTACAAATAGTTAAAAATTCCTCTAAATCAGGATGAATGCACGGCTCCCCCATTAAGTGAAAGTACACATGATCTGTATAAGGCCGAATTTCTTCAATTATATAGGTAAAAGAATCTATACTCATTAACTTGCCCATTCTCGTTGTTTTAGGACAAAAGCTACAATTAAGATTGCATATATTTGTAATTTCAAGGTATACTTTTTTAAATTTTTTCATTTTAATTTAAACGCCTTTTCTTTCTTATTCTTTCTGTTTTTCATTATCAAAGATTTACATAAGCTGAAAGGAAAAAGTCCTGATTTCACAAGCATCAATAAAGCTATTATACTTTCAAATAAACCTATAAGAAAAAAGATGATATGTAAGTAATGAATAGATTGCAGTATATAGCATTGAATCACTATCCAAGCCATAAGCATACATCCTACGGCACCACTCATATAAATATGAAATTTTAATCTGCGCTTTACATATATAAATGCAGCTAAATGCCCTAGTCCAATCACAAAAAACAAAAACAGGCCTGGAACTAAAAAATTGGTAAAGGGACCGGTTTGTAACAAATCTACTGACATTCCGTATGAAATTCCAGATGGATCAAATATAGCCTGTATTCCCCCAAATAATGCCCCCATGCCAACAAAACAAAGAATAAAAGATTGAATTCTATATATTTTTTTCATATCAGTTCTACCTCCCCATTCTTTTTTATAATAAACATCGTTCATATAGATTATTCTCTTACAAACTTGTTTATGATGTCAATCCCTATATCAATAATTGGATCTCTTGTAGGTGAGGCAAACGTTATTAAATCATAAAAAAACTTCTTAGGTATACACTAAGAAGTTTTTGAAAGCGGGTGATGGGAATCGAACCCACGTGGCCAGCTTGGAAGGCTGGTGTTCTACCATTGAACTACACCCGCATATGTCTGATACTGTCGAAATAGGTACAGATCTATTTCCTGCTACTTAACAAGATTTCTCTTGTGTTTTTCAACGCTTTTATAGTATAGTACATCTTTCTCTCATTGTCAACACCTTTTTTCATAATATCGCATTTTTTTTTACATTTGATATTAATTGATAGATATCTTAGTCTAGGGTAGCTTTTTTTCTACTATACAAACCATACCAAAAAAAGAACTAAGTAATTCATTGAGTTTTACAATGAAAAACTTAATGAATTACTTAAGAATCAACATGGGGGGATAACCTGAAAGAACAGCCTAAAATACAATTGGAGACACAATGTTTTGCAGAACTGCAACTACGCTCCAAGCAGCAATATTACAGGTTCTTGAGTAAATATTTAGATCTGTTCGCACTTCTTCTCCATGAATTTCAATTTTGTATTCATCGCCTCTGAAACCAGGGGTTGCATCGATATTTAAAGTTGTATTCTCAGGACCGGCACTGGCAAGAGCCGTTGCAACTGCCACATTATAGTGAAAAGGTAACATTTCAATGGCCTCTTTAGTCGTTCCACTAAAGACCCGTCTTGGTTCTGTAATACCCATTAAACCATCTCTATTAAAAGGTGAGTAAAATAAGGAACCTAATGATTTTTTAGATGTCATCGTTGCTGTAATAGGACTCATAAGAGCCGCTGTGCGAAGTACATCAAAACCTCCCACTGCACCACTGGCTATATATACCTTTCGATTATTCTTGGCTGCAGTATTTTTCACTCTTTTATATAAGGAAGCATCTGCAAAGGCGCCAATAGACAATACTACTACGTTGGCTCCGCCTTCTAATATGGTTTCGGTATAATCTCTCACTGCTTGTGGCGAAGCAGCTTCTGCTATAATATCTGGCTTTAGAGCCAGTAAATCTTCCATATCAGTACAGGCTTTACAGTTATGGCGTGCAGCAAAAGCTTGTGTTCGCTCCTCATTTCTTCCCATAACGCCAACCAGTTCATATTCTGGCAGGTAATTGTCTTTTAAAGCATTGGCAACAATTTCATTTAAATAGCCACAACCTAGTAGGGCTAACTTTGTCTTTTTCATTCTTTCATTCTCCTATACTATTTTTTAATGCAACAAGAAAAGTGCAAAAAATGCACTTTTCAAGTGAAGTAGAAAAGTTGGTCCCTTGCTAGCAAGACAAACTTTCCTATTTCATAATAAAAAAGCTGTCAATTCATCTGAGCCGACAGCTTTCTACAAAATAGAGTGCGGATAAAGGGAGTCGAACCCCCACGCCTTGCGGCACTAGATCCTAAGTCTAGCGCGTCTGCCAATTCCGCCATATCCGCATATGATATTTTTTTGTTAAACTGGGTAGGAAGGATTCGAACCTTCGCATACAGGAGTCAAAGTCCTGTGCCTTACCGCTTGGCGACTACCCATCGTGCTTTGGGTATATCTTCTCTTGCGAGCCAACGAAATTCATTATATAACAGACTCTACTATTAGTCAATACCTTTTTACACTTTTTTTTAACTTTTTATAAAATAAATTTCTTTTTTTAATCTTCCATCCTTTTCTAACCCTAACATTCCATAAGATGGCCCTTTTTCATGCCGAGGTTGTACAATGCTACCTGGATTCATTATCAGTACTCCATCATCCTCCAAAATACATGGAATATGAGTATGCCCTACTAGCACAACTTGAACATTTTTTTCTTGGGCAGCATAATATAAACCATCATATCCCCATTGAATCTGATACCGATGACCATGAAGCAACCAGATTTTATATTCTCCTAAAATAATTATTTTTTCTTGCGGGTTTGTACCTACATCACAATTCCCTGCTACATAATGAAAAATAAGATTTGGATATTGTTTTTGTAATATCTCAGCATCTTCATCATGATCTCCTAAGTGAATAACGCCAATAATTGCTTCTTTCCATTGCTCTATGATGTTGATGGCATTATTGAGATCTGTATGCGTATCACTGATGACTAAATACTTCATGGTGTTTCTCCTCTTGTTCTTTTCTTCTCTTTAATAATAATTCTTTTTCCTTTAGATCCAGGATCTTATTTTATTCTCTCAGTATCTTTTTATTGTTTACATACTTTCTACACTTTTAACTTTTTCTAAAGCCTAGGTAATATCTTTTTGGCTAATTGTTTTTTCATTTCTTGTAATGCTTTGCCTCTATGACTGATCTCATTTTTTAAGGCTGGTGACATTTCTGCTGTTGTACATTGATATTGTGGTACATAAAAGATAGGATCATAACCAAACCCTTGGTTTCCTTTAGGCTTATCGTTAATAAAACCCTCAATAACACCTTGGGTCGTTATTATATCACCATCAGGAAAAGTGGCTGCAATCACGCATATAAAACGTGCCGTTCTTTGTTCTTTAGGAACACCTGTTAGTAGTTCTATAATTTTATGATTTTTATCCTTATCACTACATCCTGGGCCACCAAATCGGGCAGAGTATACTCCAGGTCCTTTGTCTAAGTAATCAACTTCTAATCCTGAATCATCTGCAAGGACAATCTCCCCAGTATATTCCATAATAGTTTTAGCTTTGAGAATTGCGTTTTCTTCAAAAGTAGTTCCCGTTTCTTCTACTTCCATATCTAAACCCGCTTCTTCTTGAGAGATAATTTGGACCGGTAAATCTTTTAGAATTTCCTTAATTTCTTTTAATTTTCCCTGGTTCTTAGTGGCAAATATAATTTTTTTCATTTCATTTGTTCTCCAGTGCTTTCTTTTGTATCTTTATTAACTCTTGTATTCCTTTTTCTCCAAGTTGTAACAGTTGATCTAGCTGAACTCTAGAAAAAGGATGCTTTTCAGCAGTACCTTGAATTTCAATAAATTCCCCTTTATCATTCATAATTACATTCATGTCTACATCTGCCTGACTATCTTCTTCATAGCAAAGATCTAGTAAAGGTTGTCCTTGTACAATACCTACACTAACTGCTGCTACATAAGACACCATAGGCATTGCTTGAATCTGATTTTGATCTAGCAACTTTTTACAAGCTAAATACAAAGCTACATAAGCACCGGTAATCGATGCTGTCCTAGTACCTCCGTCTGCTTGAATAACATCACAATCTATAGTAATCGTACGCTCCCCTATGACAGTAAGATCCACAACTGATCGTAAAGCACGTCCAATTAAACGTTGAATTTCTACCGTTCTTTTATTTTGTTTGAGACGATGAATATCACGAATATTACGTGTATGGGTAGCTCGTGGTAACATATCGTATTCAGCAGTAATCCATCCTTCTCCACTGCCTTTTTTAAAATGAGGAACTTTATCTTCGATACTTGCATTACAAATAATCTTAGTTTCTCCCATTTCTATTAACACAGAGCCTTCTGGGTGCTTTATATAATGTAGTGTCATTTGCACATCTCGTAACTCATCGTACTTTCTTTGGTGTAATCGTTCCATCTCTCTGCTCTTCTCCTTTCCTCCCATTGACTTCTCTGATATTGTTGCAATTTTGTTCCTTCTGGTAGATAAATTTCATATTCCTCAATAAAAAGGGTAATCTTCTGAACCGTTGGGAAAGTAAATATAGTACTTAAAAGTTGATCTACAAGCTTAGTTTCCCAGTAAGTGCCACCATACTGTGTAATTTCTTTAGATACATAGATAGTACATTCCCCGTCTACCAAGGAAATCCCTAATAACTCTGTCCCCTTTGGAATATAACTATATCTATTTTTTGTGGGAATCCTAGTCAAGTTTTCTAATGGAGCCCAATGGAATAAGCTATTGATCCCTTCTTGTATTTGTTCTTCTTCTATCTGAGTCATATCAATAGAAATATTAATCCACACCATAGAATCTTCTTGAGCAGGATCTTCCTGTTCTTCATATAGGTATATCCCTATATCAGATTTTTTTTCTTGATTTGAATTTGCAGACACACGAATACAGTTTATAAAGCTACAACTAATAAAAAAAATGATAAATATTTTTCGCTTCACAACGCCACCCCTTTC
>JAAZLH010000251.1 GCA_012799415.1 Candidatus Epulonipiscium sp. | reverse complement strand
GTAATAGATAAATATAATGCAAATATTTTAACTTGTACAAGACAATTTAAATATTCAACAGAAAACGAAAACTCTATTGACATGGTTTTATCTTTAAATGGAATTCCAATAGTAGCTCTTGAATTAAAAAATCAACTTACTGGTCAATCTATACAAAATGCAAAGACTCAATTCATGTATGATAGAAACCCAAAAGAAAAATGCTTTCACCTAAACAAACGATTCTTGGTGTACTTTGCAGTTGATTTGTATGAAGTGGAAATGACTACCCAGTTGAAAGGCAAGAATACATTCTTTTTACCATTTAACCAAGGAACAGGTGGGGCAGGTAATGTAGGAGGAGCAGGCAATCCAGAAAATCCAAATGGCTATGCTACATCTTATCTATGGGAAAAAGTTTTAACAAAAGACTCTCTTATGGATATACTTCAAAGATATATGCATTTAGAAGTGGAAGAAAAAACGGTTATTAAAAATGGAAGGGAAGTTAAAAAGAGGTCCGAAAAACTAATCTTTCCAAGGTATCATCAACTAGATGTGGTTTCTAGACTTCTTGTAGATGCAAAAACTAATGGAAGTGGGCATAATTATTTAGTCCAGCATAGTGCAGGGTCTGGCAAAAGTAATTCTATTGCATGGTTAGCTTATGGATTAGCAAATCTTCATGATAAAGATAATAATAATGTGTTTGATTCAATAATAGTTATTTCCGATAGAAGAGTGCTTGATAGTCAGCTACAAGATACTATATCAAGCTTTGACCACACAAAGGGATTAGTTGAAACTATAGGAGAAGGAAAAACATCAAAAGATTTATTAAAAGCAATTAATGATGGAAAGAAGATTATTGTAACAACACTTCAGAAGTTTCCAGTAATATATGAAGATGTAGATGATGTAACAGGAAAAAGATTTGCTGTTATTGCAGATGAAGCACATCAAAGTCAAACAGGAAGCAGTGCATTAAAAATGAAATCAGCTTTAGCCGATACAGAGGAAGCTCTAAGGGAATATGCTGAGATTGAAGGGAGACTGGAAGAAGAAAGAGAAGATGGAGAAGATAAATTAGTAAAAGAGCTATTAGCACATGGACAGCATAAAAATATTTCATTTTTCGCATTTACAGCAACACCAAAACAAAAAACACTTGAAATGTTCGGAAAAAGGCAATCTGATGGAACATTTAGAGCACATCATATTTATAGTATGAGACAAGCCATAGAGGAAGGGTTTATACTGGATGTTCTCAAAAATTATACAACATATAGAACTTGCTATAAAATTGCAAAAGATACAGAAGAGAATCCAGAACTACCAAGCACAAAAGCTACAAGAACTATAAAAAGATATGCAACATTACATCCATATAATTTACAGCAGAAAACAGCAATAATGGTTGAACAATTTAGAGAAGTAACAAAGCATAAAATAGGTGGAAGAGCAAAAGCTATGGTCGTTACATCTTCAAGACTTCATGCAGTAAGATATTATCATGAATTCAAAAGATACATTGAAATGATGGGTTATGATGATTTGGAAATATTGGTTGCTTTTTCTGGTGTAGTTCCAGATGGAGGTACCGACTATACAGAGGAAATGATAAATAAAAGAAAAGACGGAACAACTATTAAAGAAAAACAACTTCCAGCGGAGTTTGCTTCTGATGATTTTAATATGCTAATAGTAGCAGAAAAATATCAAACAGGATTTGATGAGCCACTACTTCATACAATGTTTGTAGATAAGCCACTACAAGGAGTTAAAGCAGTACAAACCTTATCGAGGTTAAATAGAATTTATCCAGGAAAAGAAGACACTTTTATACTCGATTTTGTAAACTCAAAAGAAGATATAGAAGAAGCTTTTAAACCTTATTACGAGGCTACTATTTTAGATGAAGAAATTAATGTAAACTTAATCTATGACACCCAAATTCATTTAAGAAAAATGATGGTTTATACAGATGAAGACATTGAAAAATTTGTAGAAATATATTATAAAGAAGGCGAACAAACAGCTACTGATTTAGGGAAAATGGCAAGTATCCTTAAGCCTGTGGTAGATAGATATACAGGATTAGAGGAAGATGATAGATATGAATTTAAAAAGATGCTTAATAATTTTACTAGATGGTATTCATATATAATCCAGATAGTAAGAATGTATGATAAAGAATTACACAAAGAATATGTATTTGCTTCTTACTTGCAAAAGTTACTTCCAAAAGCTATTGAAGAAAATGTTGATTTAGAAGGGAAGTTAAAACTTGAATTTTATAAATTAGAAGAAACTTTTAAAGGGAAAATAACATTAGACCCAACAGAAGAAGATGAAACATTAAAAAATCCTAAAAATGTAAATGTAGATGATAGAAAAGAAGAAGATGAGTTGCTGGAAGTGATAATAGAAAGAATTAATGAGAGATTTAAGGGGATATTTACTGAAACTGATAGAGTCATAGTTGAAACATTATATGCCAAAGCAGTTAAGAAGGATAATAAGCTAGGAGAATATGCTAAAAATAATGATGCAAAAGTGTTCGAAGAAAGCATATTCCCTGAGATATTCAAAAGAATTGCACAAGAATCCTATATGGAGTCAATAGAAAGTTTTACAAAATTATTTGAAGATAAAACTTTTTATGAAACAGTAATGAAGGAAATTGCAAAAGAAGTGTATAAGGATTTGAGAAGTAAAGAGGCAGCAGTTTAGCAAAAGCAGGGAGAATTATTCTTCCTGCGTTTAGCGATTGGATTAGAATTAATACC
>JAAZLH010000250.1 GCA_012799415.1 Candidatus Epulonipiscium sp. | reverse complement strand
GAACCAAGATTTTTATTTTGACTGCAAAATAAAATATTAAATACGGTTTCCTTTCTAAAGAAATAGACACAACCGCTATCCCCTTGTGTCTATTTCTTTTCTATATTTTAATTTCTAAAATCACTGGACAATGATCACTTCCCATAATCTCTGCGTCAATCTTGGCGTCTACTAATTGGTCTTCTAGCCTTTTAGAAACAATAAAATAATCGATTCTCCATCCTACATTCCTATCACGAGCCTGTCTCATATAAGACCACCAAGTATAGGCATCTTCTTTTTCTGGATAAAAATAGCGGAAAGTATCAGTAAAATTTGCTGATAATAAATTTGTCATTTTCTCTCTTTCCTCATCTGTGAACCCTGCATTTTTACGGTTGGTTTGTGGATTTTTTAAATCAATCTCTTTATGAGCTACATTTAGATCTCCGCAGAGAATCACAGGTTTGCTAGCATCTAGTTGTTGTAGATATGCTAAAAATACATCTTCCCAAGTCATTCGATAATCTAATCTTGCCAACTCTCGTTGTGAATTTGGTGTATATACATTGACCAAGTAAAATTTTTCAAATTCCAGAGTGATAACCCGCCCTTCTTGGTCATGTTCTTCTATACCTAAACCATAGTGAACAGATAGGGGTTTTGTCTTGGTAAATACAGCAGTCCCTGAATACCCCTTTTTAACTGCATAATTCCAATATTGTTCATATCCTTCTAAGTCTAAGTTAATTTGACCTTCTTGTAGTTTACTTTCTTGAATACAAAAGATATCTGCATCCACTTGTTTGAAATAATCTAAAAAACCTTTCCCTACGCAGGCCCGTAGACCATTTACGTTCCAAGAAACTAGTTTCATCATTCTACCTCCATCAAATGCTAATATTTATATTATATCATTTTTTCATTACTTTTTCACTTGCTTCTACCCTATTAAACTTCATTGACATCCCCATATATATTTGTTAAAATTTTGTTAATATCCGAAAAGTTCCGCAATGAATAGATAAATCCATAACATTCAATATATAAGGAGGCGGGGGAAATGACAAAACCAGAGATAGAGCAAGTAAAAATTGTAATTATCGGTGGAGGGCCAGCTGGAAAGGAGGCAGCTTTCGCTGCTCGAAAACAAGATCCTTCTTGTTCCATTATACTTTTAAGCGGTGAACCTTACTATCCATATTATCGCCCTATGCTAACCCAATACTTATCTGAAGAGCTCAACGAAAAACGTTTTTATTTAACTAATTCTCATTCTTATGTCGAACAGAATATCGAAGTTCATTTAAATGATCCTGTAATCTCTATTATGGCTGAGCAAAAAGAGGTGATTACACAATCTAACCAAAGATATTCTTATGATCGGCTAATTTTAGCTATGGGTAGTTCTAATTTTGTTCCTTTTCCTAACGCTTGTAAAAAAGAAGGTGTTTTTTCTATTCGTACTTACGATGATGCTCGCCAAGTAAAAGAATATATGAATAAGGCAAAAAAAGCTGTGATTATTGGTGGTGGCTTGCTAGGATTAGAAGCAGCTTGGGAACTAAGATTAAAAGGGCTAGATGTCACCGTTGTAGAGTTGATGGATCGAATTTTACCCCTACAACTTGATTCTATGAGCTCTGCTCATCTTAAAAATATTATTGAGAGTAAAGAAATTCACTTAATTCTTGGTAAAGCAGTGAAACAAATTCTCGGTGAAGAAAAAGTCTCTGGAATAGAGCTAGAAGATGGGTCTTGTTTTCCTTGCGATATGGTTCTATTCTCTGTGGGTATACGACCAAATATCCAGCTGGCCAAGGATCTAAACCTAGAAACCCATCGGGGCATTATCGTGAATGAAGCCATGGAAACATCCATCCCTACTATTTACGCTGCTGGTGACGTAGCTGAATTTCAAGGTAAAGTGGCTGGTATTTGGATGCCTGCTTTATTACAAGGCAGAGTGGCCGGTGCTAATGCTGCCGGCGGTTCTACCCTTTATCCACCACCTACTCCCTCTACAATCCTTTCTGCTTTTGAAACGAGGATTTTTTCCGTTGGAGATGTAGGTCATGTTCACCCTGAAAAATCTTACGAATGCCTAACCATCGATAATCCTGAAAAAATGATCCATCATCAGTTATTCTTTTTGAATGATCAACTGGTAGGCGGCATATTAACAGGGGACATTCGGCATTCTACAAAACTGATGAAGGAAATTGATAATAAAATTGCTATGAAAGAGGCAAAAAATTTATTTACTGTGTAAAAAGTAGAGCCCCCCTCCACCGAACTACAATATTGATGGAAGGAGGCTCATTCTATTTACTCTTAATCTATTGCTGCCTTTAGTTGTTCTAAAGCTTGTTGCACTACACTCCGTGGACAAGCTATATTGATCCTTTGAAAACCACTTCCTTCTTTTCCAAAAGTTAAACCTGCGCTAAGCCATAGCTTAGCTTTTTGGGTAATCAATTGATCTAGCTCTTTATCCGACAATCCAAGGGCTGAAAAATCAATCCAGAGTAAATATAAGCCTTCAGGCTCTACTAATTTTAATTGAGGTAGTTCTTCATGAAGGAATTTCCGTACGTAATCAATATTTCCCTTTAAATATGCTTTTAACTCCTTTAACCATTGATCTGATTTTGTATATGCAGCAATACAGGCTTCAAGTCCAAAAGCATTGATATTGTCTTGTCCTTGGGCAAGCAAGTCTGTTAGCATCTTTTTCTTATACTCATTATTGCTAATAACAATATTAGCAACTTGTAAAGTAGCTAAATTAAAGGTCTTACTTGGAGACGTACAAGTAATGGTTATCGACTCATATTCTTTTTTTAAATTAGCAAACACAGTATGTTCATATCCTTCATGGATAAAATCCTGATGAATCTCATCAGATACAACAATAACTCCATGCTTAAGGCAAATGTCTCCAAGCCTTGTTAATTCTTCTTTAGTCCAAACTCGACCTACAGGATTATGAGGATTACATAGAATAAAAAGCTTGACATCATATTGAATAATTTTTCTTTCAAAATCTTCAAAGTCAATTTCATATCGTCCTTCCTTATAACATAAAGGATTATGAACGAGTTTCCTTTCATTGTTAATAACTGTGCTAAAAAAAGGATAGTACACAGGCGGTTGAATAAGAATGTGATCTCCTTTGTTAGTTAAATTTCTAATGGCTGACGCAATGGCGTAAACGACTCCAGGCGTCACTAAGATCCATTGTTTTTTTATAACCCACTGATGTTGTCTTTCCATCCACTCAATCACCGCATCAAAGTAATTATCCTTGAGGTCTGTATATCCGTAAACTCCGTGTTCTGCACGCTGCATTAATGCTTGTATAATTTCTGGTGCTGTTTTAAAATCCATATCAGCAACCCACAATGGTAATAACCCTTCTTTTTTTCCTAGCTGGTAACAGCAATCGTATTTTACTGAGTTGGTATTTCGTCTATCTACCACTATATCAAAATTATGTTTGTTCATCTTCT
>JAAZLH010000249.1 GCA_012799415.1 Candidatus Epulonipiscium sp. | reverse complement strand
TTAGCCTTTGCAGTTTCAACTAGTGAATAAACACATGCACTTGCTTTAGCTCCTTTAGGACTTCCACAGAACTCCCAGTTTTTTCTTCCTACTGTAAATGGTCGGATGCTATTTTCAGCTATATTATTTGATATTACACAGTTTCCATCCTCTAAATAGGTTTCTAATTCTTCTTTATGATTAATTGCATATTTAAGGGCTGTCCCAATTTTAGATTTTGGTAATACATCTTTAATTGATGATTCTGCCCATGACCAAAAGGCCTCTAGTATAGGTTTCTCCTTTTCTAGACGCTTGGATTTTCTTTCTTCAGGTAAAAGGTTTTTAAATTTCCTCTCCCACTCAAATAGCTGATTACAGTATGCTATTCCTGTTGCTGGCAAGGTTGCTTCTGGACTTTTCATATCCTTTGGACATGCATCTGTAAAATATCTCCGAACATGTGCCCAGCATAAACAACGTTTGATATCTTCTACCTTTCCATAACCAGAATATGCATCTGTATGTAGGTATCCATTAAATCCTTTAAGAAAGTTCTTAGCGTTTTCTCCAGCTCTTCCTGACCCATATTGAAAGATTCTAATTCCGTGTTCACTATTTACAGAAGTAGAATAGACCCACATATATGATTTTGTGGTGTTTTTCTTGCCCTCTTCGTTTAATACTTGAACAGGGGTTTCATCAGCATGAAGATATTTTTCCTTGAGAAGTTCTTCATGTAATTTTTCCACCACGGGGTTTAGCCATTCCTCTGAAGTTTTCATTATCCAGTTTGATAGTGTGGCACGGCTAATGGGAAAGCCCATCCGTTTCCACTCTTTCTCCTGTCTATATAATGGTACTGCCTGTACAAACTTTTGATACATAGTCCAAGCTACACTTGAAGCTGTGGCATATGAATGTTGAAGTACAGGTTCTGGGGTATATGGGTTAAAGATTGAAGGACGACCTTCTTTTTTGCATTTTCTGCATTCATAGGATTCTTCATATATATTTACAATGCTGATTTCAGCTGGAATATATTTAATTTCTGAACGTATAAGTTTCTTTCCTACAACTGCTAGTTTTTCACCACAATTAAGGCAATCTCTTTCAGATTCCTCTAATGAATATATACGATTTTCTTAAGGTAAATTCTTGAAGATTTCTTTTCTTTTGTATCCTGCACGAGTTTTTTTCTTTGGTTTTCCAAATGGTACTGGTTCTAGCACCTTTGGATCTTGATTAACTTCTGCTTCATTAAAAAGGCCTAGACTAATTTCTCCAATGATAAGCTGACCATCAATTACAGATGTTTTTTCTGTTTTTCTACCATATAGCTTTTTTAATAGAAATTCTATGTTTTGATTTGCACCTTGAAGTTTAATTTCTAGGTTTTCAATTGTTTTGTTTTGTGCATCTATTTTTTCTTGTAATTGTATAATCATTTCACTTTCTGTCATTGGAAAATAGCCTTCTCTCTGTCTTTTTTTCTATATTAATTATACTACTTTTAAAATGCAAAAGCTACAAAAATATGCTATTTCCCAATGATTTTTTGCATTTAAATCAATCTTTTTTTATCTAGTTTTGGTATAGTGTTTTTCTGATGAATTGACAATCCTTCCATTAGCCAACGATATTGCTGAGGTGTTATCTCTAATACATCCTGTGGATCTTTGGGCCAGTTAAAAGATCCTCCCTCAAGCCTTTTGTAAAGCAGCAAGA
>JAAZLH010000248.1 GCA_012799415.1 Candidatus Epulonipiscium sp. | reverse complement strand
TGCTAGCCGTTGCTTTTATAATCATAGCCGTTGTTATATTTGTTCAGGAAAATAAAAAGGACAAGTCTAATACGAACTTGTCTACTCCTCCCCCAAAGAAATCTTCTAAAAAAAGATAAAATAAAGTTGGTCTTTTACAAACAAGGCCAACTTTTTTTTATCTTTCTTACTCTTCACTCTCTCCAATTTTTACAACTACCTTGACTCTTATTGTCACTTCTTGACCTGTATTGTTTGTTCTATAAAAATGCAAAGCAGTCTGTTGAAGACGATCGAGATGTCTATTTCGAAATTTAAATAATCTCCTGCTATAGGATTCCCCATCTTTTTTCTCAAATTTTTTTGGTAAAGGAGTATCAAAAGTCTCACTCCCCATATAATCTAAAATATCTATGTCTTCTAACTCACAATTCCACTGATATAAATAATGATCTGGAAAAGAGATCTGGAAAAACTCTTCATAGTTATTGAGTAGAATTTTCGTTTCTCCATCTGCTGGAATGACTATCTTCTTAGGTTTGTGATCATCACGGTGTAAGTAAGCATAATACTTCCCTTCGGTTGTACTTCTTTCATAATCTACAAAGGGTGTATTAATTTTTCGAATGATAACAATTGACAGTAATATTATTATTCCTATGATCAATAATATGTACTTGTACTTAGGTTTCATTTTATCCTCCAATAACCAATTTAAAATTATTTCTCCTTTTGTAATTTTACTTATCAAGATTTTTCTAAGAAACTTGTAACTCCTTCTTCCCACCTTCCATATGAATTTTACCTTTAGGAACTTCCTCAATAGATCCATTCTTACGTTTAATACGATAGGCATCTTCTACAAATCCAACTAAAGTAAAAGGCGTATCTGATAAATCTTCAAGAATAGCTACTTTTTCACCTGTTTGAGTATCAATACCTTCTGCTAAAATAAATCCATTCCAACTTGGATCCCATCTATAATCCCTTTTTATCTCTTTTGTTTTTTGAATCTGAAAGTCTTCTTCCTTAGGCATATCCACTTGATCCGTTGCCTTACTTGTTGAAAATACTTGATGACTGATAACGTGGAGTACTGGGTAAAGCTCATCTTGCCATTGTACGTCTGAATGCTGTACAATCTGTAGCCAATGGCTTTCATTTTTGGGTTTTTTATGATCCCACAATTCATTCCAATAAGCATGATAATCTTCTATTATATCAAGGACAATCGTAGGCTTTTTCTCTCTCCAATCATAAGCTTTAATCCTTGTACTTTCCTCAAAAGCACCCAATAGTTCGTTTATGTATTCTTTAATCAAAAGTAGGTCTTTTTGAACACCTCGAATAGCCAGCTTTTTTATTTCTTTTACTTCCCCAAAAACTTCTAGGAAACTTCTATATTGATACTTTCCTTTATAGTTTTCATATAAGAGAAATAAAGTTTCTTTTTGATGCTCTCCAGTTAAGGCCCAAATTTGATCTATATTTTTATCTCCTATAAAATCCCCTTCTAGCTTTTGTACCTTTACTTTTTCTTTATCTGCTAACCAGTCTTCCTTTTTTATATCCTTTAGCATCTGTTTCACCCAAGGATCTGATTTATCTAGAATATCTATCTGAAGGGGGTTTGGCTCTTTAACCATATTCATTTGTTCTAAAGGCAATGTAGTTTCTATAGATGATTCATAATAGGTTTTATACTTGTATTGATTAGCTATGATAGCACATAATAAAAAAATAGAGATAAGTCCAATTTTCTGTAATTGCATTGATGTCCTCCTTTACTTATATTAATTTAATAGATGTCCTATTTTAAGCCTTTGAACTTGTATATTATATTGTATGTTTGTAAGTATAATAAGAGACTATATCTTTTGCTATGGTAAAATACTCTCATGTATAATAAGATGGTTTTATTCCAAAAATCATGATAGAATAATAACGAATGACAACATAGAAAGGATTTTCATTATGACCTTGGGGAAAAAAGATATTCGAAAAATTTTATTTGTAATTTTAGGCGCTTCTATTACTGCTGTTACAACCAATGCAATTTTAATTCCAAATCATCTTTTAAGTGGGGGAATCGCTGGATTAGCTATTTTTCTTCATCTTATTACAGGATGGGATACCTCACTATTGGTCCTACTTTTTAATATCCCTATTTTTATTTTAGGATATCGATTTATGAATAAGAAATTCATCTTTTTAAGTCTCATAGGTACAGGTAGCTTTTCTCTTTTCCTAACCCTTACAAAAGGAATCCAACTACCTATTAACGAAAGCATCACTGCCATCTTACTAGGAGGTACTTTAGGTGGATTAGGCCTTGGAGTTGTTTTTCAAGGTCAGGGCTCTACAGGTGGTACGGATATTGTTGCTAAAATTATTAATCGATATTTTGGTTTTAGTGTTGGCACTGTTATGTTTGCCTTTAATATTCTTGTGATCTCTCTATCTGCTTATTCTTTTGGCATAGATTTAGCCGTTGCTACTCTAGCCACTATGTTTATTTCTAGTTTTACAGTTAACTATGTTCTCGAGGGAATTCATCATCGTAGAAGCGTTTTCATTGTTTCTGATCAGTATGAGGAAATCGGGAGATCTATTTTAGAAAAATTAAATAGAGGGGTTACAAAGATCCACGGCGAAGGATTTTATACCAAAAAAGAAAGACCTATTTTATATACTACAGTAAGTATTCGCCAAGTCGCAAGATTAAAAGATATCATTCGTCAAATAGACCCAACTGCTTTTGTTACCATTACAGAAGTTTCTCAAGTCTTTGGGAAAGGATTCTTCGATATTAAAAATATGTAAAAAGAAAGCATTTCTACTATTGCAGCAGAAATGCCTTTTTATTTTCCGCTATATTCTAGACGGAAACCCTACTTTTCTTTGTACTTTCTGCAATGTTCTTTGAGCTAATTGATTCGCTTTTTCTCCATTTGTTTTAATAATTTGATCAATATAATCTTTGTTTTTTTCTAGCTCTTTAAATCGATCTTGTAAAGGGGTAAGTTCATCAACGATGGCTTCGCCTACTTCTTTTTTAAGATCACCATAGCCTTTTCCTTCAAAATGGGAAAGGGCAGATTCTACTGTTTCCCCTCGCAAACTACAATAAATATTAAGTAAGTTTTTTACACCTGGTTGATCATCGTTGTAGCTAATAACACCAAGCGAATCGGTAACTGCTCGTTTTACTTTATTTCGAATTCGGTTTGGTTCATCTAAAATACCAATGTATGCATTTTCATTGTCATCAGATTTAGACATTTTCTTCATTGGCTCTTGTAAACTCATGATTCGAGCCCCTACTTTAGGAATATAGGGTTCAGGCACAGTAAATACTTCTCCATAAATATTGTTGAAACGCTGGGCAATGTCTCTAGTAATTTCTAGATGTTGCTTTTGATCATCACCTACCGGTACTAAATCTGCTTGATATAGCAAGATATCTGCTGCCATTAATACAGGATAGGTAAACAAACCTGCGTTTATATTAGCTTCATTCTTTTCTGACTTTTCTTTAAATTGAGTCATTCGATTTAATTCACCCATATAAGTATAACAGTTTAAAATCCAAGCTAACTCAGAATGGGCAGGAACATGAGATTGATAAAAAATAATATTTTTCTCAGGATCTAAACCTGCTGCAATATATTGCATCAATAATTCTCTAGACCGTTTCCTAAGGACTGCCGGATCTTGACGTAGGGTGATAGAGTGTAGGTCTACAATACAAAACAAAGAATGATAATTATCTTGTAAGTGAATCCAGTTTTTTAAAGCGCCTATATAATTACCTAAGGTTAAAACCCCTGTTGGCTGCATACCACTAAATATGATTTGTTTTTTTTCTGCTTTGGTTTCTGTACCCATCTATTGTTCACCTCATTGATTTCTCTTTCATTTAGTATACCGATCTTTTTTATAATATGCAAGGTTTACTACCCATTCTATTCATTTTTTTGATATAATAAGACATCAAGCTTGCTGAGCAATTAACATGGTACAATTTACTTATATTTTGTAATCTAAAATTTATGATAATAGAAAAGGATGATTAATGATGAAAAAAATAGAAAGCTTTCAAGTCAACCATCTCACTTTACTTCGTGGTATTTATGTCTCAAGAAAAGATACAGTGGGAAAAGAAAAAATTACAACCTTTGATATCCGTATGAAAGAGCCCAATCGTCAACCTGTTATGAATACTGCTGAAATTCATACTATGGAGCATCTTTGCGCCACTTTTCTACGCAACCACCCAATTTATGATGAGAAAACCATTTATTTTGGGCCTATGGGATGCCGCACTGGTTTTTACTTAGTTCTTGCTGGAGATTTAGAATCTAAAAATATAGTAGCATTACTAACAGAGATGTTTCAATTTGTTTTGGATTTTCAAGGTGATGTGCCTGGTGCTTCTGCCAGGGATTGTGGAAATTACTTAGACATGAATTTGCCCATGGCTCAATATGAAGCTAAAGTATTTTTTGAAGAAGTACTTTCAAATATAAAAGAAGAAAACTTAACTTATCCTAATTAAATCAAAACTCATCTTCATGAACGGCTATAAATAAACATTATCAAATTAACAAGTCTCATCAAAAAAATATAAAGGGGATTGTTTATGAAAATCATTTTACAGTTGCTACAGGCCGCACGCAAATATTGGAAATACCTGATTCTTTCTATGGTTGCCATGTTGGTTTTAACTGTGGCCCAATTATTTACTCCTTGGATTGTTAGAGAATTAATTAGTCTCGTTACTTCCCAAGACCCTGAGCTAGGTCAAAAAGCCTTAAATCTAGCCATCATTCTAGCCATTGCCTATGGTGTTCAAGCCATTGCTCAATATATCAGATCTTACTATACTCATTTTGCCGCTTGGCATTTTGTTTCTGATATCCGAGTAAAGCTTTATGACCATCTTCAAAGTTTATCTTTAGAATATTATCATGACAAACAAACAGGTCAGTTAATGTCTCGTACTTCCAATGATACAGCTACACTAGAACTACTGATTGCTCATGCGGCACCTGACCTTATTGTCAACCTATTGATCTTAATTGGAGTGGCTTCTATTCTTTTTTATATCAATGTAACCTTAGCATTTTTAAGTTTGGTTACGGTACCTCTGTTGGTTATTATGGCAGGCTATTTTGCCAAAAAGGTATTGCCTACCTTTAAACAAGCACATCAAACTTTAGCTGAGTTTAATGCTACTCTTCATGACAATTTATCTGGTATTAAAGAAATCCAAGTATTTAACCAGCAAGAACGGGAAAAAAATAGAATTCTAGAAAGCTCTCATTCTTATACCATTGCAATTATAAAGGCCTTACGTTTAAGTGCTATCTACCATCCTACGATGCAGTTTTTAAGCAATATGGGTACTGTACTTGTTATTGGTTACGGAGGATACTTGGCCTCTATTGGAAAAGTACCTGTAGAAGATATTGTTGCTTTTATTTTATACCTAAATATGTTTTACCAACCCATTAGTAACTTAGCTAGAATCAACGAAGATTTCCAAAATGCATTGGCAGGAGCAGACCGAATCTTTGAAGTTCTAAATACCCCCTCTGCTGTTACAGAAGTAGAAAATCCTATAGAACTTAAAAGTATTCAAGGTGAACTCCTATTTGATGATGTTTCTTTTTCTTATGAACCAGGCGTGGATGTATTAAAAAACATTCACCTACAGGTTAACTCCGGCGAAATGGTAGCCTTAGTAGGCCCAACTGGAGTTGGAAAAACAACATTAATTAGCCTTCTACATCGATTTTATGATCCTACAGAAGGAAGTATTTTAGTAGACCAACAAGATATTCGAAAC
>JAAZLH010000434.1 GCA_012799415.1 Candidatus Epulonipiscium sp. | reverse complement strand
TGGTGGAAGCCGGAGTAGATGCCATCGTTATCGATACAGCTCACGGACATTCCCGGGGAGTCATTGAAACCTTGAAAGAAGTAAAAAAACGCTATCAGTCGATTGATATCATCGTTGGAAATATTGCCACGGCAGAAGCTGCCACAGCATTGGCAGAAGCCGGAGCAGATGCTGTAAAGGTCGGCATAGGTCCCGGCTCAATTTGTACCACCCGCGTTATTGCAGGTGTGGGTGTACCTCAACTGACTGCAATATATGAGGTATCCAAAGCCTTGGAAGGATCCGGCGTTCCTGTTATCGCTGATGGCGGTATCCGTTATTCCGGCGATATAGTCAAAGCATTGGCTGCCGGAGCAGACACGATTATGGCAGGTTCTTTATTTGCCGGCGTAGAAGAATCTCCCGGAGAAACCATACTTTTCAGTGGACGGAAGTTTAAGACATACAGAGGTATGGGTTCATTGGAAGCCATGGAAAAGGGTTCAAAAGACCGTTATTTCCAAGATGTGGAGGATGATATTAAAAAATTGGTGCCGGAAGGTATTGCCGCACGCGTTCCTTTTAAAGGAGCGCTGTATGAGGTAGTGTATCAAATGATTGGCGGTTTGAGAGCAGGGATGGGCTATTGTGGAGCGCATAGCATCCAAGAGTTACACAATGCTAAATTTACCCGCATCACCAATGCCGGTGTCATTGAGAGTCATCCGCACGGGGTAACCATCACGAGCGAAGCACCCAATTACAGCCGGAGCGAATAAAAAACCTTAAAAAAGTCAATCATTTTACAACATATATAATTAGTTTGCGTTAAATTGTTTACGTTCGTAAACGAAAAAAATATTATTAATAATTTGTTCAATTCATGTTTCTATGAAGACACTTTTTGTTTCTTTGTCTGTATTTTTACTTTCATGCTCATTGTCAGCAAAAGATCCGGTATTGATGACCATCAACGGCAATCCGGTGTCGAAGTCGGAGTTTGAGTACATCTACAACAAAAATAACTCAAACAACGTATTGGATAAGAAGTCATTGGAAGAGTATGTTGATCTTTTTGTAAATTTTAAACTGAAAGTTGAAGAAGCCAAATCTCAAGGGATAGATACCACAAAATCTTTCATTGATGAGTTGAGGGGGTACCGTGATCAATTGACTAAGCCCTATTTGACCGATGCGAAAGCTGAGGAAAATGTTTTAAAAGAAGCTTATGAAAGGTTGAAAGAAGATATAGAAGTCAGCCACATTTTAATCCGCGTGGATCAAAATGCTACTCCGGAAGATACGCTGGCAGCGTGGAGTAAGATTCAGGAGATATCTCAAAGATTGCAGCATGAGGACTTTGCCACAGTTGCCAAAGAAGTGTCAGAAGATCAATCCGTAAGCGATAATGGCGGTTATATTGGATGGATTACAGGATTTCGTACTGTTTATCCTTTTGAAACCATGGCATTTAACACGCCGGTTGGTACCATCTCAAAACCGGTGCGCACAGCATTCGGTTATCATTTAATCAAAGTCAGCAACAGAAGAAATTCTCCGGGAGAAGTACTGGTCTCACACATCATGAAGTTCACTTCACAAGGAGATGACGAGCTGAACAAGCAAGCGAAACATCAAATTGACTCGTTGTATCAATTGGTAAAAGAAGGTGCCGATTTTGGAGAAGTTGCTTCTGCCAATTCAGATGATCGCGGCTCTGCTGCCAGAAACGGTGAATTACCCTGGTTTGGAACGGGCAGGATGA
>JAAZLH010000247.1 GCA_012799415.1 Candidatus Epulonipiscium sp. | reverse complement strand
TATATAATATATAACAAATTGCACGGTACACGGATAAATAGTGTTAATGCGAGTTTAAGTGCGTCATACGGAATAAATGTAGGAATTGCATATAACACTTATGTAACTAGCGATGTCAGAAGATAGTGTCAAGTATTTTGTGTAAATAACTTTAGGAATACCTTTGTTGAAACATTTCTTGTAAGTCATCGTAGGCTGTTAAGAAACCTCTGAGCTTTTTAGAAGCCCAAGTTGAATTGTAAGCAGTTACCTTAAAATAGATTAGCTTTTCACAAGCTTCTTCGTTTGGAAGGCTATCTTTTGTTTTTGTAATACGTCTTACTTCCTTATTAAAACGCTCAATCCAGTTCGTTGTATAGATCGCTTTCCGAATGGATTCAGGGTAGTTGAAATAAGTAAACAGGTGATCTGATTTTAACCATGAATCAACTACTCTTGGGTATATTTTACCCCATTTTATTGCTAGGTCATCTAAAGCCATTTTAGCTACATCAAGGCGTGGTGATTCATACACTGCTTTCAGATCGGTGATAAAAGCACTGATATCTTTCTTACGTACATTTTTAATTGAATTTCTTACTTTGTGTACCACACAACTTTGGATATCTGCCTTTGGAAAGACCCGTCCAAAAGCCTCTTCAATGCCAGATAATCCATCCATTACACCAAGAAGAACTTCCACCACACCACGTTTTTTAAGAGACCTCAACTGTTCCTCCCATACATAGGCACTTTCATTAGTACCTATGAAGAAGTCTAAGATTTCGCGATAACCTTCCTCGTTGATACCCATAATAAAGTAAACAGAATCATTGGAAACAGTGTCTCTACGAAGTTTAATACTAAGTGCATCAATAAATAGAACACTGTAGCGTCTACTCAGAGGGCTCTCATGCCACTTTTTAACTTCTTCCAATGCAACATCGGTGATGTTGCTAATGGTTCCAGCACTATAGCTATTGCCGTATAATCGCTCAATTAAAGCTGCAATCTCTCTTGTAGCCATCCCTTTGGCATACATGTTAATAATCATATCTTCCAGCCAACAATCCCGACGTTGATAGGGCGGAATCAGCTGTTGCTCGAACTCTCCGTTGCGATCTCGGGGAATTTTGAGATCATTAATTTTCCCATATTTCGTTTCATAATCTCGAGTATAAAAGCCATTCCTAGAATTACCACTGTGGTGACCTTCGTAACTATATTTTTCGTATTTTAGTAATTCAGTGAGTTCAGCTTTCATCAATGATTCCATCATATTTTTCATCATGGATAACAAATATTCTTCTAAATTAAAATTTGAGTATAGGATTTCTTTTAAATCTTTGGTATCATTATTCATAGGGAAGTCCTCCTGGGAAATGTTTTAGTGTGGTTACTTAACATTATACCCGTAACGAGTGACTTTCCTATTTCTATTTACACAAAATATTATACACTACCTTTCTTTTATTAATCACACATGGGACAATTCTTACATAATATATATTGAACTTAAAATAAAGGAGGTTTTGAATATGTCAACAAGTGGAAGATGCAGAAGAAGTGAAACTCAAGGTATTGTTTTTCAACGCCCCTTAGGTGGAGCATGTCCTGCTTGTACAGGACCTGTGAACCCAGCTAATGATGCTTGTATATGCCCACCATTGGGAGAACCAGAAAATTTAACAATCGTTGCTCCAGTTGTCTTTGATGAAGCTGGTATTAACCTATGTAAAGTAGTAGAATTACCCGAAGCTATACGAGAACAAAGAAATTTAGAAGCCATTGAATTAAGAGTGGTTGATATTGATTTTAACATTCATCCAGGTGGATCCTCTGTGCAAACATTAATTAGACGTCCTAATTGTGTTCGTATTCATTTAACAGAGATTACTGTTAAATTCTCAGCCCGATTATTGGATGCCAATTGTAGAGTTATTGATGAAATCTGCTTTGAAGAGAAGTATTTACCACGTCATGAATCAGATGAAGAGTTTGATGAATTAACCAACCCAGTTTCCATTAGTTTAGAGCTGTATACCCCTTATGGTGTATCCTTCTCTGAATTTGGACCATGTTGCAAGCCTACAATTAGCTTCTTAGGTTTTATTGATAAACATGGAAGCAACAATGAATTACGTCAAGGAATTGTGGCTCAAGCATTGGCAAAAGTAGTTAATTTAGATCTAGAAGATGGATTTGCAGCCATTGGATTAACTATTTACTTTAAATCTGTTTACTTTGTACAATATAAGATTCCTCATAGAGGACTTTGTGTACCTCCTAAAGCATTACCTGTTGAAGAAGCAGCTAGTGCCTGTGTTGAGTTCGTAGAAGGAGATTTATTAGAACAAAGTATTCAACCATTAGAATTATGTTGCGAACCCAAGACCATTCGCGGTAACAGGCGTCGACCTGTCACAGACCCAACACCTGCTCAACCTTGCAACTAAATAAAGGTATAAAAAGCAGCTTCCTATTGTAGGAGGCTGTTTTTTTATGAAGGAGAAAGTTGATCACAATTTTATGATTGCTTTCTAACTTAAATATATTTATACTAGATATAAGAGTTTCAACTTTTGCTTTACTATAGATATAACGCCCAAAACCTAACTCTCCTTAAATACTTATACTGCTCTTCTGTTATATAATACAAAACTCAATTATCGACTTAAGGAAACAAGGATACGGAAGAAGTCAAAGTTCGAGTAATTATAGGTGTTTACTCCAGATTATTTGTGTTTACGTGGTTGGATATTTATAGTGTGTAAGCAAAGGTATATGAAACAAATAAATATAACTGAGGAGAAAAATGGAGATAGAGAGTATACTTAAAAATAAAAAGATTAAGATAACTGAAATTCCAAGATGGGGAACTTTTCTACGAAAGCAGTGGGAAGATAACTTTGCTAATCATTTAAGTATTGAAGAGAAAAAGAATATCTATTTTTGGAACCATAGTGGTTTTTGTGGATACTTATGGCATTTGTTCAGTTATGAAAAAAAAGACTGTTTACAAGGACAAACAGCCGAAAAAGCTTTTAATAACGAGCATAAGAACTCTTGTTATGTTTTTTGGCAACACACAGATTATGCTTTAATTCTTGAAAGTGCAGATATACTAAATTCAAATGATTTAAAGAATGAATATGACATCTATGTTGTGGACAAAGAGTTTAATTGGACTTATGTTAAAACACATGAAACTTCGCTGTGCGGGCCTTACTTTAGTAGGAAAGATATAAAAACATAAAAATTACTTGAGGTATATAATTTATAAAATGTAAACGAAAGATTACCTGGCGGAGGTGTTTTTGTGAGAATAGGATTACAAGCATATATACAAAGAAGTGTCGAAGCTATTGAACTATATAAGAAAGCATTTGGAGCTACATTAGGATCACTTCCTTGGAGTAGTTGCTGTGCCAATGTCGTCGATAAGTTTGGAGTATTCTGGTACATAAGCGTATAGAAGAATGATTCTAACATTCTTTGGTATTTGTTTTTATGCTAATAATATTGTTTTATTTATTGTTGATATTTGTGTACACAAAATTTGTAGAGAGATAGCGATACTGTTAAAACAGATTGAAGATAATAAATAAACTTTAGTCATCTTACTGTGTAAAATGAGCATTACCTTAGGGGTATACGGTATATGTCACGTCATTTATATTATGTACATCGGTAGTTTGCTGTGAAATAAATTTGTTGTTGACAGGGGGGAGAATAAATGAAAAACAAAAAACGATTTATGATAAGCTTGATTATAATGATAATTACGATAATATGTATGGTAATTAATTGGTTGATATCACCATTTCCTGATATTGTAATAAGAGTGCTAGGTATTATCATGCTTATTAATTTGTTTGTTTTAAGTTATAGTGCAGTAAAGTTAAGAGTGAATGCTAAGTAATGTAAGGGTGACCTTATGATGATAGCACAGTTAATTATGCTTGCTAATTTTATTCTAATAGGATTAGGTATATGTACATCAAAAACAGCTCTTAATAATAATGGATTTAGAGTAGTGATAAAGGTAGGCGAATAGAAAGTAAATATCCAGAAAAAATGAAATGTATACCTGCACTATTTTCTTAGTACAGGTATTTTAGCTATTCAAAATATTTTTATAATAGGGGTATGTCTATTACTTAAGAGTTGCAAGGGGATTTACCCAAGTTTAGTGTTTATGCCCTCTTTCAGCATCTTCTTTAGTCTGATGAACTGTACCATGTGGATGCTCAGGTGGTGCATAAATAGAGTACAGTTTAAGCGGCACATAACCTGTATTAATTAAATTATGCCATTTACCAGCAGGGATAAGAATTACATAGTTATCAGAGACCCTAGCTTGAAAATCCAACTGATCTTTTCTATCTCCCATCATAACAACACCTTGACCCTGCTCAATACGAATGAATTGATCAACATCAGGATGCATTTCTAAACCAATATCATCACCTACATTGATACTCATTAAAGTAAGCTGTAGATGATTTCCTGTCCATAGAGCAGTACGAAAAGTATTATTTCCTTTAGTAACTTTCTCAATATTTGTTACAAAAGGATTTGGGCCATAGTCTTTCAATTCAATAAATGGTCTCCAATAGTCCGGGTAGTATGCAGATGGGTTTCCCCAGCAATGGCATGGATATTGTCTGTAATAATGATACATCTTGTTCATCCTTTCCATAGGCTTTTACCCCATCTTATGCCAGATATTTCACAAGGGTGACTAGAGATAAAGTGTGCAGGGTACAACAATATGGGATTGATAATTATTTTTCTCTATCTATCTAGTGTAAGATAAAGGATTAGGGTATAATGAGTAGTATAAGAAGTCATATACGAGGGGAGATTGTGATGAAACTAAAAATAAACATGGAATTTAAATTTATAATATCTTTATTATTTGCTGTTCTAGTTGCAATATTTGCTATTCAGAATGCAGGAAGTGTGGAAATTAATTTTTTATTCACTAAGTTTACGGTTTCTCAGGCTGTCGTGATATTGGGATCTACTATTGTAGGAGCTATCATTGTGATATTGTTAAGCCTTATTAAACAAATTAAGCAAAATATGAAAATAAAGCACCTTAATAAAGAAGTAGAACTGCTTACAGTAGAGAAAGCTAAACTCCAAGCCACGGTAGATGGATTCCCTATATCTAACAGAGAGGAAGAGGAAGCAATAGAATCAGCTCAAGATATTGAGCAATAAGATGTTAAAGTATAAAAATACAATTTCTCAAAGCTAGAACGAATAACAAATAAGAATGAAATAATATAGGATGAGAAGCTTAGGCAACTCATCTTTTTTTATTTGTAAAAAGCCCCTTTTATTGCTATACTTAATGTATCTGATAATAATTAGTACTTACTAGAATTGACTATGGAGATGTGGACAACGGGGTGAAAAGAAATCTAAACCAAAGAAAGGGGAGTTGATGTAATGAGATTCAATAAGAAAAGCCTTTCCGAAGAAGATATAAAGATGAAATACATAACTCCTGCCATAGAAAAAGCAGGTTGGGATATAAAAACCCAAGTAAGAGCGGAATATAGTTTTACGGATGGTCGAATTATTGTTCGAGGCAGTTTAGTAGCAAGAGGAAGAAGAAAAAGAGCAGATTATATTTTAAGCTACAAACCCAATATGCCTCTTGCCATCATAGAGGCAAAAGACAATAAAAAATCCATGGGCGCGGGAATGCAACAAGGCCTTGAATATGGAGACATATTAGACATTCCATTTATCTATAGCTCCAATGGAGATGGGTTTATAGAGCATGATCGCCTTACTGGAAAAGAAAGAGAATTAAGTTTAGCTGAATTTCCAAGTCCATCGGAACTTTGGGAAAGATACAAAATAGGAAAAGGCATACAAGCTCATGAAGAAGAGATTGTTGCTGAAGACTATTTCTTTGATATGAGCGGCAAAACACCAAGGTATTATCAAAGAGTTGCAATTAACAGAACAGTAGAAGCGATAGCAAAGGGGCAAGATAGAGTCCTATTGGTCATGGCCACAGGGGAACGTGTCATAATAGTGATGGGTGCAATATATGTTATAAAATCAAGGGTTTCAGAAACTTTAACCAAATATAATTCATGCATTGCTTAGAGTAATTAGGATCTAATTGTTGTAAGCAGTGCAT
>JAAZLH010000246.1 GCA_012799415.1 Candidatus Epulonipiscium sp. | reverse complement strand
GTATTTCCAACACTGTATAATCCTGGAGCTAAGACATTGGCACAAGTTTTGCATTCCGTAGCATTACCAGTAATTGCATTGGCACTTGGTCCTATTGCAACTATTGCAAGGTATTTAAGAGGAGAACTTATAGAGACAATGGGTTCAGAATTTTTACTTTTAGCAAGAACAAAGGGCCTTACTCAAAGACAAGCAATAACAAGACATGCCTTTAGAAATTCTTGTGTACCCCTTGCAAATATTATTATTTCTATGTTTGCTGGTATTATGGGTGGTTCTATGGTAATAGAAAGCATTTTTGGTATCCCAGGAATGGGTGGAATGTTGGTAAAATCCATAAATGCAGGTGATCATCCTTTAACAATAGCTTTATTAGTTTTCTATTCATTTATTTCATTGGTGACAGTTTTAATAACGGATCTATCCTATGGAATACTTGATCCAAGAATTCGTATGGGCTCTAAAAAGTAAGATGGGAGGTAAAAAATGATAGTTGATTTAAAAAATATTCCTGAAGATATACTCAATATTCCAGATTCAAAATTTAAAATAGTTTTGGAAGAAAATGATAGAATATTTGATGAAACATTTGAAACAGAATCCATAGGTTTTTTTAAAGAATCCTTTACAAGGTTTACTAGAAACAAAGCCTCTATTATTGCATTTTACGCTATTATGGCTATAGTAGTTCTTGCGATTATAGCACCATTATTTAGTGGGTATTCTTATGTTGAGCAAAATTTAAAACTTAAAGATATGCCTCCTAGAATACCAGTATTAGAAAAAATTGGGATTGCAGATGGGACAAGGCTTTTAACAAATCGTAAAAAAGTAAATGTAGATGATCCTAAACAGTATCCTCCTGAATGTATTATAGAAATTAGAAACCCACAAACAATAAATGGTATTGAGTGTGTCGATGTATTAGTAGATTATTATGTATATAAAGGTGCAGAAGATGTATATTTTTGGTTTGGCTCTGACTATCTTGGACGGGATTTGTTTACAAGACTATTTAAAGGAGCTAGGATATCTCTTCTTATAGCATTATTATCTGTTGTTACAAATGTAGTAATAGGAGTTATTTATGGTTCCATAGCTGGATACTATGGTGGGAAAGTAGATTTAGTGATGATGCGCATTGTTGAAATACTTGAAGGTTTGCCTTATCTTGTCATAGTAATGTTATTTATTTTATTGTTTGGTACAGGGATGATGTCTATTATATTAGCCCTGACCATAACTGGATGGATTGGAACTGCAAGACTTATTAGAACGCAGTTTTATAGATATAAGGGTAGAGAGTATGTACTTGCAGCTAGAACATTGGGAGTGCCCGATATATTACTTATTTTTCGACACATACTTCCAAACACTGTAGGCCCACTTATAACCCGTGCTATGATATCCGTACCTGGTGCAATTTTTTCAGAATCATTTCTTGCATATATTGGTTTAGGGTTACAGCCTCCTGAACCATCTATTGGAGTTTTGCTTTCTGATGGACAAAAAGTACTTTTGCAGTACCCATATCAGACTTTCATTCCTGCATTACTTATATCAGTGCTTATGATATCATTTAACCTATTATCAAATGGAATGAGAGATGCACTTGACCCAACGCAAAGAGGAGGAGAGTAATCTATGGGAGCTAATAAAGACAATGTGATTTTGCAAGTTAAAGATTTAAATATAAATTTCCAAGTACATGAAGGCCTTGTGCAAGCTGTTCGAGGCGTAAGTTTTGATCTACGAAAAGGTGAAACAGTTGCCATTGTTGGGGAATCAGGTTCAGGTAAGTCAGTAACCATAAAATCTATTATGGGAATTCTACCTGGTAATGCGATTATAGAGTCTGGTGAAATTTTATACGATGGAATGGATTTAACGAAAGTGGATGAAGAAGATTTTCACAAAATTCGTGGTAATCGCATTGGTTTGATTTTTCAAGATCCCCTTTCAGCCCTTAATCCAATAATGAAAGTTGGAAAACAAATTACAGAGGTTTTAAGACTTTCAAAGAAGTTTAGCAAGCAGGAAGCAGAGGAAAGAGCTATTGAATTAATGGAGGCAGTTGGGATACCTGATGCAAAACGTCGTTTTAATCAATATCCATTCCAATTTTCCGGAGGAATGAGACAAAGAGTCGTAATTGCTATCGCTCTAGCTTCAGAACCTGAAATACTAATTTGTGATGAGCCTACAACAGCATTAGATGTTACTGTTCAGGCAAAAATACTCGAAGAAATTAATAAAATAAAAGAGGAAAGGAATCTTTCCGTTATATTTATTACACATGATTTAGGTGTTGTTGCTAATATGGCAGATAGGGTTAATGTAATGTATGCTGGAAAAATTGTAGAGACAGGAACCAGCGAAGAAATATTTTTTGAACCTGCTCATCCATATACATGGGCTCTACTTAGTTCTATGCCGGACTTACAAACAAAAGAAAAACTTTTGGCTATTCCGGGGACACCTCCGAATATGCTAAATCCTCCAAAAGGGGATGCCTTTGCGGCGAGAAACCAATATGCTATGGAAATAGATTTTGAACAGGAGCCACCCTATTTTAAACTTTCAGATACACATTTTGCTGCAACATGGTTATTACATCCGAAAGCACCTAAAGTTGAGTTGCCAGATGTACTTAAAGAAAGAATTAAAAGAATGAAGCAAGGAGGAACTATAAATGAATGATTCTAATTACATTCTAACTGTAGAAAATTTATGTAAATATTTTAGTTCCGGCAGGGGAAAAAATAAGCTAGTAGTAAAAGCAGTGGATGATATAAGTTTTAATGTACGACATGCTGAAACATTTGGATTAGTAGGAGAATCAGGATGTGGAAAAACAACTACTGGCCGTACAATTATTAGGCTTTATGATCCTACTTCAGGTAATATTAATTTTAATGGCCGTGATATAGGTGGGGAAATGACAAAGGAGCTTAGGAAATATATAACTGATAATATAGCAATGATTTTTCAGGACCCTATTGATTCTCTTAACCCAAGAATGACAGTTGAAGAAATTTTAGGGGAAGGATTGAAAGTAAGGGGAATTACAGATAAGAAAGAAATCAACGAAAGAGTTATAGAAACTCTTCTAAAAGTTGGACTTACAGAAGAACATGCTACACGTTATCCCCATGAGTTCTCAGGTGGACAAAGACAGCGTATAGGTATTGCTAGAGTTATTATAATAAAACCAAAACTGATAATTGCAGATGAACCTGTTTCTGCTCTTGATGTATCTATACAAGCACAAGTTCTTAACCTTCTTAATGATCTTAAGGAGGAGTTAGGTTTGACAATTTTGTTTATTGCTCATGATTTGTCCGTTGTAAAATATTTTTCAGATAGGATAGGAGTTATGTATTCTGGAAAACTTGTAGAAGTAGCTAAGGGAGAAGACCTATATAAAAAGCCGTTACATCCTTATACACGGGCTTTGCTTTCTGCAATACCGGAACCAAATCCTATTACTGAACGTACAAGAAAAAGAATTGAATATGATCCTGTCAAAGATCATGATTACTCTAATGAAAAGCCATCCATGGTGGAAGTAGAGCCTGAGCATTTTGTATATTGTTCGAAATCAGAACTGGAAAAATACAAAAAAATAGTACAAGAAACAATATAAATGTTCCTTGGAAATATAATTGCTTAAGTAGCTTTTAATACAGGTAATAGCTACTTAAGATTTAAAATATAAAATAGCAATTGGTATATGTTTAACCAATTGCTATTTATCTTAATTTAAGTTTATAGAGTGTTAAAAAACAAGGATACTATATTATGGATAAATTATCATTAGAATTTAGAATTAATGCAGAAGTTTTAGTTTTAGGGTGAAAATTAGACTTTATGCTAATG
>JAAZLH010000245.1 GCA_012799415.1 Candidatus Epulonipiscium sp. | reverse complement strand
GGTGTACCCATTAATATAAAATATCTGGCCAGTTTCTAGGATAATCCGATAATAAGGCACAGCTATACCGTAGATATCACGTGTCCCATCCCTCGTACCTGCGTCATATCCTAAGTCCATTTTTACAATTGTAATTGGCTCTACTGGATATTGTTCTCGAATAAAGTATATAAAATTAAGTAGTACTTCATCTGGGGGATAGATATCCCTCTTCTCCCCATGAAATCTTATAGGTTGATATCGCAATAACTGACCCCATACAACCCCTTTTTCTGTTAAAACAATATCTACTGTACTGTTAAATAACCGCCATCCTTTATAAACTTCTTTATAAGACAAGCGATAGCCCTCTTGAGTCGTACCCTGCTCATCAATGACAAACTTTCCTTTGCCACTAGTAATTTCTTTCACAAATTGATCTCCGACTTTTTTCACATCCTCATAAGCAAGACTCTTTAACCGGCCTCGTCCATCAGGATTTGTATAAGAGATGACCCCAACCATATTACCTTCTTGTCGACTAATCCAAAGTTCTTCTTTGCCTTTTACATATCGCCTTCCATGACTTTCAATGGATGGGATCATCTGTGAATCATTAAAAATTCGTTCAATTAAAGTAATATCTTCATATTTACCAAGTTCAATTTTTAATTTTGACATTGGATAAAAGGAGGAAACAATTTTACCTGTCATTTTAATTTGGTTTGTCTGTAACAATTCTTGTACTTGCTCAATTCGTTCCGTAGATAAAGTGTACCTGTGATAGCGTTTCGAATAGGAGTAGGTACCCAGAGCCACATTTAAAATCATAAAAAGAATAATCAAGATATTCTTTACCTTAGTCCAATTCATACTCCACTTCCCCTCCTTACTACTTTACCCTTTCGTAGTACCATTGGTCATCAATAGAAAAAATCCAAGATAACTGTGGGTTTTCTCCTATATTTTCTTGATAGTAGCCTAAAAACAAATCTTGTATAGGCGCTTGTTTTTGTGCTGTTGTTAATCGCCTTGCTAAACGATCATAGGCAGCAGTATAGGTATCTTGCATTTCTTTAAAATAAATCGATAGATGTTTTTGCTCCATAATCCACCTACGATACACTTTTACTTGATAATTCTGTACCCATATTTCTATTGGGTAGTTGATTCCTAATTCTTCCTTTATGTTTTCTGAAATAATATAAGGAAAATCATAAAAAGAATAATCAAAATAGAAATAATATCCATCAGCAGTCTTTTCATAAGATACCAAATCATATTCTTGCCTCGTTAGTTGTTGATCACGATTTAGAAATGTTTTCGCTACTTGATATCCTTCCTCTAAAGACATTTCCCCTTTTTTCCCTTGAATTGTTTGATTACTATATTCAATAATCCCTTCTGGAAAATATTTAATAATAATCCCATCATCTCCATAAACATAACGATTATTTTCTTTTTTTATCATCCATTTAAGAGTATAGTTTTCAAAGAAAGGATTTAGCATTTCCTCTAATAATTCTTCATTGATTTCCCCATCTTCTAAAATAGGATTTTCTAAAAATACGACTTGATTTACGTATGATTCTTGGGTATTTACAGGTAGAAAAACATTTTTTTCAAACTTACTTAGTCCATCTTTTTTACTGGAACTATACGTCCAAAATTGCTTACTCTCCAATTGTTTCATTAATTCCATCAAGGGCTCTTTAGGCTGTTCTACTTTCCACACAACCTGATGGGCCATTTGCTCTTGCTGATTAATAAAAAAAGCTTGATATTCTGCTCCTTGGGTCTTTTGATTGACCAGTAGCCATATTTGATCAAAAGATCCTATTTCCTTTCCATAGGAAAGAGATTTAATCCCAAGTTCCCAGGGCAAGGATGTAAAGGGAAAAGAAAATCGATAATCTAAAATAACACCTGGAAACTTCCACAAAGAAGCCATACCATCTCCTTTTTCAGGATTCAAAGAAAAACTCCCAGTATACTCCCCTCTCTGCATCGTGACCTTTAAAACATCCTGTGCTATTTTTTGAAATTCTGCCGCTTCTCCTCGGGTATTGCTAAGAACAACAAATTCTTTTTCGGAATCACCAAAATAAACCACCACTTTGTGGGGTTTATTAAGAGAATGCCGTTCCGTTGGCTGATTTTTTTTATATCCTTCTAACCTCTGCACAATGACATGATAAAAAAAGTTATGGCCTGATAAATCTTCAAACCATAACTGTCCTACCTGATACACTGATAATGATAATAAAAATACCAATAATATACTTTTAAACTGCTCTTTAGACATATGCATTCCCCGTTTTTTCATTACGGAATTAGTTTTAAAATATCGTATCTTTTACTTTGTAATTCAATCTTTGTTTCTTGTTTTTTACGATTAATTTGAAATAGCCGTGCTACCTTTTGTTCCCCTTTTTCTGCATAGATAAGTACATAGTTTTCTCCTATGGTATCAAAAGAAATAGATTCATTGTAAATACCTGATGCACCAATGGCTTGTCTTACACTCTCAAAGGTAAGGTTAATATCACCTTGATCATTTGTTGAATAGACAAAGATAATAATACTAGTCCCTTCTTTTCCTTCTATAGCAATATTTCTTTGTTGGGCAAAAGTAGGCTCTTCTTTTTTAGATAATCCTTTTTTTATTTGTATAAGTCCTAAATCCAATAATTTTTCTTCTTCCACATCTTCTACATACCCTAAAGCATCTTCCACGGTAACCGAATCATTTATTTTATCATCCTGCATAGATATAGGTGATGCTAATAACACTGTTGGAGTCCAGAATAAAAATAAAATAAATAGGAAAAAGACGAGTTGTTTTTTCATCTTCATTTCCCCCTATAATTTCAATATAAAGCTGTACTCTCATTATACAAGAGTATTGTTACAAACTGATTACAACGTCCTTACTTTTCCGTTACAGTTCTCACTTTTTTTCACCACAAAACTTAGGAAATACTAGGCGCACCTCTGACCCTTCGCCATAAACACTTTCCAGCTCAATGGTTCCTCCGTGTAACTCCATAATTTCCTTTGCAATGGCAAGACCAAGTCCTGTTCCTCCCATAACTCGGGAACGAGCTTTATCTACACGATAAAAACGCTCAAATATTTTTCCTATGTCTTCCTTAGGAATACCCATTCCAGTATCAATCACTTTTACTTGAATATGATCTCTGCATTCTTCTATAGACACCGTAATCTCTGCTTCTTCTGGACTGTATTTCATTGCATTACTCAATATATTATTAAGTACTTGTAAAATTCGATCCGGATCCCCTAAAATTTGATACTCTTCTAAGGGCGGTATAAAGTATAACTTTTGCTTCTTTTTACTCATATGTATTTCATACTTTTGAACGCAACCTTCTACCAAAGCGGAAAGGGAGATTTGTTTTTTACATAATTGAATTTGTCTGCTATCCAATTTAGATAGTTCTAATAAATCTTGGACTAGCACTGTCATTCGATCTGTTTCATACTCCACTACCTCTAAAAATCGATAGGCTGTATCCCTATCTTCTACAGCACCATCTAACAATGTTTCAGTATAGGATTTAATGGTTGTAAGAGGGGTACGCAGCTCATGAGATACATTGGCCACAAATTCTTTTTGAGCTTCTTCTAATTTTTTATGTTCTGTTACATCTTGAAAAACTACAATAATACCTGCTGTTTTTCCATTTAGATCTAAGTAGGGAGCGAAGCAAGCATTAATGTATTTATCTTCTATTTGTAAAAGTTGCTGAATAATCGTTCCTTCACTCATATCCATTAGTTCTTCAAAACCAATTTTTAAATCCAATACTTTATGTAATTCCCCTATGTCTACAATCTCTGAAGATAGCTGTAGTAACTGATATGCCAAAGGGTTGGCATGAATAAGATCCCCCCTGCGATCAAAAGCCAAAACACCATCTGCCATATGAGCTAGAACTGTCTCCATCTTATTTTTCTCACTAGTCATAGCTGTAAGAGAGCGGTCTAGAGCAAAAGCCATTCGGTTAAAGTTTACTGTTAACTGGCCAATCTCGTCATCAGACTGTACCATAATGACTTGCTTAAAGTCTCCTTCCGCCATCTTCCTCGCCTTGTGGGTTAAGGTAATAATGGGTTGGGTCAAGGTGCTGGCTAAAATAGAACCAATCCCTCCCATCAATCCTATGGCCAACAGAACAGCAGTTAAAATAATTAAAATCGTATTAAATAAATTCTCTTCTAACTCCTTAGTAAAACTACGGATATAAATAATAAATTGGACCTCTCCATCCATCATAATGGCATCTGCATATCCACGCATATTCATAGGATTTCCCATTTCATCTTCTTCTACCATCCGGTCCATCTCTTTACTCTGAGTACCATTCATGGCAGACATGACTGTTTGGGATGTAAACCTTGGCTTTTCCTTCCCTGCCGATACGGTAGAAAAAAGGGTCTCACCTTTGGAGTTTAGTAGATAGACCTGGGTATCTTTATAAAAATAAGCACTATTAATAATGGCTTCTCGTAAAGCCTTTTCCATCCCATCTTTCGATGTTTCCATAGAAACCACTTGCCTGAGCTGACCTATAGCATGATTAAATTGGCCTCGTAAATCTTCGTAAGCTCGACCTCGAACCGAAAATACAATAAATGTCCCACTGATCATCATAACGATTAAGATTAGTACCGTATTCATGACAACCAATTTCCATTTGATACTTTTCATCCTTATTCCCCGATCTTTATTATCCTGCAAAGTAATAGCCGATGCCTCGCTTCGTTAAAATATAATCTGGTTTTCCTGATTCATCTTCTACTTTTTCTCTCAGACGTCGTACTGTTACGTCAACAGTACGCACATCACCATAATATTCATATCCCCATACTTTTTCTAGAAGGACTTCCCTTGAAAATATTTGTCCTTTTTGAGAAGCCAAAAACTTAAGTAATTCATATTCTCGTAGAGTAAGATCCAATACTTCTCCATCTTTACTTACTTCGTAGCGTTCTATATCTATCACTAAATTTTTATGTCGAATCAGTTTTCCTGTATGTACATCTTCCCCTTCAATATCTGCTTGATG
>JAAZLH010000244.1 GCA_012799415.1 Candidatus Epulonipiscium sp. | reverse complement strand
TTAACCTTTAAAGATGCTCAGGAATTAGATATTAAGAGAGAAAATGCAAATATTGATGGCAATACAGCTATGGGAACCATGTTGAAGTATGGTTCTGAAGGGGCTAAACAATTTTATGATCTTTTTGTTTTAAATCCTTTACATTCACAAGCTCATAAAACCGGAGATATTCATATTCATGATTTAGATTTTTTAACCTTAACGACAACTTGTTGTCAAATTGATATTAAAACTTTATTTGAAGGTGGATTTAGTACAGGACATGGACATCTTCGAGAACCAAAAGATATTCAAAGCTATTCTGCTTTGGCTTGTATCGCCATTCAGTCTAATCAAAATGACCAACACGGCGGACAAAGTATCCCTAATTTTGAATATGCCATGGCCCTAGGAGTGGCAAAAACCTATCGAAGACTGTATCGTGAAACCATGTTAAAGGGCTTAGATCTATTAATAGGAGATGAAGAGTTAATCCCTAAAGTAAGAGAACTATTTGAAAAACTAGAGAAGGTAGATCAGCTTCAACCTGAACTAGATGAAGAAATGGCCATCCCATATCTGAAAAAAGAGGCTGCTTATTTATCGGAGCTACTAAAGGATGAGGCTCTGGTTGATAAACTACAATCTTTTACTATAAAAAATGCCTATAAAGATACGGATCGCAGAACCTTCCAAGCTATGGAAGCTCTCATCCATAACTTGAACACCATGCATTCTCGTGCTGGAGCTCAAATTCCTTTTAGTTCTATCAACTATGGTACCGATACTTCTGCTGAAGGTCGCTTAGTAATGAAGAACTTGCTATTAGCTACTCAGGCTGGGCTTGGCAATGGAGAAACCCCTATTTTTCCTATTCAGATTTTCAAAGTAAAAGAGGGAATTAATTATAACCCTGAAGACCCTAACTATGATTTATTTAGACTGGCTTGCCAAGTAAGCTCCAAAAGATTGTTTCCTAATTTCTCTTTCCTAGATGCTCCTTTTAATCTTCAATATTATAGACCTGGACATCCTGAAACAGAAATCGCTTACATGGGCTGCCGTACACGGGTAGTAGGAAATGTTTATGATCCTTCTAAAGAAGTGATTTATGGACGGGGGAATTTAAGTTTTACAACATTAAATTTACCAAGGATCGGTATTCAGTATCAAGGTAACTTTGATGGCTTTTATCAACGTCTTGATGAGGTCATTGAGTTAACCATTCAACAGCTACTGGAACGTTTTGAATTACAAGCAGGTAAAAAGGTTCATAACTTCCCTTTCTTAATGGGACAGGGCATTTGGATTGATTCTGATAAATTGGATAAAGATGATGAAATTCGTGAAGTCATTAAACATGGAACTTTATCTATTGGATTTATTGGCTTGGCTGAATGTTTAAAAGCGTTAACTGGCAAACATCATGGGGAAGATCCTGAGGCACAAAGAATAGGCCTTGAAATCATTGGTCATCTTCGTAAACGAATGGATGAAGCTAGCCAAAAGTATCGATTAAACTTCACTTTAATTGGTACCCCTGCTGAAGGTACCGCAGGTCGTTTTGTTGCTATGGACCGAGAACGTTTTGGTACAATTGAAGGGGTTACAGATCGTGAATACTATACAAACAGTTTCCATATTCCTGTTTATTACGAAACCACAGCTTTTGATAAAATTAATTTAGAAGCTCCTTATCATGAATTGACCAATGCAGGACATATTACCTATGTGGAGCTAGACGGAGATCCTACCCAAAATATTGATGCTTTTGAAAAAGTTGTGCGTGCTATGAAGGAAGCTGGTATTGGCTATGGTTCTATCAATCATCCTGTAGATCGTGACCCTGTGTGTGGATATACAGGTACCATTGGACATACTTGTCCACAATGTGGACGGGTAGAAGGAAATATTCCTTTTGATCGCATCCGAAGAATTACAGGTTATTTGGTAGGTACTTTAGATCGTTTTAATGATGCAAAAAAAGCAGAAGAAAGAGACAGAGTAAAGCATTTTTCTACTTTAGGAGGACATTGATGAAGAGTCATACAGATACAATTCGAATTGCGGGTATTGTAAAAGAATCGATTGTAGACGGACCAGGTATTCGGTTTGTTATCTTTACCCAAGGCTGTCTCCATCATTGTATGGGATGCCATAACCCTCAAACTCATGATCTTTGTGGTGGTTATGAAATAAAAATTGATGATATCAAAAAAATGATTGAAGCCAATCCATTGTTAGATGGTATTACCATCAGTGGCGGAGAACCTTTTTTGCAGGCTGAAAAGGCTGTTCTTTTAGCTGATTTCGCCCATTCCCTAGGTTTATCAGTTATGACCTATACGGGGTATCAATTTGAAGAATTGTTAGCTCATATGAACCAAAACCCAGGTTGGCAAGATCTATTGTATGCCACCGATACATTAGTAGATGGAAAGTTTGATATTACAAAGAAAAATTTATTACTTCCTTTTCGTGGATCCACAAATCAGAGGATCATTGATGTAAAAAAATCTTTAGCAAGCCAAAGATTAGTCTCAAAGGCTGTATAATAAAGTTACCCCTTATCTAATTATCTTTTTAGGTAAGGGGTCTTTTTTATTTATAGACCTCAACTTATTGATAATTATTTTCAATTACGTGATCTAGATCACATCTTTCTTCCTACTTTTCTTATAAAATATGACGTAGATATATAAGGTGGTTAAAGTATTATTATTTTTTATCCATAGGGAGAGGATCTAATGAAACAAATTAACTTAAATAAACCTATCTATGATTTATGGAAAGAAGATCCGGGCATAATAGACGTTATGCTAGAACTTGGTTTTCATGACATTACGAAAAAAGGAGCTTTGAATACAGCTGGCAGAGTGATGACTTTAGAAAAAGGGGCTAGAATGAAAGGCATAACACTGGATACCATTATGGAGTATTTTAAAAGAAAAGGATATATAATCCAATCATGATAGGGAGGTTTTTGTATGAGTGAATTGATTAATAACAGGGAATATCGGAAGGAAGTTTTAAAGTCAATTATTAAGGATTTGCATGATGGTAAAAATGCTGATGAAGTACAGGCTCGATTTGCTGAGTTGATCAAGGAAGTTTCGGCAAAAGAAATTTCAGAGATGGAGCAAGCATTGATCATGGAAGGAATGGAAATTGAGGAAATCCAACGACTTTGTGATGTACATGCAGCTGTCTTTAAAGGCTCCATTACGGAAGTTCACCACCCTGAAAGCCCTGAAAAGACACCCGGGCATCCTGTACACACGTTTTTACGGGAAAATCGAGCTTTAGAAGAGTTCATGGAATCAACGATCCAACCTCTAGCTGAAAGGCTTAAATCGGAACAATCAGAGGCTCTGCTAATGGATTTACAGGATCAACTTGAAAGGTTATGGGAGATTGACCTCCATTATAGTCGAAAAGAGAATTTGCTCTTTCCTTATTTGGAGAAATATGAAATTACAGCTCCGCCAAAGGTTATGTGGGGAGTGGATGATGAAAATCGAGAAAGAATAAAAGAACTTCGAAAGTTACTGCAAAACTTTTCTAATGAATGGGATCAACTCTTTTCTAAAATAGATGAGTTAATTCATCATATTAAAGAAATGATCTTTAAAGAAGAGAATATCCTTTTTCCTATGGCACTAGAAACATTAACAGAAGATGAATGGTTTCAAATCGCAGAAGAAAGTCATGAGATCGGTTTTTGTTTAACTGAACCTTTGGCCAAATGGGAACCAAATACAACCGCTTCCTATGAAGAAGATAAGCAGGAAGCAGAGGAACTAAAACAAAAGGTAGATGAAGGATTTGTTTCTTTTGAAAGTGGCGTATTGTCCTTTCAACAAATCGAAACTTTATTCAATCATTTACCTATTGATATTACTTTTATTGATGATCAGGATACGGTAAAATATTTCTCCTTGGGTAAAGAAAGAATTTTTACAAGAACCAAAGCAGCTATTGGTCGAGATGTGCATAACTGCCATCCCCCTGCATCAGTGCATATCGTAGACCAAATCTTGCAAGATTTTAAATCCGGTAAAAAGGATTCTGAAGATTTTTGGATTCAAATGGGTGAAATTTTTGCCTATATTCGCTACTTTGCCGTACGAGATAAGAGTGGAAAATATATGGGAACTTTAGAAGTAACCCAGAATATTAAACCCATTCAAGCTCTCTCTGGAGAAAAGCGGTTGCTTGATTAAGAGGTTGTTCTTTAACAACCTCTTTTTTTGTATAAAAACTCAAAATGTGGAATGTTATCTTCTAAATATTCATCGGATACTCTTTTGAACCCTAGATCTTGATAAAAATCTAGAAGATAAGCTTGCCCTGAAATTCGGATACTCGTTTCCTTGAAATGATTTTCTATAAAATTGATAGCCTGTGTCATCAGCTGAACACCTAGTTTCTGCCTTCTGTAAATAGGATTGACAACAACGCGGCTTATACACATTTCTTCATAGTTGACACCTTTTCCTAAAATTCTAGCATAAGCAGCAATCTGTCCTTCGTCTTCTAAAAATAGATGATGAGCATTAAAATCTTTTTCATCACAATCTAAATAGGGACAGTTTTGTTCTATAATAAATACTTGATTTCTTAATTGTAAAATCCGATATAATTCTTCATTACTTAGATCATTAAATCTTTTTATATGCCAATTCATACTTCTCCTCCTGCTGATGATAGATATCTATAATGTTTCTACAAAATGTTGGTGTAGGCTTCCATTCATAGCAACTCCATATTTTTTTAGAGTTTTGTCCAATGCTTTTAGAGTTCTATATAATTTTTCTTCGTAACAGTTTTCTCCCATATGCCCAATCCGAATAACTTTATTTTTTAAGTAATCAAAAGCACCTGCAATCATAACTTGATGATTTTCTAACATTTCTGTATAAATGTCCTGAAAAGATATTCCATCTGGTACACAGAAGGTTGTAACAGTATTAGAAAATCCATTGTAAGGATATAGCTCTAAGCCAGATTTCACCAAGGCATAACGAACTGCTTCTCCTAATTTTTTATGGCGCTCAATATAATCGTCGCCTTCTATTAGGCGATCAACTGCTTTCCGTAGTCCGTAAATATCACTAATAGCTTGGGTGTAGGGGAACCATTTTTCTTTGTACCAATCTTTCCATATGGCTAGATTACAATAAAAAGATGCAATAGGTGTTTTTCTTTTATTCATGGCATCCCAAGCATCTTGGCTAATACTGAGAAAAGTAAGACCAGGGGCTGCAGATAAGGCCTTTTGACTCCCACCAAGGACAATATCCATTTGCCATTGATCTACTTCCACAGGTTCTCCACCTATGGCTGATACAGAGTCGACCACACTTAAAATTCCGTACTTTTTTAACAAGGGGCAGATTTGATCCATAGGATTCGTGATTCCAGAAGGGGTTTCACAATGAACTACTGTAGCAACTTTAAAATCATGGTCTTTTGCTAAAAACTCTTCTAGTTTTTGTACATCAACAGGTTTCCTATCATCACTTTCAAAATAAACAACTTGGCCACCGTAGAGTTTTGCAAAATCTCCAAAGCCTTTTCCAAAAATACCGTTATCGATACAAAGCACACGATCTCCTGGTTCGATTAAAGAAGCACAAGCAGCTTCCAATCCTAGGATACCTTCCCCGCTGAGAACCAGTACATCATCTTTCGTATGCAGAATTTCTTTAATTTTATCACAAGTTTCTTTATAATATTCAAAAAATTGATTATCTAAATCTGGATTTGTAATGGCTTTCGCCATGGCTTGCCTTACATCTTCATGAATCTCTGTAGGCCCTGGGGTCATCATCAATACGTCTCGCATCTTTATTCTCCTTTTCCATGTTTTCTTATCATCCTATCACTGTGTCTTGGAAATTTCAATATCTATATATTCAAAATGAGGCTTGCTCCCTATTAACTAAGATTTCGCATAATGAGGGTTTTCCCTTTAATGTATAAAAACCTTACTCTTTAAATTTAAAAAGTAAGGTTTTTATAATAAGGCTTTATAATGAAATATAGGTACGCAATAAAAAAATGTAAAAATATAATTGTTCTAGTAAAAATAGGACTTTTTAAATAATATTATTTTTTACTGCTGTTACATAAAAACTAACAATAGGATAGAAAGATTGGGCAAATCCTTTGGGCCCTTGGCCTGTTACCCAAATGGCATCCCCTACTTTTTTCTTGTTTTGTGAAAGTCCTGAAACTCTCTCAAAATAAGATTCAAAGGTTGGGATTCCTGCTTCTAAATATTTTTTATCTCCTGTCAGTTCATAGGCATAAACTAAGGCTTCTAACACTAATGTATTGTTACCCAATCTTCGTAAACTTGGAAGCTCTTTATAATAAAATAAACCATTTTCTAAAATACAATGCTCTACCATATCATCTACAGCATCAATGACCATATTTTTTATTTTTTCTTCCGGTTTGATCTTATAGTATCGCATCAAACTACCAACAGCAATAGCAATCATAAAAGGAACACGAATCACACTATGGTCTGTATAAGGTGCTAACCACTCTCCATAAAGTTCTTTCCACTCTTCAAAATGCCCAACAATAAAATCTGCTTTTTCCAGCCAAGAGGGATCATTTGTTTCTTTATAGAGAGCTACAAGGGAACGGAGTGCCCATCCTGTTTCTCTTGCATTAATTTCTCCTTTTTTATGATAACGTGGTTCGTCTAACCATCGTAAAATATTTTTTCCTGTACGAATGGCTGTATCATAAGCAAAAGTGTCTCCTGTTTGATGATAGTAGTCTAGCAAACCTTGTACCCATTCATGGCTGATCTCTACTTCTCCACTAACATGGTTCGCAGAATGAGTAATCTGGGCATCTTGCCTTAAAGGATCAGGGCTGTAATGACAAACATCGATATCCATCCAATGCCTAGCCGCTACAAGAAGATAATCTAGCATACGACGTTCTCCAGTTCGGGCATACATCTGCATCATAGCATGGGGAAAATCATATTCATTATTGGTCCATACGAGGCCACCACCGCCACGTCCTTGCTCTGTATATCCACTATCTGGGGCATCTCCCCAATGAAGGATGCCATAGGCTTTTCCACGACGATCTGCCATATTGATTAAGCCTCTTTCTACAAAATCTATTTTTTGATCTGTAAAAATAGCGTTGTAGATATTTGATCTCTCATAAACAGAAGAATCTAGAATAGGTCTATCTGGCATTTGCAAGTGGAGACTTCGTTGATTGAGAGTTGTTTTGTCTACCGTTGAGTCATGTAGATGTAAAAAGAAAGTATGAGTCTTTGCCATTCCTTGATAAAAGGTTAAACCTTCTGATTTGTGTGGCAAAATTTGTATGCTTAATCTCTTTCCATCTACTTCGAAAGCTTTAGGAAAATTTTGATGGGCTTGAAATAAAGTAGCACAAATGCCACCCTTGGCCTCATCTGTCCAATCTGCAAAAAAAGTACCATAAAAAACCTCAGGCATATGTTCATTGGCTTCTGCAAGAAGATGATCTGCATCAATCATATAAGAAATTTGTTCTTCCCCTGTTCCTTCTTGAAAAGAAGTCCGATAGTTAGAGTGTCCTAACATGGTTTTAATCTTTGTAGAGTCTGTTGCTTTTGGATGTAGATTGAATTCTATGGATTTTAATATTTGAAATTCTTGTTCTTCTTTATTGATAATCTTATAATCAGTCTTAAACCAAGGTTTGCCTGCATAAAGCTCTATATTTAAAATATAATCCATCCACTGATCATCTTTTTGGTTGTGATGCTTTCCTTTGGATTGTAATCGGGTTATTACAGGTCCAGCCTCTATGATTTCCCAAGGACCATCAAGAATGGCAACCCATTGATCCTCTTGGCTCTTGATATAGGGACCTTGAATTTCATTTTCCTTAATCATAAAATCCTTCATTTGTATTTTATGAAAAGGACTCTTGCCTTGTATATGATTTAGCTCTAATTGAATAAGTCCGTTATCAACAAGTAATGTTTCCCCTTTATCTAAAATCTGAAAGGGGTTCTCTTGAAGTGTTTTCTCTTGTTTTTTTAAAGTATAGTAGTACGTTTTGCTTTGATTTGCGGGAATATCTGCTAAAAAGTATATCAATCCCCATTTGATACTACCATCAGGCCAATATCCTGTTACACTACCTTGCGTAGGAACAGAGTCTATACCATCAGTAATTGTAAGATCATGGATATGATGAAGTTCACCTTTTGGAAAGGGAATCGCAATGGAACATGGTTCTTGTTGTCTATCAAAATTGGCTAGCTTTTCAAAGAATAACTTTTCCATATCTACACCTCTTTCTGTAAGCAACGAATGGAGTTTTGTATTTTATGATTCATGCAAAAATAGGACTTCCCTCCACTATACATACTTCTATGCATTGTGAGTTTTAAGCCCTATTTTTTGCACCGCCTTGTTTTTTTATTATCATTAATAGCACGTCCTTAAGAGTTTTTAGAACATCCTATTTCTTCGTAATAAAGCTTGGTTTCTTATTCTTTAACTGCCCCCATTGTAACCCCTGTTACAAAGTATTTTTGAGCAAAAGGATAAATAAACATAAATGGAATAATAGCCACAATAATAGCCGCGTTTTGTACTGTTTTTGCATAAATACCTTCTGTAGACGCTGCTGCTAAAGATTGGTCATCAAGAATTAATGATCTTAATTTAACTTGGAAGTTATACCATTTTGGATCTGAAATATAAATCGTAAAGTTTGTATACTCATTCCAGAATGCAACGGCAAAGAATAAACCGATAGATGCAAGAGCTGGCTTGGATAATGGTAATACTATTTTCGTAAAAATACCAAGTGGTGTACAACCATCTATTTCTGCAGATTCAAATAAACTTTCTGGAATCCCTTCGAAGAAGTTTCTCATTAGAACCAGATTGTATACATTTAAACTAGCTGGAAGTATAATAGCCCAAAGTGTATTTAATAAGTTTAAGTCTCTCATAACAAGATAAGTTGGTACTAAACCACCACTAAATATCATTGTAAACAAAAGTAAATAGCTAAATAAGGTTCTTCCTGGCATATCAAATTGGATAAGTACATAAGCTCCAATGGTAGACATAAATAAGCCTAAGAACGTTCCTAATGCGGTTACATATACAGAAATTAAAAATGGCTTATATAATGCGGTTGTTGAAAATATAATTTTGTAAGCCTCAAAAGATGGATTTTGGGGCCAAAGTTTCATTCCATAGCTTCCTGATGTATCAATGGAGTCCACAAATACTTTTAGGATAGGAATTACCATGGCTGTTAATAAAATAGTAAAGAATAAAAAGTTAAATATATTAAAGATAGTTCTTGCTCTATGATCTTTGTGAAAACTAAATTTAGGTCTCATGTTTTTCCTCCCTCCTAGAGTATTCCTCGTCCTCTTACTTTCTTACTTGCCCAGTTAGAACCAAGCACTAAAATTAGTGATACTAACGATTTAAATAAACCAACGGCTGTTGAGAAACCGTAATCTGGTGAGTTTGCATTTAATGCTAATCGATAAACATAGGTTTGTAATACGTCTGCTACTTCATAAACCAATGGATTATAGAGTACGAAAACAGATTCAAATAAGTTTAAGACTTTTGCAAGGTTTAAGATAAGAACGATAATAACAGTGTTCATAAGAGATGGTATTGTAATATATAATGTTTGTTTAAATCGGTTTGCACCATCAATACTAGCTGCTTCATATAATTCTGGACTAATACCTGTTAAAGTAGCTAAATAAATAATCGTTCCCCAACCAGTTTCTTTCCACCGTCCAATGAAATAATAAGCAGGTCTCCACCATTTTCTTTCCGCTAGGAAATAAATAGGTTCTTTCACAAGTCCTGTACCCGTAAGAATTTGATTCACAAATCCACCTTGGGGAGATAAAATAATCATAAAAATAGAGGCAACAACAACCCAAGATAAGAAATGAGGTAAATAAATAACTGTTTGAACCACTTTTTTAAGTTTTAATGTATAAATCTCGTTAATTAATAAAGCAACAATTACAGAGATAATCATGCTTAAAAATAAGTTAAAAATACTAATTTGTAACGTATTCTTAAAAGCATCCCAAAAACGTTTTGTTTGCCATAGTTTCTCAAAATTCTTCATTCCTACAAAAGTAGGGGGGGCAAATGGGGTGTATTTATAAAAAGAAAAACGTACGCCTAACATAGGTAAATAATAAAACAGTATTAAGGTGATAAATACTGGTATAAACATGAGGTAGAAATATCGGTATTTCCACAGATTGGTCTTCAGCCTAGAAACTTTTGTCTCTGCTGGTCGAACCATATTTGCCATGTTTGCCATCCTCCTTCATCATAATTGAAACCTATTTACAAAGAATCAAACATGAATCTGCATGGCAGACTCATGTTTGACTTTCTATTCTACTATACGATCAATCTGATCTTATTTGTTTAAGTCAGCTAAAATTGCTTCGATATATGGTTTTGCTTGTGTTTCGTAGTGTGCAATTCCTTCGTCAACAGTCATTTCGCCAACAACTACTTGAGCAATTACTTGGCTCTTAATTGTGTTAAGCTCTGGTAAGTTTTCAGCAATTACTTCTGAAGAACGTGGAATTGGGTAGATAAAGGAGTTTGCTTCAAAGATTTCTAAGGAGTTAATAACTCTTTCATCTAATGCAATTGGATTTTCAAAGTTTGTAATTGTTAATTCTGGTGAATAGAATGCTTTTTCAAATACTTTATCAGGTGCTGCCATTTGGTTCATAGCAACTGTTTTACCATCTTTCACTTCGTAGTGTACACCTTCTACTCCACGTGTAAATAACATTTCGCCTTCGCCAGCGTCATGAGAGAACTCGATTAAATATTTGAAGATTCCTTCAGGGTTTTTAGCAGCGTTTGTGATAACCATTGCTGTTGGTGGTCTTTCGATATATTGTGCTTCTTTGATTGGCTCAAGACCCATTACTTTACCATCAGGATTTACTGCTTGTAAGTTGTTTTCAAGGTTTACATTCCAGAAACCTGCCCAGTAGTTGAATGCTCCTACTTGACCTGCATAGAATTTATCTCTACATGTTGATGTTTTGTTTGTAACGATTTCTCTATCGATTAAACCTTCTGCATACGCATCTCTCATTCTTTGTAAAGCTGCTTTCATTGCAGGTTGAGACATACCGTCAACGTATTTTCCGCCTTCTTCATAGAAATCAGGAATTGCATCTTGGTAGAATTCTCTTAAATAAATTTCATATGGTGTTTCACTGTTGATTAAACCTGCTGCTGTAATACCATAGGTGTCTTTTTGACCGTTACCGTCTGGATCATCATTTGTAAATGCACGTAACATATCAAGGAATTCGTCATAATTTGTAGGTGCTTTTAAGTTTAATTTTTCCATCCAGTCTCCTCTTACATAGGTAAGTGTTCCGTTACCTTTTGCCATTGGGAAACCAAATAATTTACCATCAATTTTAAGTGCATCAACATATTGCTCTTTTAATATACCAGATGCTTTTAACTCAGAGTTTTCCCATGCATCTGTCATATCCCAAAGTGCACCGTTAACTGCGTAAGATGTATAGTTTGTTCCACCTAATTCAATGATATCAGGCACATCACCTGATGCAAAAGCTAAGTTTACTTTTTCATAGAATTGGTTGTGGTCTGGTTTTGTAATTTCAAGATCGATACCAGTTATTTCTTTATATTTGTCGATTAAAGCTTTTTGACCATTTTCTTCTGTTAAGATAGTTGTCATCATAACGTGAATTTTGTCTGGTTTTGCAACTTCTTCTTTTACTTCTTCTTTATCTGTGCCTTTGTTTTCTTCTACTTTTGTGCCCCCGTCTGTCTTTGGTGGCTCATTTACATTCCCTTTGTCTTTTCCACCGCAGGCTGCTAAGCTTGCTACTAATAAAGCCATGGTTAGTAAGCTTGCTGCTTTAGATAAAAAATTCTTCTTCATTACTTCGTCCTCCTTGAAATAAATAAAATAGTATAGAAGTTAATTGAAAGAACATTTGCCCAAATCCTTCTCGTTATTTCTAAAATTATTTGTGCAATTTCTTTCTGGTTCGTTAACAGGTTAACAATTTGCCTATGGATTGTCAAGGAACAGTTTTTCATACAGGATACTGTTTTTGATATTGCTCTAAACCCTTTATTTTAACAGGATTACAGCAAAACTTGTCCGATTTTTTACGTTATTTTTCATGGAAAATTGTATGATTTATGTCTTTTTCTTGAGAAATGTCTCTATTTTTTGTTCACCACAGAGAGAAATTCTTTTGCTTTTACGTGAAATATGTGATGTTATTTATCTTTTTCCGCAGGATTTTTCCGTGCAGCTGTAGGACTTAATCCACAAATTCTCTTAAATGCACGTCTAAAAGACTGAGCACTATTATAGCCTACCAATTCTGATATGCTGGTGATGCTTATATTTGTTTCTTTCAAAAGTTCAAGAGCTTTGTCCATCCTTACTTTTTCTAGGTAATCTGTAAAATTAATGCCCGTTTTTTCTTTGAATAAATGTGAAAAGTATCCTTCTGAGAGATTAAATTCTTCCGCCATCTTTTGCAATCCTAGATCTGCATCCATATAGTTATCATCAATATATTGTTTAATCTTAGTAATTAAATCCTCCTTTTGATCACTTTTCTGATGATTCACCAACTCACTAAGGTTTGTACACATTTCTTCAAAAAGATCAAAGTTTTCTTTAATTGAATTGTTTTTGTCGATTTTCGTAATATCTATAATCTTTGTAGCGTTAGGTATCTGTGATGTGATTTTTACCATTGTACTTTTTAAATCTGAAATTAGATATTTTGTCATTTCTAAAGATAGATTTCGCAGTTTGAAATTTTCTTCATATACTCGTTGTAAAATGCTAATGGCCTGTTTGGTTTCCCCTATTCTTACAAAGTTAATCAGATGTTGTTCAAGGTCTAAGGGATAGTAATACATGCCGCTATCCTTAGGAATGGTATGGTACCATATTAACGTACGATCATTATCAATATTATAATTGATCGCTTCATAAGCTTGTTCGTAGGCTTGCCAAGTATATAGGAGATCTGTATAAATTTCACTAGCTCCTACCAGAATGGTAAACTCATATTTGTTTTTTAGTTCTGCTTGAATAGCCTTTATTTTGTTTTGTATATGAGTCATAAAAGCCTTTGGATCATCGTCAGAACTAATAATGATACTTAAAGCCTGATGATCAGATTCCTGAATTAAAGTATGGTCACCAAAATAGTAGTAAAAAGTGTTCTTAGTAAGGGCTTTGTAGATAGCCATTTCTTGAATATGGTTTTGATCAATATCCAAAATAGTATCATCTTGATTAATGGTCACATACAGAACCGTCATATTCTGATAAGAAAGATCCAAGTTTAGATAGTTAGTGATGGCTTCTACTTCTTTTTTACTGTAAATGAGCCCCTTTAGTAGTTTGTCTAAATAGGCAGCATAGATAAAAGGCTCTTGTTCCTTGATTCCTTCTTGTAATATAGTGTTCTCAGATATTAGGTGTTTTATACTACTACCAATGACATGAATTGTATCCTTACTTTTTTCTTGTACCATACCCTTTGTAAAATCCGTCAGTTGCTTCGCTATATTAATTAAGGGTGATGAATTTTTGTAGGTAAGGAAAACAGCAATAATAGCCCCAATAAAAACGAAAACAAAAATGATAAAAAGATAGATCCTTTGATAGTGTTCTAGCTTTTCTAATGCTAATGTAGAAGGAAGAGCAATATAATAATTCCATCCACTTACATCGGAACTTACAGAAGTAATAATCATATCTTGTCCATTAATCTTCGCAGAATAAAAATTCTCTTCTGTTAACAAATAAGATGTTACATTTTTATTAAAGATATCTGGATTTTTGGAAATTCCAAGAACCTTCTCTCCCTTATTATTTTCGATATAGATAAACCCCTCATCCCCTAGTTCAAGACTTGAAAATAGGTTTATCAATTTACTTTTATTAAACTGAATACAAATGGAACCTTGCTGATAATTGTTATAGGTAATGGGAATGGCTTGAACATAAGTTACAAATCTATTTTCTTTTTCTACCCATTCATTTAAAGTTAAAAAGGTACCTTGATATTTCTTCTTTGATATCATTTCATACCATTCTTCATATTTAGATTTTTCATATCCTAAGATGAAGTCGTAGTAAATCTTAGGATCATATAATGTATCAGGTGTAATAATGTAATCTGTATTCTTTAAATAAACATAATAACTTTCTACAAATTGTATATTGGTTGTATAAGATGCTAATTGCTCAATGGTTTCTTTTGCCTCCAAATAGAATGTACTTCTTCGCACCCTAGCTCTTAGTAGTTCATTTAGTTTGGGGTTCGTAGCCATCTGGTAAGCAAGAGATTCTATGGCTTTTAATTCGTTATCTACCATGTTTTTAGCTTGGGTTAATGTAAAAATCTTGGATTGTTTAATCTCTTCTTTAATTACACCAACCCCTATAGTATATAGGTTAATCCCCATGATAAGTGAAAGGAGGAGTAGAAATACATAGGATAAAATAAGTCGTTTTACAAGTTTGTCTTTATAGGAACTAAATCTCTTTCTCACTCATTCTCCTCCTTCGCAATCTATTCTTCTTACTAGTTTATTATTATAACACAAAGATTTAGTATCATACAATCTTTTGTCAAAGATACTCCCTTTATATCATGGCATTGGTTCATTTTTTCTTGTAAAATTTGTTCTCTGAAAAGAGTGCATTCTTCATTTATAGAACTAAAAAAGATGAGGAATAAAAATTGCTCGTAAGGCAATTTTATTCCTCATCTTCTATTGATTTTTTGATTACGAAGATGTACATCATAAGTTTTTAAAGAATGGGCTTTAACCCTTCAAAGCGGACATCCCAGGAACCATCCTTTGGAAATCCAGGGGCATGCTCATCTTCATTTCCTTTCCAACCCGCCGCCATCATGGCTACCGCTAGAAGCAATCCTCCGTTTCCTGGTAAATATAAAGGTAAATCCTTTCTTGTTTCTTGGCGATTATGTCCATTGGTGATGTATACATTTTTAACGGTGTCCATAAGCAAGACATCTAAGGCAATCTCTGGTTCACCTAATCTGGCTGCCGTCATAGCAATCATTGGAAAATCCCACCCCCAGGATTCTTCTAACCTCCATTCTTTCATCACTCGCTTAAGGGTATTTCTCATCATATCTGGATCTACCATGGTGCCAGGTAAAAGACCTAATGCACCTACCATAGAGGGATGGTCATCATTGACTTTTTCAAAGGTTTCTGGACAGTTTTCATGGGCTAAGTAAACACCGTCTTTCATAGGAAGCAGGGAAAGTTTGTTCCTTACTTCTTCCCACCTTTTGTTTTTTTCCATTCCTAGACGTTCTCTCCATTCATTGGCTATGGAGAGGCCATAGGACCAATATTCCAGTTCAAAGGTTGGATTGATGGTAATCCGAGGATCGTGTCTTTCTTGGGCTGGAATAACAGGTGCTCCAAGTACATAGCGATCTTGTTCTTTGTCGTAAACAGCATAAGAGGCCATAAATTCTGCGGATTCAAATACAATTTCTTGGTATCTTTTTAGTGTTTCTTCTTTTGGATTTTCGCGGTAACAAAGTTCTGCGTACACAATGGGGTGAGGCTGCTGCCAAATCAATAAAGTTGCAATGGTAGATGGACTATCGATACCTGCTGGTCCTACCATCTTAGGCCAACGGGCTCCTTCATATCCTTGGAAACGTGCTAGTTTTTTCGCTTCCTCTAAGATTTCTTGGTACCACCACATACTTCTTTCTAATAAATGTCCCCTGCTCCAAAGCGGGAAATGAGCTGCATGCCATAAATGCATCTCTAAATGAAACTTTCCATACCAACTATTACAGGTTAATCCTGTTTCTTGGGGTGGTAAGGAACCTGCACATTGAATCGCTGTTAGATATTGAGAAAGTATCACTCGACGCTCTAGCTCCAATCCCCTTGGATCCTTACTATTAGCTAGCTCAATGATTCCACCTGTCATCCAGTAATCTTCCCAATAGGTAATGCTTGCTTCAAAAGTATCTGATACTGTAGGCATGATATTTTCTTCTTCCAAGCTAAAGGAACAGAAAAACTCCATGGTTTCTACATCTTTGGGAGGTGCCAAGTGATATTCATGAGCTCCTTTGTCTATGAAAGTAGTATCTTTTGTTATGCCAAGATGAGCAAAATAAATATCATCATCTAACATTCGCTTCAGGTGAATTTGCTCTTCTTGTTGCTCTAGTATGATTGTTTTATGTTTTTTTGGTTGATTCCAATCTGCTGCCTGTATCAAATGGGATCCATAGGGGAAACGTAATTTTACAAAAAGCCTTCCCGCAGCAATAAGAGGCGAAGAAATTGTTGCAGCAATCCCATCTACTTGAGGATGACAACAAGTTTTTACACTTACTGGCACCCCTTCTACAGAAAATGTGCTTTCTAAAATCCCTGTCCAAAGATCTAATTTTTGATATGGATCTTGAATATCTTCTACGGCTACGATACTGCCATCTTCCTTTATTAAATGTAACCCAATTTGTCCTAAATGAAGTCGATGAGGATTATGTCGAAGCCAGTCTGATACTTCTACTGGCCCCTTCCTCTGAGTAGCATAAGGAACTGCTCGTCCATAGGTATCGTATAATTCATAGTTAAGATCTTCTAGAGTATAAGCTTTTTT
>JAAZLH010000243.1 GCA_012799415.1 Candidatus Epulonipiscium sp. | reverse complement strand
TTTATGAACTTTGAAGATTTTATAAAGGAAATAGAAATCCTTGTTATTATGGTTGGTCATGACCATATCAAAAATAATATGGATCTTATCAAAGACAAACTTATTCTTGATACTAAGAATATCTGTCCTTTTGATGGGGTATATAAATTATAGATATACACATTCATAACCCAACCTATCGTAGACTACATATATTGTAAACGTACTTAGGTTGTTTTGAGGTTGTATATCTATAAACAACTAAAAGTTTTTGGAGATTGCTAAAGATTGTTCTGAAAAAGGATAATATGAAAAATAGTCGATTTTAATACCTATTGTATGAAGTCGACTGTTTTTTATTTTTTCTGATGGTATAATAGAAATAAATTTATTTTTTGGGGGGAAGGGACATGCTGAAAATATACAGGAAAAATATAGTCATGTACATGATTGTAGCTCTACTTATATTTTCATATGGATATGGTACAAATAAAAGGTTAAATGCTTTTTTTACAGATCGAGCTGGAGAAATAACGAGGCTTGCTTCAGGGTGGATAAATGAGGCAATGATAAGAAATTACTTTACGGTGCAGCAGAGTAGAGGAATAACTTGTCATGTGAAATTGTTAGAGAAAAATGAAGAAGGAAAGACCTATGAAGTTAAGTTAAAATATGGTTTATTTAGCAAAACAGGTTCTATTCAAATGAAAAATATTCATAACGATGAACTAGTTGAAAAGTCTAGAGGAGCAGTGAGGGAGTATGTAAAAAATAATGAAAAAATAAGAGAAAATGATATTCAAGAAATTATTCGTGAAATCTATTATCCGCATTTGACTATAGATAAAATAAAAGTTGGCTTAAGTTCTGATCAAGTTAATATTCAAGTAAGTGAAAAATTTAAAATTGGTGAACGATATGGTATGGACAAGTATTATACAAAGTTTCTGCCAAGGAATATTGTTGATGATTTTAGCATTGATTTATCAGACATCACAAAGGGGGACCGACAATGAAAGGAGAAGCAGGAAAGCAAAGGATAGTTATGATGTATATCATTACTTCTTTTCTTTTATTACATATCATTAGTTTTGTTGAGTTGAAAATTGTAAAAATCCATATTGTTATTAAAATTGCAATGGTTTTGATTTCATTTCTCTATATAACGTTTCTTGTAGGTGGGAAATATAAAGAATATGAGAAACAAGCAAAACAAGAAAAGGTGATTAATAGAAATAAGAAAATCTATCGAAGTGATAAAAAAAGGATAGAACAAAGCCTTTTGAATTCAACAGGTTTTCTAAAAGAATTCCAATATGTTGAGAATGAGAAGAGGATCTATGTAACCAATGATGAGAAACATAAATATTTAAAGAGGTTAGAGGAAGTTTTGTCTAGTTATAATGTAACTTTGAGTACACTAGAAGAACTAGTAATCTATTTTGTGGATACTATTGAAAAAGTTCGAGAGTCTAAAGAAGAGCTGGAAAGAAGAATAGAGGTACATATTTATCAAGATCATCATGTGGCGGAAATAGTCAATGAGTTTTATGATAAAATTCGTAAGTATTATTACTATTTAGTAGAAAAAAGTCATATGTATGTGGGGGAGTATCAATCTGCCTATTTAGGATTACAAGGAGAGGAAAGGGTCAGTAAGGAACTAAAGCTATATGATGATATTTTACTTACAATCCCTAATACCCGATTTGAGGTAGAGGGTATATCTGTTGAAACGGATCATTTTGTATTATCACCATTCGGATTATTTTCTATTGAAGTAAAAAACTTAGGGAGTAGTGGGAAGTATTCTATTATAATAGAAAAAGATGGTAGGTGGCTGAAGAAATTTCCTAATGGCAAGACGGAGATTATGGAGAATAATATTACATCACAAACCTATCGGCATATTGCTTTGAAACAAAAATTAATTAACGGAGAGTTAAAGAAGAGACGAAAAAAAGATGATTTAGAGTTTGAAGAGTACTTACAAATTTATCCTATGATTGTTATTGCCAATGATATTGTAGAGATAGAAAACTATAGTGATGTCCCCGTTTTACGGGTTTCTAATATATATCATCATATTAGTAAGCATTCTAAACATTTGAGTAAAGACATATTAAATCAGGTGAAAGATATTATTCATAGTAACACATTAGCACCTAAAAGATATCCCATGGAGGACATGGAGGATTATATCATTTCATTGAAAAAAGAACTGGATAGAATGAAGAAGCCTTATGATGAAATGATGAGCATATCTTTGGAGTTACTAAAGAATACGGAGCCTATTGAATAATATTGATAGTTTGGAGCTATGAAGTTAAAATCTGAGTTTGTCAAAAAGGCATAAAAGCATAAGAAATAGAGAAAGGTGGGGAACAAATTGGATACCAAAGTAATCTGTACGCTGAATGATGCATGGACTGAATGGT
>JAAZLH010000242.1 GCA_012799415.1 Candidatus Epulonipiscium sp. | reverse complement strand
GTGGAACTTCATCAGTAGATAAATTCAGCGATAATATATATAGGATTCCTCAGGTAGATAGCGACTTTTCAGTGGAATTGGAAAAAATCATCAAATATGCAAATAAAATGGTGGATGAGGCAGTTATCTTTGAAGGTAAATCAGACAAACCTGTATACTTGAAAATTGACGATGACAAGGTTACAATAGAAGATGCAAGTCATTTATGGGGTAAAGGAACATTTGAAGCCAATAGAATTTTAATTGAAGAAAATGGTGAAGATTTTGATGCGGCTACCATAGGTCCAGCTGGTGAAAATCTTGTAAACATGTCATGTATGCTTACTTCCATAGGAAACTCTGGTGGAGCTGGTGTAGGAGCAATATTTGGTTCCAAAAAAGTAAAAGGATTTGTAGCCAGAGGAACAGGAAGCGTAAAAGTAGCAGATCCAAAAGCTGTTAAAGAAGTAAGTGACTATATGTTAAGAGAACTAATTGGTGGAAACAACAACCACAACGTTCCAGCTGTTCCACAATCTTGGGCTGAGTATTCTGCACCATCAGGGAAAAATAGATGGTCAGGTGCACCAGGTAGAGGTTGGCAAAAAGCTCCAGGTGGTTTTGTAGACATGGGTGAACAACCTGTAGGAGATTTAAATAAAATAGGATTCCGTACTCATAAAGGTCATTTTGATCATGGTGATATTGCAGATAAATACATGGTTAAAGTTGGAGGATGTTCATCATGTCCAATTAGATGCTATGCTCAATACGATATGGATCCACTGGCTGAATATGATATTCCAACAAAAGTATCAAATGCCTGTATGTCCATAGTATTTCAAGCAACATGGTATCCAGAAGGAATTCAAGACTTTGTTGATGAAGGTGATGCAAATATCATAATCAACGGTGCTGGTGCTAGAGCTATAGATGATTATGGTCTATGGGACAACTATGGAAATATTCAAAGAGACTTTAACTATTGCTATAAACAAGGAATCTTAAAAGAAAAACTTCCAAAAGAAGAATACGATGCAATTCCTTGGCATCTAATGGAAGAAGGAGACCCACGTTGGGTTGGTGAAATTGTAAGATTGATTTCCATGAATGAAGGTGAAATAGCAACAATAGGTATGGGATCATACTTATTAGCTGAAAAGTGGGGATTAGGTAAAGAGTTCTTTGATGTAGAATATCTACAAAATGTAACTTATAATGGATATCCTAAACATCACTCTTCTGAAGAAGCATGGCAAACAGGTCTATTATATAACATAATGTATAATAGAGACTGTATGATTCACCATATGACTAATGTTATAAACTCTGGTTCTCCATATGAACTATATAAGAGAGTTATTGAAGAAGACTTAGGATTTGGCGAGGGAGCAGTTGATAAGCCTAAACATTATACACCTATGAATAGAAATAAAGCAAAACTTGCTAAATTTGCATTCATCGGTAAACAATGGCATGATAGTGCTACATTATGTAACTGGATGTATCCAATGATACTATCACCTTCTAAAGACAGAAATTATGTGGGAGATTTAGATCTAGATGCTAAATATATGACAGCTGTAACAGGTGAAAACTGGACTAGAGAAGATGTAGATTTAGCTAGTGAACGTATTAGTAATATGTTAAGAGTTATGACAGCTATTTCCTTCAGTATCCATGAAAATAGTAAGAACTTAAGAGAAGATCATGATACTATTCCAGCATGGGTATTTGATAAAGAGCCAGATTTTGAAGCCTTTGAAGAAGGAACAGTTAAGATGGATAGAGAAGACATGGAAATTGCTAAGACAATGTTCTATGAAGAAATGGGTTGGGATGTAGAAACAGGTATACCTACAAGAGCAACTCTTGAAAGATTAGGACTAGGCTATATGGCAGACGATCTAGAAGAAAGAGGTC
>JAAZLH010000241.1 GCA_012799415.1 Candidatus Epulonipiscium sp. | reverse complement strand
GGATTCGCCTTCTCCTGTAGTTGAAAGAAAATTTAAACAAGAAAAAAGGAATTGAAATAAAGTTTCTAAAAAACAAATAAAACGTGAAAAAAAGTTGAAATTATATTCGAAAGCATATATAATAAGAGTAACAAGTTTTTAAAAAAGAATAAATAAGCTAAAGTGAATAGAAGATTTTATGTTACAGTAAAGAGAATATGAGATTAAATAGGAGGAAGGGGTTATTACAATGGCGAATCAAGTATTATGTGGAATTGACAATGTACAAGACTGTGACAGTATTTTGGCTAATAAAAGAATTGCACTTATAACCAATCCAACAGGAGTAAATAAAGATCTTCAGTCTACGGTTGACGTTTTAAATCAACGCTATGATGTAACGTTACTATTTTCACCAGAACATGGGGTACGGGGAGATAAGCAAGCAGGAGAGCATGTAGCAACCTATAAAGATGATAAGACGGGAATTCAAGTATATAGTCTTTATGGGAAAACACGTACAATTCCTGAAGAGTTAAATGATCAATACGATGTTTTAGTTTATGATATTCAGGATATAGGATCTAGGTATTATACTTATATTTCCACATTATTAAACTGTATGGAAAGTTGTAAAAAAAATCAGAAATCCATTGTAGTATTAGATAGACCAAACCCCATAGGAGGGGAAATAGTAGAAGGTAATATCTTAGAAACACCCTTACTTTCTTTTGTTGGCTGCCATGAGATGCCTCAGAGATATGGGTTAACTACTGGGGAATTTGCTATGATGGCCAATGTAGAGAGAGGTATTCATTGTGATTTACATGTTGTAAAGATGAAAAATTATAAGAGAAGTATGTACTATGATGAAACAGGACTGAGTTATATTAACCCAAGTCCTAATATCCCTAATCTTGACTCACAAGTTTTGTATAATGGAACTTGTCTATTTGAAGGAACTAGTTTATCAGAAGGTAGAGGGACCACAAAACCATTTGAAATCATAGGGGCGCCCTGGATTGATGGAGATCAATTAGCTGATATTATGAACGAAAAAGGGCTGCCTGGTCTTCGATTTAGATCAACATATTTTGTGCCTACATTTTCTAAGCATAAAGATCAAATGTGTCAAGGAGTACAAATTCATGTACTAGATAAAAAACAAGTGAAGGCAGTTGAATTAGGTGTGCAGTTATTATTTGAAACAAAAAAGATGACTACGGATATGGACTTTTTTGTTTCCCCTCCCTTTGAAAGTGAGGATTTATTTATTGATAAACTTTCAGGAACAAAGGATATAAGGTTAGGAAGTCAAAGACCAGAAGAATTACTAAAAAAATGGGATCAAGAATCAGAGAAGTTTAAACAAATAAAAGAGAAATATCATCTCTATGAATAAAGAAGTAGAGCCTAGAAAAATATTCATAAAATTAAAGGAGTAAAAAATGAAAGTAAAAAATTTAGAATTAGGAAGTCTGGCGACAGAATCAAACAATGAAAGAACCAAGCATATTGATCGTTGTAATACTTTTGAGATGCTAGAAATGATGAATAATGAAGATAAAATGGCAGCGGTTGCAGTGGAAAAAGAATTAGCACACATTGCTATTGCAGTAGATAAAATTGCAGAGGGCTTTGAAAAAGGGGGGCGACTTATCTATTGTGGAGCAGGAACTAGTGGACGATTGGGCGTATTAGATGCATCAGAATGTCCCCCTACTTTCGGTACCCCAAAAGAAATGGTTCAAGGATTTATTGCAGGCGGTGATTATGCACTTCGTAATGCAATAGAAGGTGCTGAAGATAGTTTTCAAGCTGGAATAGATTTAATTAAAAGCATTAATATAACTGATAAAGATGTAGTTGTTGGGATTACAGCTAGCGGAAGAACAAAATTTGTTTTAGGTGCCATTGACCAAGCTAAAAAACAAGGAGCTTATACCGTTGGTGTATGTAATAATTTAGATACAGAACTTCATGCTGTTTGTCATACTACCATTGCGCCTCATGTGGGGCCAGAAGTTATTCAAGGTTCTACTAGGTTGAAAGCGGGTACAGCTCAAAAGTTAGTACTCAATATGTTAACAACAGGAGCTATGATAAAAATAGGGAAAGTCTATAAGAACTACATGGTAGATATGAAAGCTACTAATGAAAAGCTTTTAGATCGGGCCGTAAGATTAGTTACTTTAGCCGCAGAAGTAGATTATGAACAAGCCAAAGCAGTATTAGAAAAATGTGACTTCCATGTGAAGACAGCTATCGTTATGATAAAAGAAAACTGTGACTTTGAAACAGCACAAAGATTATTAGAAAATGCGAAAGGATACATTGCCAAAATAGTAAATGAATAATCGAGAGGGGAGCTGAGAAGTGGCCAGAAAATGTGTTATTGGCATAGATGGAGGAGGAACTAAAACACACCTATTATGCACAACCTTAGAGAAGGAAGTGCTATGTGAGGTTTTTGGTAAATCCTCTAATTTATGCTCAAATAGTGAAGAACAAGTTGAAAAAAACTTAAAAGAATTGATCCAAACATGTATGGATGAAATCCAAGAAGAAATAGAGATTGTGTCCATTTGTTTAGGTACTGCTGGGTTAAGTTATCACAACTCACAAGAAATTTTAACCAATATGCTAAGACAGTACACGAAATGTAAAAATATTAGTATTGTAGGTGATATGGTAATACCTATGATAGCTGAAATTGCAGATAAGCCAGGAGTTATTATCATATCTGGCACTGGCGCTATTAGCTATGGAAGAAATTCCTCTAATCAGCAATATAGAAGTGGTGGTTGGGGACACATTGTAGGGGATGAGGGAGGCGCTTATTGGATTGCCATAGAAGGAATAAGGGCTGCCTTACGATATTTTGATGGTCGAGGTAAGGAGACAGTACTATACCAAATGCTGATGGAGCAATTACATTGTAAAACAGCTTCAGAACTCATTGATATCATTCATGGAAAAGACTATGGGAAAAAAGAGATTGCAAACCTATCTCAAACTGTAAATGAGGCAGCTAGAGAAGGGGATCAGGTGGCAAAAGATATTTTATTACATGCTGCCTTAGAGCTATTTTATACAACAGAGGCGATTATCAAAAAACTAGAGCTTCATCATGAAAAAAAGTTTCATGTAGTACTATGCGGCAGTGTTTTATTAAAAAATAAATATGTAAATACAAGGTTTAAACAACTTATAGGCGAAAAATACAAACAAAGCATAATCGTAGAGTCTCAAAAAGATCCAGTATGGGGATCAATAATTACCGCACTAAGGAGTGTTAATAATGGATAATTATACTTTGAAGATTAGAGAAATTTATGATGATTTAAATCCTACAGAACTAAAAATTGCAGATTATTTACTAGAAAGTATAGATGATGTATTTAATTTATCAATTCATGAATTAGCAGAAAAAACAGGAACCAGTCAAGCAGCTTGGGTCCGATTTTGTAAGCTATTAGGATATTCCGGCCTAAAGGAATTTAAAAAAGATTATATTGTAAATGGATTAAATAAAGTTAAAGTAGAAGCCAATGAAGAAGAACAATTATATACAGATATTAAAGGATATACAAGTATTGAAAGTATTATTGAAAATGTAAGCTTATTAGATGCTAAGGCAATTACAGATACTCAAAAAATATTAGATGTCAAGAGTGTAGAGCAAGCTGTTGAAACCATCAGTAAGGCTAAAAAAATACTGTTTTTAGGTGCAGGTGCGTCAGGCTTGGTGGCCCAAGATGCCGCTTATAAGTTTACTCGTATCGGAAAATATAGCGTTACAGCCCCAGATTTTCATATTCAGTTAACCCATGTTTCTTTACTAGATAAAGATGATGTGGTTGTTATTATTTCCTATTCAGGTAGAACAAAAGAAATGATTGAATGTATGGAGATTGCAAAAGAAATTGGTTGTCCAGTTATCGGTATTACCAAGTATGGGAAAAGCCCTATTGCCAATCAAGCTGATATTGCACTTCTTATTACAGCTCCTGAAATAGAAAGAAGAAGTGGTGCAATGGGCTCTAGAATGGCTCAATTAACTGTCATAGACATTCTATTTACAGGTGTGGCAAATCGAGAATATGATCATATAGAAAGAACCCTTAACAAGACCTCTCAATATAGTGCAAACCATAAAATATAAAAATTTAAAAGTTTATTTCATAATAATTTTTGAAATATGAAATATAGTTGACAAACCCTTAAAAATTTGATAAGATGAAATCAACAAAATAATTATATAAAGATAGAAAGTTTTGTACAATAAACACAGAAAGAGAGGGGCATAATGGGAGTTACTAATATAAAAAAGAAGAAAAAGTTAAATTATCAAAAAATAGACTTTCGAAAAGTAAGAACCAAAATTTGGGCTGATCGGTATATGTATCTAATGACTTTGCCAGTAATTATTTATTTTTTAATTTTTAAATATTGGCCCATGGGATGGTTGCGAATTGCGTTTTACGATTTTAAAATTTTAAGGGGTATTGAAGGAAGTAAGTTTGTAGGATTAAAGTATTTTAAAACTTTTTTGGACAACCCTGATTTCTTAAAAATTATGTGGAATACCTTATATCTTAATATTTTAAATTTACTCTTTGTATTTACAGCACCAATTCTTTTTGCTCTATTACTAAACGAAATATTCAAAAATAGATTTAAAAAAGTCATTCAAACTGTTAGCTATTTACCACATTTCTTATCCATGGTTGTAGTCACTAGTATGATCACCACATTTTTATCACCTTCTATTGGTATAGTCAATGCAGTTATTAAAAAGTTAGGATATGAAACCATTCATTTCCTAGGCCGTCCTGGATATTTTAGAGGCATTATGATTGTATCTGGTATTTGGCAGGGCATGGGGTGGGGATCTATTCTTTACCTATCTGCTTTAGCAGGCATTGATATGGAGCAATATGAAGCAGCCGTTATCGATGGAGCTAATCGATTTCAACAAATCTTATTTGTAACTTTACCAGGTATTGCGAATACCATTATGATCATGTTGATTCTACAGATAGGAAACTTGCTGTCTGTAGGCTTTGAAAAAGTATATTTACTACAAAATGCACAAAATATCTCAGTTTCAGAAGTTCTATCTACCTATGTTTATAAGATGGGGATACAAAGCAGTAATTATAGTTTAGCTACAGCAGTTGGTTTATTTAATGCAGTAATTAGCTTAATCCTTGTATTAGGAGCCAATCGACTGAGTGCCAAATACTCTGAAACTAGCTTAATATAAAACAGAAAGGAGTAAAAAAATGTCCATACCCAATAAAAATAGTAAAGGCGAAAAAGTATTTGATGTTGCAAATATAATCCTTATGTGCTTATTAGGCATTGCCTTTATCTATCCAGTCCTCAACGTATTGGCCATTTCCCTCAGTGGAAGCTCACCTATTTTACGTGGAGAAGTTACCTTTTTTCCTAAGCAATTAACAATGAGTGGATATAAAGATGTATTCACAAATAAATATATTTGGATGTCCTATGGAAACTCTATTTTTGTTGCAGGAATGGGTTGTATACTTGGTTTAGTTATGGTTTCCCTTGCAGCCTATCCTATGGCATTTGGAGATTTCTATGGGAAGAAAATATACAACTACATGATTTTGTTTACCATGTGGTTTAGCGGTGGTCTCATCCCAACTTATTTGGTCATGAGCAAGTTAAATTTAGTAGGATCTCATTGGGCGCTCATTTTTAATCTTTTAGCTCCGCCTTACTATATCATTATTTTACGAAGTTTCTTTGCTAGTATACCTGAGTCGCTAATTGAATCAGCCAAATTAGATGGAGCCAATGACCTTGTATGTATGATTAAAATCGTTTTGCCCTTATCAAAACCGGTATTGGCTACCATATCTCTATGGTTCATAGTGGCACATTGGAATAACTTTTTAGGGCCCTTAATGTATTTAAATGAAAGAACCAAATACACTTTACAAGTAATTTTAAATGATATTGTTTTACAAGCATCAGGAAATCTTTATGAGATCAGTGATGCAGTACAATCTGGAGATGGGGTTATGGTTGTACCACAGCAAGTTCAAAATGCAGTTATTTTTGTTTCTATGGTACCTATGCTTATCATCTATCCATTTGTTCAAAAATACTTTGTTAAAGGCGTAATGATTGGCTCTGTAAAAGGCTAAATCTTACATTATATATTAAAAAATGAGAGGGGTATAAAAGTATGAACAAATTAGCAAAAAAAGCAATTGGACTAACAGTAGCAAGTATGATGTTAGCAACTGTGTTTACGGGGTGTTCTGACAAAAAACCAGTCAATGATACAAAAGCACCGAGTGAAACAACAGCTCCAAAAACAGATAAAAAAGATGAAGTTACAGAAGAAGGTCCTTTATTTAAAGAAACACTTAAATTTAGCTATATGGGTAATATTTGGGATCCACATCCACAAGATGGAAACCCTATTTTTGACGAATTGATGAAAAGAACCAATACAGAGATCGATTTTCAATGGCATCCAGCTTCTAACTATGGAGAAAGAGTGGCTGTAACTTTAGCTTCAGGTACGTTACCTGACATGATCTACGGGGGAAGCATTCCTAATCTAATTGATCAAGGTGCTATTATTCCTATAGATGACCTTTTAGAAGAACATGGACAAAATCTTCTTGCTCATTTAAGAGAAGGAGATATGCCCTATATGAGACAAGCACTAGATGGTCAAATATATCATTTACCTGCTATTCTTGATTTCCAACCAGCCTATGCAATGCAAATTAGAGAAGATTGGTTAAAAAATGTAGGAATTGAAAAGACACCAGAAACATGGGATGAGTGGAAAACAGCATGGAAAGCATTTAAAGACCAAGATGCTAATAAAGACGGAGATGCAACAAATGAAGTACCTTACGCAGGAGATATTTATTCACTTTTACCTGCTTTTGGAATCAATATTGCTGACCGTATCGGTTTTGTTCAAGATGCAGATGGAAATTATACTTTAATGTATGAATTACCAGAGTTTAGAGAATACCTAGAAGAAATGAGAAGCTTATATAAAGAAGGAATTCTTGATAAAGAATTTGCAACAAGAGGAACTTTTGTTAATAACCCAGAACTAGAAAAAGTAGCGCAAGCTAACCTTGCAGGATCTATGATGACATGGGCAGCCAATACAAGAACAACAACAGAAGTATTACGTGAAATTGATCCAGATGCAAAATTAATTGGTGTAAAACCTATTCAAGGACCAAGTGGTAAATCTGGTATACCAGCAAGAAAAACAGTGAGTGGTTCAGCTACTATTACTATTGCAGGAGAAAAGAAGGCAGAAGATATTATTAAATTCTTTAACTATGTATATAGTGAAGAAGGAATTAACTTAATGTCTTATGGTATAGAAGGAGTACACAACGAAATTGTTGATGGAAAGCCAGTATTAAAAGCGCCTTATAACGAATCATTTGCAATAGCTAGAGAAACAGGACTTAACTTTACACCATTCCCACACTTATTTACAGAAGATGCTTATATGCAATTGACACTTACAGGAAAAACTTATGATGAAATTTCAGAACCAATGCAAATGTTTTATGATGCCTTATATGTTGGACAAGATGCATTCTTTACTTCATTACCGATCTTAAATACAGATGCATATACTGAAAAACAAGCACAAATCTTCCCTAACTTAGAAGGATTATTAGCTCAATGTGTAGCAGGAGATATTTCAGTTGACCAATTCTATAGCGAATATGAAAAACTAAAACCTGTTGGGCTAAAAGATATCTTAGCTCAAGGAAATGAAGCTTGGAAATTAGTTAGTCAAAAATAAAGATAAATAGTCAAAAACAGCAGGCCTTTGGGATTTGTCTCAAAGGCCTGATTATCTATAAAAGGAGAGATGAAAATGGTTCATATTAATGATTTGTCTTTAGAACAAAAAATAGGGCAATTATTAGTCATTGGTTTTACCGGAACAGAATTAACGGAAGAGCATAAAGAACATATCAAGAAATATCATTTAGGAAATATCATCTATTTTGCACGAAATTTAGAAACAAAAGAACAGATGATAAAGTTAAGTTCATCTATTCAAGAAGTTGTTCTTGGAGCCAATGGAATACCTGCTTTTATTACCGTAGATCAAGAAGGAGGTATGGTGACAAGAATCTTTGATGGTGGAACATTTTTTCCAGGAAATATGGCTTTTGGGGCAGTAGGAGATCCACATAATACTTATCTAGAGGGACAATATATGGCGAAAGAGCTATTAAACTTTGGAATTAACTTTAATTTAGCTCCTGTATTAGATGTCAACAATAATTCCAAAAATCCTGTTATCGGTGTTCGATCCTATGGAGATAATCCAAATAAAGTGGCAGATTTTGCCTGTGAGTATATAAGAGGATTACAATCAGAAAATGTTATTGCAACAGGAAAACATTTCCCAGGTCATGGTGATACAAGTGTAGATTCTCACTTTGCATTACCCACCATAAAACATACGATGGATCGATTGGAAGCAGTGGAACTTGTACCATTTAGAAGAGCCATAGAGTCTGGTATTGAGGCTATTATGACCTCGCATATTTTATTTGAAAATCTTACAGATGATCATTTACCAGCCACCTTATCCCCTGAAATCTTAACAGGATTATTAAGAGGTAAATTAGGTTTTAATGGGTTAATTATGACAGATAGCATGGAAATGAAGGCTATTTTAAATGGAGTTGGATTAGCAAAAGGAGCTGTAAAAGCTGTCTTAGCGGGGGCAGATTTGCTTTGTGTAAGTCATACAATGGAAGAACAAACAGAAGTATATGAGGCCATTTATAAAGCTGTTAAGGCCGGTGTGATTTCAGAAGAAAGAATTAACGAGTCAGTAGAAAGAATATTAGCTGCAAAAGAAAAATATAAAATAAGAGATTATAAAAAGTATATGAATGTTCTTTCAACAGAAGAAATGGAAAAGCATCATGCCTTTGCTAAAGAAATCAGTAGAAAAAGCGTGACTTTAATAAAAGGTGAACAGAGCCATGTAGCTACATCAGAAGAAAAAACATTGGTTATATCAACACCACCAGTAGCGTTAAATGCAGCTGATGCAAAATTACAAGAAGATCGTACCTTTGCTAAAATTCTAGCAGATAAAATTGGCGGAGACTATAAGATCATACCATTAAATATGGAGGAAGAAGACATAGCATCTATCGTAGAAGAAGTGAAAAAGTATGATAAGGTCATTATTGGAACATACAATGCTACGGTATTCACTTCCCAAGGAACCCTTGTCAATGAAATTTATAAGAAAAACAATAATGTAGTTGCAGTGGCTCTACGAAACCCTTATGACATTGAAATGTATAAAGAAGTGCCAGTTTTTCTTACCGCCTATGAATATAGTCAACTATCTATTGAAAGTTTAGTTCATGCTATGACAACACCATATACCTGTACAGGAGAATCACCAGTTACGATTGAGTATGAAAACAGACATTAGCATAATCAAATCATTAAAAGCGGAAAGTTATCTTTTAACTAAAAAAGAAGTTAGAATGATACAAGGAAGAGGAACCTCTACCATTTTAAACTAAAAAAGCCCTGCAATTTAGATTGCAAGGCTTTTTGTTATGAATTAGGAAAGTTGGAGTTGCTTGTAGAGGACTATACTTTCCTAGTTCACTTGAAAAAGTGTATTTCTACACTTTTCTTGATAAAAGCAGTGTTCCCGGCGGGAGTCGAACCCACGGCCTACCGCTTAGGAGGCGGTCGCTCTATCCTGCTGAGCTACGGAAACATAACCCTTATTTATTGTACTTATTTTTCACTAATTCGTCAAGAGAGATAAAAAATAAGTTAAAAAATAATTTACCAATGACTCATTTTAAAATGTTCATTAAAAAGAACAATGAAACAAGAAAAAATAGGAGAGAATAAAAAAGGAAGTCTTGTACAAGAGAAGACCTTAGTATATAATTAAAGATAGAAAATTGAAATTTATTATTGGAGGCAAAAATATGTTTAGTGGCTTATTTAGTATGGACGGTCCCATTTATAAATTTGGAGGCCTCGTTTTTGATCTATTTATCTTAAACCTACTTTGGGTTATTTTTAGCTTACCTTTTTTTACTATAGGGGCTTCTACAACAGCTTTATTTTATGCGGTAGGCAAGCGAGTACGTGAAGAAGATGGATATTTGTTTAGGGATTTCTGGACTAGCTTTAAAATGAATTTTAAGCAGGGTACAATTGTATGGTTGATATTGGCTGTTCTTTACTGGATTTTGTATACAAATATAATGAACATACGTATACTTGGTAACTTAGCCCCCTTTATGTATCCATTACAATTAGTCATGTTGATCGAATTAACTATTGTTATGATTTATATTTTTCCTTTGCTCTCACGATTTCATATGAAAATAAAAGATTTATTTAAAACAGCATTTTTCATGGCTAATCGACATTTTATCACCACCATACTTTGTATCGCAGCTTTTGCTGGTATGGTTTTTTTAACAATTCAGGTACATGGTATCTTCATATTATTCTTTGTTAGTGGTTATGCTTGGTGGGTTTCTTTTATGCTCCAAAAAGTATTCAAAAAATATGTATTGGAGGGTGAAGAAGGTGCTAAATTATCCGTAGATGAGGAAAGCGAAACCCCAGTATGGAAAAAATATAAAAGAGAACCTGATTCTGATTCCATAGAATCAAGCACAGTAGATATGGATGCATATCAAACTTGGGATATGATTCAAGCCCAAAGAGCAGAAGCTCAAGAAGATGAAGAGAGTAATTCAACCAACTAAAAAAACAACTTCTACACTCAATTGAGAATGGATATCAAATAAAAGATCAGTATTTACAAGAGAGAGCAGAAGAAAACCATTATTACTTGACTATTTATTTCTTATGGGTATAATAGTAAGTAGAGTAGGAAATTTTTTTAAAATATCAAGGAGGTTTTTCAATGAAATCATTAAAAGGAACAAAAACAGCAGAAAATTTACTAAAAGCTTTTGCAGGAGAATCACAAGCTAGAAATCGTTATACTTATTACGCTTCTGTTGCAAAAAAAGAAGGATATGTACAAATTTCTAATATCTTTCAAGAAACAGCAGATAATGAAAAAGAGCATGCAAAAAGATTCTTTAAGTTTTTAGTTGATGATTTTCATGGTGAAGCAATCAATATTCAAGCAGATTATCCTGTAGCCTTTGGTGATACAAGGGAAAACTTAATTGCAGCAGCAGAAGGTGAGCATGAAGAGTGGTCAGATTTATATCCTGCATTTGCAGATGTAGCAGACGAAGAAGGATTCCCTGCAATTGCAACTGCATTTAGAAAAATTGCTGATGCTGAAGTACGTCATGAGACTCGTTTTAGAAAATTAGTAGCTAATATTGATAATGATGAAGTATTCAAAAAATCTGAACCAGTTCTTTGGAAATGCAATAATTGTGGATATATCCATGAGGGAGTAGAAGCATTAAAAATTTGTCCAGCTTGTATTCATCCACAAGCACACTTTGAAGTATTTGCAGAAACTTATTAAGAAGAATACTTTAACTTTAGAAATCATATTTAAAAAATCAAATCAGCCCTTAGGTGAGAATCACTTAAGGGCTGATTTTTTATGAACTAGGGTATTTATATAGTATTCGTAAGGCATTTAAGATGGATAGGAGAGAGACACCTACATCAGCAAAAATGGCACTCCACATAGAAGCAATTCCAAAGGCACCCAAAAGTAGAACAATAGCTTTTACACCTAAGGCAAAAGTAATATTTTGAAAAATAATATTTCTAGTCTTTTTTGCAATTTTAAAGGCTTCAGGAAGTTTTGATAGCTCATCTGTCATCAGAACCATATCTGCTGCTTCAATGGCTGCATCAGAGCCTAGGGCACCCATGGCTACCCCAATATCTGCACCAGCTAAAACAGGTGCATCATTAATGCCATCTCCGACAAACATTATTTTCTTATGGTTGGTTTGTTTTCCTTCCAATTCTTCCATTATTCTTACCTTGTCTTGTGGTAAGAGTTCAGAATAAACCTCATCAATACGTAATGCTTGACCAACATTTTTAGCAACCATTCTGTGGTCACCTGTTAACATAACAGCCTTTTTAATACCTAGTTGCCGTAATTGTTGTAAAGCAGTTTGGGCTTCATCTTTAATTTCATCTGAAATAACAATGGCGCCTGCATAGGATCCGTCTATTCCTAGATAAATCACTGTTCCTATTAGATCAATAGGTTCATATGAAATTTTATTTTCCACCATTAGTTTATCATTCCCGGCTAAAACCAATTGGCCATCAATGAGGGCTTGTAGACCTTGGCCCGGAATTTCTTTGTAGTCTTTAATTTTTGTGTTATCAATTTCTTCTCCATAAGCATGTAAAATAGAAGAAGCAATCGGATGATTTGAATAGCTTTCTATCTGAGCTGCATAAGAGAGTAAGGTTTCCTCAGAAAATGTTGCAGCTGGAAGGATTTGATTCACACGAAAAACACCTTGAGTCAGTGTTCCTGTTTTATCAAAAACAATGGTATCCACTTGGTTTAAAGCTTCTAGATAATTTCCACCCTTAATCAAAATACCTGATTGAGATGCCCGCCCAATACCACCAAAAAATCCTAGAGGAATTGATATAACAAGGGCACAAGGACAAGAGATAACAAGAAAGACCAATGCCCTATAGAGCCAATCTGCAAAGATTGCATCTGGAAGAAATAAAGGAGGCAAGATCGCTAATAAAATGGCAGTCAAAACAACGGCAGGAGTATAATAGCGGGCGAAAGAAGTAATAAAATTTTCTGTAGTTGCTTTTTTACTTGCAGCATTTTGTACTAATTCTAAAATCTTAGATACCGTAGATTCCTCGAATAATTTTGTTACTTGGATTTCTAGTACTCCATTTTGGTTGAGACAGCCACTTAAAATATGATCACCAGGTTGAATTTTTCGAGGCAAAGACTCACCTGTTAATGCAGAAGTATCGATATGGGCTTCACCATTTACTACAACCCCGTCAAGAGGAATTTTTTCACCTGGTTGTACTAAAATCAGATCACCAATTTGTACATCGGAAGGGGGCACAGTAGTAGTCACTTGATCTTTGATTAGGCGAGCAAAATCAGGACGTATATCCATTAAATCTGTAATGGACTTTCGGGAATGATTAACGGCCATATCTTGAAAAAATTCTCCTACTTTATAAAAAAGCATAACGGCAATAGCTTCAGGGAATTCACGAATGGCGAAAGCTCCTAAAGTAGCAATGGTCATAAGGAAATTTTCATCAAACATTTCTCCGCGAAGCAGATTACGAAAAGCTTTTAAGACGATATCTCCACCAATAAGAAAATAACTAATAAGATAAAAAATCCAAGATGGTATAAAAGAAAAAGGATTCCATAAAGCTAAGGCAAAGACAGCAATGCCACTACCTAGAACAAGCAATTGTTCTTTGTTCATATGCTGCCAAAATCCAGATGAGGAAGAAAGAAGTTCTTGGTTATTAGGATCTTTTACTGTAACTTCTGGTTCGATGGAGACAATTTTCTTTTTCATTTCCCCAATAATAGATTCCTGATCCTTGTTAAGATCAAATTCTACGGTAAGGGTACTAGTAGCAAAGTTTACTGCGGCTTCTTTAATTCCTTGCATTTCATTTACTTTTTCTTCAATAGTAGCCGCGCAATGGGCGCAAGACAAACCATCTAAATAAAAGTTTGTTTTTGTATTTTTGTTCATTCATAAAACCCCCTTAAAATTCAGTTCATGTAGATACATATAGGTATATATGTGAGTAAATACTTCTACTTATTTTTCATATAATAAACATATGAGCAATCATTCATATGTTTATTATATGTAGGAAGAGTAAAAAAGTCAACTCTATTTGAAAAAAAAAGAATGGTGTTTTATACTGGAGATATATGTAGATATGCAGTAATGGGAAAAGAGGTATAGTAAATGAGCGTAGATGTAGACATCAAGATACATGAAAAATACATGAAAAAAGCCATCCTATTGGCTAGGAAGGCTTTTGAACAGGGAGAAGTACCTATTGGTGCTTTAATTGTATATAAAGGAGAAATTATTGGGCAAGGATTTAACCAGCGGAATACAAAGAAAAATCCTTTAGCCCATGCAGAGATTCAAGCTATTTATGAAGCTGCACAACACATAGGGGATTGGAGACTAGAAGAATGTCAAATTTATATTACTCTAGAGCCTTGCCCCATGTGTGCAGGAGCTATCATTCAGGCACGTATTCCCCAAGTAATTTTAGGTGCCAAGAACCCAAAAGCTGGTTGTGGTGGCTCTATTTTAAATATTTTGCAGGAACCTAAGCTGAATCATCAAGCGGAAATTATTCGTGGGGTACTACAGGAAGAAGCGAGTACTATGTTAAAAGAATTTTTTAAAGAGTTACGAAAACCCAACAGTTTCTTAAATGGGGAAAAGGAGCCTAGCAGTATAGATGACCCCAGTTAAGGTAATAGCACTTAACAAAGTAGAGATTAAAACTGCCTGTGAGGCAAAATCTGGGCAATTATCATATTCAACGGCAATAAGGGCAGAATTTACTGAAGTAGGTACGCTAGATGAAATCATCAATGTTTGGGCCACAATTCCAGTAAAACCAAAAGTATAAATAAGTGCAAGAGCTAAGATGGGCCCCCCTACGAGTCTTGTGAATACAGATAGGTAGACCTTTTTTTGTGTAAAGTCAAACTTTGTACGAGACAATTGGACACCTAAGGTTATCAATGCAATGGATACCAAGCCATCCTTTGCATAGGTGAAGGCCGGCCAGAGGGGAAAGGTGGTCATATCATAAGGGACAAAGCGAAGCAAAAGGGCTAAGGGCATAGCATAGATCGTTGGCATACCCAAAATTTTTCCAATGGAGTCTTTCCAGTGTAAGGTTGCACGGCCAGCATTAAAAAAGCCCAAGGTGTTCGTCGAAATATTTTGAATGACCATAACCATAATTTGGGTTGTTAGGGCCAATTCCAAATAAGGTGTACTCCCATTGACAACAAAAGGGGTACTACTAAAAACCAAAGTAATCAGTGGAACACCAATATTTCCAGAGTTATAAAAAGAAATAGAGTTGGTAAATGCATTCATCATCGGTTGATCAAAACCAGCCCAATGAGAAATGATCTTACTAAGAAGCAAGGAAAGTGCCAAGATACCTACTGCAAATACTAGAACTTTTAACATTTCTAAAGGAATAGGTGTTGTATATAAGCTGACAAAGACAAATAAAGGGACATAAATATAGAAGTTGATCTTACTTAAGGTTGAAATATCTAGACCAAATTTACGCCCTAATGCATAACCAAGAGAAATAAGGGTAAAAATAGGAATGATATTATTTAAAAGAATATGTAAAAAAATAGACACAATAAATCCTCCTTATAATAGAAAAATGATGTAGATAAATTAAGACCCCAACCTAGAGTTATTATAGAGTCTAATCTATGTATTCGTCAATAGGCTAGAAAGAAGTGGTGGTTGACAGAAAGACGAAAAACGATTATACTAATACTGCAGCTTATGTTGCCCAACCATGTTAAAAAGTTTCCGTGCAGCCGGGGAGTTAGCGGCACCCTGTACCTGCAACCCGCTATAGCAGGGGTGATATCTGTCCGAGGCCTTTCTTCATGAGGTCTGCCCTTTATAAGTGGCGATGAGAATTGGGTCTTACGCAACAGGAATTTGTGAACCGTGTCAGGTCTGGAAGGAAGCAGCACTAAGCAAAATCTCTTGTGTGCCGTAAGGAAGCCTGATTTGAGTTAACTGTAAAGGTAACGCTTGGGAGGAATTGTCGACGACAGATGCACGGATTTATTATTTTAAATAAGAAATGGACAGCAGAGTCCATTTTTTTTTTACCTGAAACCTAAATACATAGAATTCAAGTGAGGTGAAATCATGTCTTATACAGCTTTATATCGAAAATGGCGTCCCAAAACTTTTGATGATGTCATTGGGCAAGAACATATTGTTCGAACCTTAAAAAATCAAATTGAAAGTAACCGAATTGCTCATGCCTATTTATTTTGCGGAACAAGGGGAACGGGTAAAACCTCTACGGCTAAAATTTTTGCTAAAACGGTAAACTGCCAAAATGTCATAGAAGGAGAACCTTGTAATACTTGCGAATTATGTACAGAATTCGGGCAAGGTGGTGGGATGAATGTGATCGAAATTGATGCTGCTTCTAACAATGGAGTAGAGAATATTCGAGAAATACGGGAAGAAGTCAAATATACTCCCACTAAAGGTAGATATAAAGTGTACATTATAGATGAGGTCCATATGCTATCTACATCTGCATTTAATGCCCTTTTAAAAACACTAGAAGAACCGCCACCTCACATTATTTTTATTTTGGCTACAACGGATCCACAAAAAATTCCCGCTACTGTCCTCTCTAGATGTCAACGATTTGATTTTAGGCGGATTTCTATTGCTGAAATGACACGAAAATTATATACATATATGGAGGCAGAAAATATCAATATTGAGGAAAGGGCCCTTGCATATATTGCTGGTATTGCAGATGGCTCTATGCGGGATGCCCTTAGTATACTAGATCAATGTATCTCTTTTTATCTAGGAGAAGAAATTACAATAGAAAAGGTTTTTCAAGTTGTAGGAGCAGTAGATACTCAAGTTTACTATGATATGACAAAGGCCCTTAATCAGCAAGATACACAAAAATGTATGGAACTGATTCAGGACATTCAAATGCAAGGACGGGATCTAACTCAATTTGTACTTGGATTAATAGAACATTTTAGAAATTTACTGATTACTAAAGCTGTGAAAGAAGCAGATGGGATTTTAAATCATTCTAAAGAACAAATAGAAAGATTAAGGGAACAAGGAAAACAGATTTCAGGGAATACATTATTGCGTTATATTCGTGTTTTTTCGGAACTAGAATCAGAAATGAAATACGCAACACAAAAAAAAGTATTATTAGAAGTAGCCTTGATGAAATTATGTCAGCCTTTGATGGAGCAAAATAATGATGTCCTATTAGAAAGAATAGAAATACTTGAACAAAAACTGGCACAAGGGATGATAGCACCTATGGCGACTCCATCAAAGGAATCAAGTAGCAAGGTTCACGCCCCCTTAGCTCCAAAGCCTCGTCCTAAGCCTAAGGCAGTGCCTGAAGAGGTCAAAAAAGCTGTAGGCCACTGGAATGATTTGAAATTAAAGTTTTCTGGCCCTTTGGGTGGCTTGCTACAAGATGTAGAGGCTGGTTATTTGGAGGGAAGTACCTATTATTTAATATGTCCTAATAGTGTGATTATGGGGGAAATTGATAAAAGGAAAAATATGCTTCAACAAGAATTAGAAAAAACCGTAGGGAAAGAGTTTCCAATTCAGGCCATAGTGAAAGAAGAATATCAACGGGAATATCAAATCATTCATGGATCTTTTCAAGAAGAAGAGTTAGAAGAGGGACAATTGATACCGCCTACCATACAAAAAATGGTGGATCAGTGGAGTGAAGCAGGTGTGCCTGTTCAATGGGAAGACTAGATCTTATTTGTAATAGCATTTGCCATTTTTCAGAGAACAGGGTAAAATAAAAGAGTTGAAAAATAGTGATAGCGATATGAGTATGGACGTTTACATGTAAACATAGAAATATAAAAAGGAATAAAAAAATAAAGGAGGAGTTACAATATGGCAAGAAGAGGTGGATTTTCTGGTGGAATGCCAGGGAATATGAACAATTTAGTAAAGCAGGCTCAAAAAATGCAAAAACAAATGGAACAAATGCAAGAAGAACTAGAACAGCAAACAATCGAAGCAACAGTTGGCGGTGGTGCAGTGACAGCCACTGTATCTGGTAAAAAAGAATTAGTAAAAATCAAAATAGACCCCGAAGTCGTGGATGAAGACGATGTAGAAATGTTAGAAGACTTAGTGGTGGCTGCTGTTAACGAAGCATTAAGAAAAGCAGACGAAATGGTCAACAGTGAAATGTCTAAACTGACAGGTGGTTTAAACTTACCCGGAGGTTTATTCTAAGGAGAAGAGAAAACAGATGAACTACTATGGTCATCCCATTACAAAGTTAATAGAAGAACTGGCTATGTTGCCAGGAGTAGGTAGAAAAACAGCCCAGCGCCTTGCCTTTCATATTCTACAGATGCCTGAAGGCCAAGCAAAAAGTTTAGCAGGGGCCATTATTTCTGCCAAAGAAAATATACGTTACTGCTCAAAATGTTATACACTAACAGATACAGATCCTTGTCCTATTTGCGCTAATGAAAAGCGAACAAAGGATACTATTATGGTTGTAGAAGACCCTAGAGATATGGCGGCTTATGAAAAAACCAAACACTATAAAGGTCTTTATCATATTTTACATGGAGCAATCTCTCCTATGATCGGTATAGGACCATCAGATTTAAAAATCAAAGAGTTACTAGAACGGGTTCAAAATGATCCCATAGAAGAAGTGATTTTAGCTACCAACCCTAATATTGAAGGAGAAGCTACCGCTATGTATATAGGGAAATTATTAAAGCCATTAGGTATCAAAGTGACACGGATTGCAAATGGAGTTCCTGTAGGCGGAGATTTAGAATACGTAGATGAAGTAACTTTATCCCGGGCATTAGAGGGACGTAGAGAATTATAGTGAAGTTATATAAGTGTCTCAATCAAATAAACTTCTTTCATTTTGCAAATGCCTGAAGTGAAGTAAATAAAGTACTAATAGGAAACATGGTTTATTAGGGATTAGGAATCTCGGGTAAGCCATGTTTTTTGTTAGGATATTTTGGGATAAAGGTTTAAGAAAACAGGTGCTTTTGTAGGTTAGATGTTATAAAATAAAGGTATGCAGTATGGGTTAGTATTACAAGATATAAATAAAGATTTATCCACATTTTGAAGGGGAAAAGGCGAATGAAAAAGATAAATTATTTAAT
>JAAZLH010000240.1 GCA_012799415.1 Candidatus Epulonipiscium sp. | reverse complement strand
CTTGGGCCAATGACTATCTTGGTAATGCGACCAAAGGAGCTTTTGTTGAATTATCAGAGCTACTGGATACTTATGGCAAAGGGACAAAAGAACTTCTTCATCCTGGTTTCTTTAAAGGGGCTGAAGTTAATGGCGGTCTTTATGCCGTCCCTACCAATAAAGAATTAGGTTGGCAATCTGTATTTCGCTTTAATAAAAAATATGTAGATAAATACAATCTAGATATTTCTACCGTAGATTCTTTAGAAAGTCTTGAGCCCTTACTTAAAGTAATCAAAGAAAATGAACCTGATATTCAAGCTCTCGTTGATTTTACACCTTTCTTACCTTTTGATGCTATTATTACAGATAACTTGCCTTTTGCTATTTCTCTAGATTCTAACGACTATAAAGTAATCAATACTTATGATACACCTGAAATCAGGCAAGCTCTTGCAACCATGCGTAAGTACTATGAAGCGGGATACATTCGAGTTGATGCAGCTACAGCTTCCGACAATGATTATGTAACTACTGGAAAATGGTTTGCAGATAAAGCACATACCCAACCCTATGCAGATTTGCTATGGAGCAATTCTGCCGGCTATGAAATTGTTTCTGTACCTATGCACGAGCCTTTTGTAAATAATAGTTCTGCTACTGGATCTATGCAAGCAATTTCTGTTACTTCTGATAATCCAGAACGAGCTATGATGTTTTTAGAATTATTAAACACAGACCCTTATGTAAGAAATATGGTTGACTCGGGTATTGAAGGTGTTCACTATGAGTTAGTAAATGGTCGCCAAAAAGATTTACCTGCTGCAAGCGAAGGCTATAATATGCCTACTTTCTCTTTAGGAAACTTATTTATTACCCATCTTTATGAGGGTGATCCCGAAGATAAATGGGAAGCTTTTCAAGAATTTAACGATAGTAGCTTCCTCTCACCCCTTCTTGGTTTTAACCTTGATTTAACACCCATTCGTACAGAATTAGCCGCTATACAAAACGTAAGTGAAGAATATTCCAAAGCCTTATTTACCGGTTCTGTAGATCCAGATGAATATTTACCTAAAGCCTTAGAAAAATTTAAGGCAGCAGGATCTGATAAGGTTATTGAAGAAATTCAAAGACAAATTGATGCATGGAGAGCTACACAATAAGAAGAGCTTAGCACTAAGCAGGCTACGTATATCATAACTAGTACGCCTTTTAAGTAGCGAGTTAAATTTTAAAGAACAAAATTCAATTCGCTACTTATACAAAATAACTTCACTACATGTATGATATATAGCTTGCTGTAGATTTAACCAAAAGGATAGATACCTTCTTACTGAATTCCTAAAATAAAGGAGTGTGAACAATGCAAAAATATAAAATCATAGGACCTTCTTTACCTAATATTCCATGGGAAGACCGCTCTGAACATTGTCAAGAACCTGTATGGAGATCTGCTCAAAATCCGATTATTCCAAGAAATCTAATTCCTACTTCTAATAGTATTTTCAATAGTGCTGTGGTACCCTATAAAGATGGCTTTGCAGGAGTCTTTCGTTGTGATGATAAACGAAGAGAAATGCTCTTACATAGCGGTAAAAGCAAAGATGGAATCAACTGGGAGATTGATCCAAAACCCATTCAGTTTTTATCTACGAACTCTGAAATTGGACAATTTGAATATGGTTATGATCCACGTGTCTGCTGGATTGAAGATCGATACTATGTAACTTGGTGTAATGGATATCATGGTCCTACCATCGGAGTAGCCTACACTTATGATTTCCAAACATTTCATCAGCTAGAAAATGCTTTTCTTCCTTACAATCGAAACGGGGTTCTATTTCCAAGAAAAATTAACGGTCAATATGCTATGTTAAGTCGTCCTAGCGATACAGGCCATACTGCTTTTGGTGACATCTTTTATAGCCAGAGCCCTGATATGGAGTATTGGGGGCATCATCGTCATGTCATGGCTCCTCGTGGCTGGTGGCAAAATACCAAAATAGGTGCAGGTCCCATTCCTATTGAAACTACAGAAGGATGGCTCTTAATTTATCATGGTGTACTTACTTCTTGCAATGGCTTTGTCTATAGTATCGGAGCAGCTTTGTTAGATCTAGATGAGCCTTGGAAGGTCATGGCTCGGACAGAACCTTATATCCTCTCTCCCCAAAAGCTTTATGAATGTGTTGGTGATGTTCCCAATGTTGTCTTTCCCTGCGCAGCCTTAACTGATGCTGATACAGGCCGTATAGCTATCTATTATGGTGGCGCTGACACAGTAACTTGTCTTGCTTTCACACATCTCGATACATTGATAAACTTTATCAAAGAAAATTCTAAACTATAAAACTCTAGAAGCACCATAAATTTATGATTCGTAATTTGCTAAAAATTTATGGTGTCTTTTTGAGGTCAAAAACAGATTGTCTTTCAATAAGGTTTACAGGCAACACTTCTTTTACTTTCGGGGATTTCCCTGTTTCTATCCATGTAATCAACCTTTGGGCTGCCTTTTGCCCAAATCCAAAAAAATCCTGTTCTATGGTTGTCAAGGGTACTTCGACATAGGCCGTAAACTCCAAATTATCAAATCCAATAATAGAAACTTGCTCTGGCACAGCAACTCCAAGTTCAAGGCAAGCTTTCAACAAATCTACAGCTACATAGTCGTTTTCTGCTTGAATTGCTGTTGCCCCTTGAGTAAGTAAAGTTTTTATAATTTTTTCATAATCCATTTTCCCATTATTTTGTTCTGGTTTAAAAATCGCCATCTCTTTATCTAAATGAATTTGATAATCCTTCAATGCTTTACAATATCCAAAGTATCGATTTCGAAGAGAGCTTGTATTTTCAATGGTAATACTGGATACAAAAGCAATTTTTTCATGCCCTTTCTGAATTAAATATTCCGTCCCTAGGTATCCCCCCTCAAAGTTATCTGAGTAGATACTACAGAGGGGGACACTGTCGAAATATTTATCAATGGCTATAATAGGATATTCTTCTAAATATAAATCATATAATATATCCAGGTTTTTATTATCTTCTTTAGGATAAATAATGATCCCTTGCACCCCTTTTTGTGGTATTTCTATAAGTAAAGAACGCTCTACATCCGGTGATTCTTTTGTTGTATGAATCTGTAATGTATATCCTTTGGCTGTAGTATATTCAATAGCCCCATGAACATATCCCATAAGTCCTGCTGAACCATCGAAAGGGAGTATCATAGAGATAATTTTTTCTCCTTGATTTCTGTTCTCTAGCTGTTGATTCTGCCCCATTTCTTTAACAAAACTACCACTACCCTGACGGCGATAAATTAAGTTTTCATTTTCTAATTCCATTAAGGCCCTTTTAGATGTAATACGACTAACCTCAAACTGCTCTGCTAACTCTAACTCTGTAGGTAGTTGCATATGAGGCTCCCATTCTCCTCGTATAATCTTTTCTTTTAAATATTGATAAATTTGTACATATAAAGGTTGTTTCTTCAAATTCATTTCCTTCCTTCTAAAGATCCAAAACAATCTTCTGTTATAATATGATCTATCATAACATTTTTCTTGTTTTCTTTACACCTTCTTTAGCCCCAAAGTAACAATTTCTGCTGCTCCTAAAGAAATCTCTTTTTCTACTTCATCTTCTGTCTTTTCTTCTAAAACAGTGGATCGATATAAAGAAAAAGGGCCTTTGATACTTATACTTTTCTCTTCTAAAGACAAGTTATACCATCTTGATATTATATCATTGCTTTCCTTAGCTACCTTTAAAGCTGAATGAGCTACTCCTTCTCCTGTAAAAGATAAGAAAGAATAAGAAGGAGTTAAGTCTCCAGATTGAATCTCTAGTTGTTTTATGGTCCATGGAATTTGATATTGATAAGCTTCTACATAAGAATCATGTAAGCAAGATCCTGCTCCATGGGGAATAATCTCAAATTCTACAACATGATCACCTAAACATTGAGCTTCTGGTGTTAAAAATACACCCCAATCTCCTAATTCTCGGACCCCTCGTAGTAAAGTAATGGCCACAGTATTCCTCTCATCTCGTAAAACTTCATATTCATTTAAACCCTTATTAGCAATGGTAATTCCTCGTTTTTCATCATGTATATTAATAAAGGCTTGCTGATGCTGAGCATTACAAGGGTTTTCCCATTGTTCACTTGGTACATTATCCCTTTGTGCCACTTCAAAAATAGAATCTGCATAATGGAAGGGGGTCTCTATATCCGTAGGGAATAAAACACGAAGCCGATGATCTTTGGCGTTATTTGTAAAGCTCGTTTGTACCTTAATTCCTCTGCCTTCCTTTTCAACAGTAACCAACGTGGTTAATTCTAAAGGAATCAACTCTTGACTCCGTTCTGCTTTTCTATTGTAAAATCCTACTAGAGACTGAATTTCCTCGTCCAACCGCTCATCTGCCTGAGCTGGGATAGTAATCCTATGCTTAATTTCTAGTATGGCCCGATAGGCTGTATCTTCTTTGACTAGAATCTCTGCTTGACTATTTTTTGTCGTAAAAGGAATGTCATTTTTAGGTTGACTATAAATATATTCATTTCCAATATCTCCTGTATCTTCATAGATACATAGATCCGTAAAGATAGATTCTGTTTGTTTATCTGTGACAGTAAGAGATCCATCCTCCTTGACTTCCACTATAAAAAATTCGTTTTCTATACTGCGTGAACTTGTGAATAAAGAAGTTTTTCTTTCGTTCTTATTTTCTCCTCGAATTAAGGCATAGGTTTCCCATCCAAAGGAAGGAATCTCTTTAACAGGCATGGTGACTATAACCTTTTTACATAAATAAGGCTGTCTAAACTTGTCTTTCGGTAGTTCATAATCAAATTCAACAGCTTGGGGCTCTATGGTAGCAGTCACTACATTTCCTTGGCTATCAATAACTTGAAACTCAGGAAATTCCATGCCCCTAAGCTCTCTATAACTTTTTCCAATAGGCCCGTCTTTAAAGTATTTTTTTACTATTTTTAGCTCCACCGTAACAACACCGCTTCGTTTCCACCCTGTAGAATTCACTACAACAAAAGGAAAAACCCATTCTTCTCCTTTTTTAAATATAGAAGTATCTATTTTAGATCCTAAATAATTCATGCTTTCCTCTACGATATATTGGCCTACATCCGTAGCCTTTTCAAATCTTGTCACCATTTCTCTGTGTACTTGGTCTATGCTACATCCACAAATGCTATCATGGGGATGATTCTGCATCAATGTTTTCCAGCCATATAAAAATATATGATGTGGATATGCTTTGCCATGATAATGAGCCATGGCAGCTAAAGGTTCTGCTATCTTTTCAAAAAGAGTCTGGGTTCTTTGATTCATTTGCTTTAGATAGATACGAGTCGATGCCGTATTGGCTAAAGTAAACCAACCATCTGTATTCTGACTACGTAGCTCTCCCCTAACCACTGCTAAATCTAAAGGCAAATCTTCTTTCAGTGACTGAATATATTTCTCAAAAGTTCCATGGATAAACTCCATATCTGGATATAATTCTCTCGCTGTAGAGAGGGCAAGAGATAAATCTGTTTGCACTGGTTGATGGTCACAACCATTCATATACAGTAAATGATTTGTTGAAGCATATCGCTTTGCATCCTGTAGCTTTTGCTCCCAAAATAACTTTGCCTCTTCTGGGTCTACGGGGATTTCATTTCCATTAGAATACCAGTTAGCAAAAAGAATGCCTAGTACCCTAGATCCATCTGGTGACTCCCAATACATCTCTGAATAAGGAGATTCGAAATTCTCACTTTCCCTTACTTCATTGTTAAAACCTGTAGGCTTGACACCGCGGCCAAAAACCGCAGTATCAATTTTTGCCTGCTTTAAGATTTGAGGTGCCTGTCCCATATTTCCAAAAGAATCTGGAAAATAGCCTAATTTAGATATTTGTCCATATTCTTTTGCATCTTCATGTCCCACTTGTAGGTTTCTAAGATTAGCTTCACTACTGGTCAAAAACTCATCTTGTAAAACATACCAGGGCCCAATAACTATTTTACCTTCTTGAATAAGCCGACCTAGCTCTTCCTTTTTTTCTGGCCGAACCTGTAAATAATCATCTAATAATATGGTTTGTCCATCCAAATGAAAACTCTTATATTCTGGATCCTTATTCAACGTATCAATGAGGGTATCCATCAATTCTATAAAAAGCATATGATGCTTTTCATAGGGTAAATACCACTCCCGATCCCAATGGCTATGGGAAATAATATATGCTTTTTTCATTTTATATTTCCTTTCTTATTAATAAAAACGTTTTGATCTCATATGGCTTCAGTTGTACTTGAATATCTTTTGCTTCTTGTAATTGCCCTATGGGCTTTTCCATCAAGCTACATTCTTGCCAATGATCTATTTGAAACTTAGTACGAATGGTGACTTCTTGTCTTCCTCCTGTATATTCATGAATCCGTAATATGAGCCCACTTCCATCTTCTGATCTTTTCACTGCATCAATCATGACATTGGGATTGTCCATTTGAATCAAAGAAAGTTCTTCTTTCTCTTTCAATTTCCCTTTCCTAGCTACAAGGGGTTGATTTAAGGACCAGGCTTCTTGTACGGTTTCACCCCTTACCCAATCCCCTTCATGAGGTAACAATGCATAGGTAAATTCATGCTCACCCATATCCTGCTCCGTATCCGGATGAGTAGCTGCTTTAATTAAAGATAAGCGCATGATATTATCTTTAATATCATGACCGTATTTGCAATCATTTAGCAAGCTCACACCATAATTTCTCTCAGACAAATCCACCCATTGATGGGCAACAGATTCAAACCGTGCCCAATCCCAGCTTGTATTCCAATGAGTAGGTCGCTGTACATTGCCATATTGGATATCATAGGTAGCATAGGTAGATCTAATATCTACCGGAAAGGCCACCTTTAATAATTGATGCTTTTGATACCAGTCTACTTTTGTTTTAAAATCGATCCTAGCATTTTTCCCATATAAAATTAATTCTTGTTCTACTGTGGATTTCATATATTTCCACTTCATACGAATGGTTGCCTGTACTGATCCTTGATGTATTACTTTCATACTTTCTAACTCTGTAATTTCTCTCATCTTTTCTTGATAAAAAAGATCAATATCCCAAGCATCATGGGCTAATGGTTTATCTTCAAAAACCTGTAGTACGTTGGCCCTTTCTCCTTTAGGAATAACCTCTCTGTGAGCTTTTTTATCATAAATAGAAATCAGTTGGCCATATTCATTTAATTGCAAAATATAAAAAGGTGTTTCTATTTTAGGAAGACGAATGTAAAATGTAGGCTCTTTGTCCTGAGTTTCAATGATTTCTTGAACCTCATTTTTAGCCTCAGGCTCAAAATAAATCCTTTGAAAACCCATAGCAGGCACATCTTTTACCTCTACTACCCATTGTTTTTCTTCTTTTTGCGCCACTAGCTTTTTACCCTCTCCGTTAACCCATTGTCCTTCCTTATCCACATCTATCTTTATGCACTCTGTACGAATCCAGTTGCTATTATTGATAATGGTCCAACTATTTTCTTTTTCTTCTATAAAATAGCTTAATGTCTCTTCTTTTATATTTTCTGCAATTTCTTTGGCTTCCTCGTACTCTACCACACAATCTTCATATACTTCCCGAATGGAAGAACCAGGAATAATATCATGAAATTGATTTCTTAAAATGATTTTCCATCCTTCTGTTAGCTTATCTTGTGGAATGCTAGTAAGATCCTCTTGTAAAATTCCTTTCATAGCAGTGAGCCATTCTGTTTCACGATATAATAACTCTAATTTTCGGTTCATTTTTTTATTATAAGCTTGACTCGTATAAGTCCCTCGATGATACTCAAGATATAACTCTCCATCCCAAGTATGAACATATTCTTCAGTTCCTTTTACTTTATCTTGAAGATTTTTAAAGAACTCTCCTGCTTTCCCTGGTTTTAAGCTAGGTAAGCCTGGCATCTTATCAATACGACGACGATATTCTAACATCTGGCGATTTACGCCACCACCACCGTCTCCATATCCATAAGAAATAAGTAATTCATTGGTTATTTCCTTATTTTGATAAGCTTCCCACGTACCTTGCACAGTCTTAGGAGTCAGTTGTCCATTATAAGTATAAAACCAAGAACCCGGTGCACTCCAAGGCTCTGGTGTTGTAATAAAATGAGTCAAAACTTCGCTCCCATTAATGCCTCGCCAGCGAAAAGTATCATGTGGCATACGATTATATTGATTCCAGCTAATTTTTGTTGTCATAAACATAGGAATGCCCGATTTTTCAAGAATTTGTGGCAAGGCCCAAGAGTAGCCAAAAACATCAGGTAGCCATAAGTACTCTACTTTTTTTCCAAATTCTTCTTCAATAAAACGACTGCCTATTAAGATTTGTCGGACTAAAGACTCTCCAGATATCAAGTTAGTATCTGCTTCGACCCACATACCTCCATCTACTTCCCATTGTCCCTCAGCAATCATTTTCTTTATCTGCTTATAAATTTCCGGATAATCTGTTTTGATATATTCATATAATTGAGGTTGACCTTGAAGAAAAATATACTCAGGATATTGTTCCATAAGACGTAGTACAGTGGAAAAAGAACGTGCCGATTTTTCTCTTGTATGTCGTAATCTCCATAACCAAGCTACATCAATATGGGTATGTCCAATACAGGTCACATGAACCTGAGGATTTTTTTCCAATTTGTTAATTTCTTTATTCAAATAGGATTGAGCCCGATAAAGAGATTGATAAAAATTATCAGATCCTGGATAAGCCCAGTCAATCATTGCCACACTACTATTTAATGTTTTTTGTAAAATGACCCTTTCCGGAGCAAATTCAGGTAAGACATCAATGGTTTCTAATACGACCCGAGATGTATAATAGAAATCATCTACTACCTCATCTAACCATGCTACGTCCCCTCGCTGAATTCGGTGTTCCTGCTCTCTCCTCACCCCTCCCCCTTCAAGCCCAGACCAAAGTCGAAAAGTCAAATCAATGGTTTGGCCTATCCATTCATCTAGGAAAAAAACTTCTTTATGGTTGGCATCTACACCTTGAAAAGGAATGCCATTTATATATAATAAGGATTCAAATCCTGAATTATTGCCACCCCCTGTATTTCCAAAATCAAAAATACCCACTACTTTTTTACCAGTCCATGCCTGAGGAATTGCAATCTTTTTGTGTAACCATAAATATAAATCTCTACCTGTCCACCTATCACCTATCTGTATCTTGCCCCATTCTTCTTTCCTACTAGGTATAGGAGGATTAAGTTGCCCCTGTAAATCTTCTTTACAATAAAAATAAGAAAGAGGCTGCATATCACGATAACGATAAGATTCTATTTCTCGGATCCGAGCTGCCAGTTTATTTTTTGTTAAAAACATTCCTTCACTCTCCTTCTTCCTGGTTTATCAATATATACCTATCTCTTTACTTGTAAGCCACAAGAATCTAGTACTAGCTCACTAAACATGGCATTGGCCCAAGAAAACCAATCCCTTGTAAAACGTGTAGGATCATCTACATGAAATCCTTCATGCATCAAGTTGGTTCCACCATCTGTTTTTTGCATGATATCTAATATTTCCTTTTTATAATTAGGGTCTGCACAAGTCAATCCTTGAATGGCTAAGGCAATGTGCCAAATATAACGTGGCGGGGTATGAGGGCTTCCAATCCCTTCTGCAAACTTCCCTTTATAGAAAAAGGGGTTTTCTTCACTTAGTAACAAACGTCTTGTATTTTGATATACTTCATCATCTTCTTGAACATAACCTAAATATGGGCTTGAAAGTAGGCTAGGCACATTAGCATCATCCATAAAATTATAATTTCCCTGCCCATCTGTTTCATAGACATAAACCTGCCCAAATTTAGGATGGTCAACAATTGCATATTTTTGAATTCCTTCATGGATCTCCTTGGCTAGGTTACTGGATTTTTCAGCTAATTCTTGATCTCCCAGTATATCCGTTGCAATTTCCGTTACATATCTAAGGACGACAACAGCAAACATATTGGCTGGCACAAGATAACCATAGGTACAGGCATCATCACTAGGTCGAAAAGCTGACCATGTCATTCCTGTTGGCACAACAAGAGGACCCTTCCCGCCCCGTGTTAACGTATCCATAGGACGACAATCTTTTCTTTCAAATAAATAAGGTGAATTGTTTTCATGATCTTGCTCTACTTTCCACAAATCAATAATGGTATGTGCCACTTTTATAAATTCTTGATCAAAATGACTGGTTCGTCCTGTGTTTTTCCAAAGTAAATAACTTAACTGAAGAGGATAACAAAGGGAATCTATTTCATATTTTCTTTCCCAGATCCAAGGGCTCATGGCCGTGATATCATTTTGATGCCCATTCCCATTGGGCCCCTTATTAAAAGCATTGGCATAAGGATCGATTAAAATATATTGAAACTGCTTACGTACTAATCCCTCTATAATATCTCCTATTTCTTTATCTTCTTCTGCTAATAATAAATAGGGACGTAATTGGGCTGTAGAATCACGAAGCCACATAGCTGGTATATCACCGGTAATTACATATGTAGTCTTATCCTCCATCCGCTTAACTGTTGTATTTAGAGTATTGGTGAAACAATTTTTAAACATGGCCAATAATTTGCTATCTTCTCCTACTGTTTCGGCTACCTGCTGAATCAATTTTTCCATTGATACCGGAATGTCCTGTCTCATGCTTTTTCCCCTCTCTTCATTAATTGTATAATATAGTCCCATCATATAATGATATATCAAATTAGTCAATCATATATTTGATATATCATTTATTTTTATATATCTATTCTGCTATTTAATAAGAAAGGTGAAAAAATGGATTTCTACAAGTTAAATGGATATGTTTAGTTTTTTTAAGCAAGGCATATTTGCCTAGTTCAATATAAAAGAATCCCCTCTCTATTGAAAGAGAGGGGATTCTTTTATAGCTTTACTGTACAAACACAAACATTCTTTAATAGGGTCTCATCAATCTCTAATCCAAACCCAGGCAATTTTTTATCTATCATAATACGGCTATCTATAGGACGTATCGTTGCTTGTTGCTGAACTGAATGTAAAAAACCATCTGATTCGCCGGGTTTCTCTAAAGCTTCTACCCAATCGGCATTTAATCCGATGCCTATTTGTTGCCACCCTGTACAACCAGGCCCTAAAAGGCTATCATCTCCTATCATTAATTGCCCACCTATTTCTTTTATCTTCTTCCCTAACCGAATAGTATCTAAAATAGAACCAGTACAACCAGGATGAATATTATAGATTTGCCCCATTCCAGGCAAAATTGTTCTCATTGTAATGGATGCTGGCCGCATGGCATAGTCTGGAATTAGGGCCAAAGGATCTACTTTAGTTTGTAAATCCACCCACTGTTGATTCGTCAGCATAGCCGGATCTTCACATGCATCTAAACCCCCTTGATATAACTGCATCATTGCTTTTGCCACTTCATCCAGTGGATCATTGGAAAGCTCCATCCTATATCCACAATTTACATCCCCTATTAGATATGTCTTGGAACCTAATTCTTCTCGAAGGACTTTTAGTAAGCTTAAATCAAGGTCCAAATCTCCAAATAATTTAAGTTTTACATGGGAGGTCAATCTTTGTTCAAAGGCCTGTTTTGTTAACTCTCTTGCCCGCTCAGGTTGATCTTCTAATATTACATACACTCCTGGAATCCATGCCTTTGTCTCCAACCCTAATAATTCTAAAGCCGCTTTCCCTTGAATTTTACCTGCAAGATCTATTAACGCCATTTCTCCCATTTCACAACGGCGATCTCCCCAATCTGTTAATCTTGTTCTAATATAGGCAATGGCATCAGAAACCGTCATTCCTTTTAAATCTTGAAAATTACTTCCCCATCGTTGTAAATCTACTCCTTCTTGGTTAACAGAAATTACATTCTCTCCCCATCCATGATGTCCCTGGGCAGAAATTTTAATAAAGGCATGTTGCCTGCTTCTCCACGTGCCAAAACTAAAATGACGTAAAACAGTGCTGTCATAACGGTATAGAATAATTTCATCAATCACTGCATTTATATTTTGTAACAACGGAAAATTTTTCATATGATTCCTCCTATAACCTGTTATCTACGAACCCATATGTCATTTGTCCTCACTAACCAATCCTCTAAACGCTCACGCATTTCTTTCACGACTTCTGGATACTCTTTGGCTACATTCTTCATTTGATATGGATCATTCTTCATATCAAAAAGAATGTACGTTTCATCATCATGCTGATTGCGAATCGTAACAAAACAATACCGTTTGTTTCGTACACCTCTTCCGTTAAATCCTGGATTGATAAAATAACCTTCATCGATTTCAGGTGTATCGTCTGTAAAAATAAATTTGGCCCGACTTTCTCCTTCTACATCACTCGGCAATTGATCTTCTAACCCTAACATTTCGAGTAACGTAGGCATAATATCAGGTGGATTGAGGAAAAATTCTTTTGTGCCTGGATCAATTTTTTTGGGATATCGAATGATAAAAGGGACTTTAAAACATTCATCATACCACAGACTTTTGTGCATCTTCAGATGACTTCCCATCAGTTCACCATGATCGGAAGTAAAGATAACGATCGTATCTTCTTCGAGCCCGCTTCTTTCTAATGCATCTAACACACGTCCCACTTGCTCATCAACACCTGAAACGGCAGCAAAGTAATTTAGTACATGTTCTTTTGCTAATTGGCGTGAAAGATTATCACCCTCATTCCATGATTTTGGCATCCCTTCTAACTCATCTGCCACCAGTGCATTGGG
>JAAZLH010000239.1 GCA_012799415.1 Candidatus Epulonipiscium sp. | reverse complement strand
TTCTGATACATCGGGTTTCATATGGATTTTCATATGAGTGGTAATTTGCTGTATTAACTCGTCTGCATCAACTCTTTGTGCATTGATTGAAGTCATTGTATCGTCAGAAACTTGTGTCTCTTGCTCTCTGCCTAATGATATTGAATTTGCTATACTCTGTTGAGCTCCCTCCATAATAACATGTGGTAAAGTTTCTTCTACCTGAGATCTTTCTGTTTGTAATGAAGTAAAGTTTGGTGTTACATTACTTTTTTCAGAGAATACACTTTCATCTGAGTCAATTGTTTTGTTTTGGATTTCGAAGTGCTGTTCTTGGCTGCCATTATTTTCTATCAGCTCTTCTACCCCACTTTCTTCTACAGATAATAAAGATACAGGAAGGCTCTCCATTACCTTAGTATCAGCCATTGTTTCTTTTTGCTCTACACTTAGCCCTTGAGCAAACAAAGGTATCAAGTCAGTTTCTACTTCTTTTAGAACTTGGATGGCTTTTTCATTAAATAAAAGTTCCATAGGATCTTGAATATTTAAAATTTGTTGAAGAAATTGTTGAAACTGAGCAGGCTGCATAAGATCCCAAATTGTTTGTTCCATTTGTCGTAACCATTGCTCTAGGGAACAACCAAGTAATTTTTCTAGCTCATCTGGCTCTATAAGTTCTTTGTCTTCCAATAATTTTTCTATTTTTTCTAGTAACTGCTTTTCCCTTGTGCTTATATCTCCATCTTTCTCTACTCCTAAATCCGTCTCTTTTACTTTTGTTGATTCAGTAGTTCCTTGAATTTTAGACTTTAATGTCTCAGAAGATGTCTTTTTTGCATGATTATGAATTTTATTTAGCTTATTTTCTACTGAGGATGTAGGAAGATCCTCTTTTTGTTTTGCCTGTTGCAAAATGGAATCAAATCCATATTTCTGGTGATCTGTTTTTCTTGCTCCTACATTCATTTTCACTGGTGCATGTGAAATCAATTGTAATTCTGAAGTCAATCCACTCATTTTTTCTCCTCCTTTCTTCATATATTATGGTGCCATTAGCTTAGCAATGGCTGCCGCTGTTACAGGCTTCATCTCACCTAAAACGCGGGCTCGTTGTTCTACATCTATATGTTGAAGTATTAAAACAACCAGCTCAATATCAGTTTGTCCCAGTTCTTCTAATATGACAGCTGCATTTGATTCATCCATCTCTTCAAAAGTCGCCACATATTGTTTTATTTTTTTGGTAGACTCTGTTTTCTCAATGGCTCCTCGATATACAATTTCTGCTGTGCCTGGGTTCAATTTTTCATAAATAGTTTGGTAAGCTACGGGATCAAAAGTATCTTGAGACAATATCAGTAAGGCAAATTCTTCTTTTTCTTTTTCGAAAGCTATTTGTAATGATTCTATTTCTTTCAGTCTCTTGATTTCTTTTTCTGCTTCTTGATTTCGATCTTGTAACTCTTTATATTCTTGCTGAATTCTTATGATCTCTTCTTCTAATTGCTTTTTTTCTGTTTCCACTCGGTTTTTTCCTTCATCTGAAGTCATCACAAGATTTTTTATAATTGGGATTTTACTGATTAGCTTAGAGGTATGTTGTGATCGTATCTTTGCAATGTCAAAATACATCATAACAAAAAGCAGCCCAGTAATAATAAGTATAATAAGAAAAAAAATCCATTTTCCTTTTTTGCGTTTTTTTCCTTCTTGCTCTTCTCCTACTTCTTGAATCTCTATATCTTTTGTTAAATCTGGCATTCGATCACCTCATCATATCTGGCGATTATAATATTGAAAAGTAACAAGTTCATCTACCACTTTTTGTTCCTGACGTTGTACTTCTTTTTGAAAAGCTTCAAAATCTTTTTCTTTCAATGATTCTATCGTCTTTCGTTGCCTTACTGCCTCTAGTAGATCTTGGCGTTTATTTTCAACTTCTATTTCTAATTTGGAACAACATCTTTGGCTTTCCTCTAGCTCCCTCTTTACCTTTTGTAAATAGGGTTGATATTCCTTCCATAGGGAAACAGTTCCTTGTCTTTCTACTTTTTCTCGCCAATGTTCAAAGCTTTTTTTTTGTTCTTCCTCTATATGGTGTAGTCTTTCTTTTGCTTCTTGTAATTTTTGCAGTATTTGTCCATATTCTATTTCTTTTTGTTCTTCTAATTGAAGACGCAATCGTAATAAACTTTCTAAGGAAAATTTAAATTTCATAAATGCCACTTCCTACATTTCTTTTCCATCTGTAATTTCTGCTAATTCTTGAATCACATCGAGCATTTGAATATCATCAGATATATCCTGAGTGAGAAATTGATTAATGGCCGGCATTTTTAAGATTGCCTCGTCAATATCTGGGTTACTACCTGTCACATAAGCCCCAATATTAATTAAGTCTTCTGCCTCTGTATAAGTAGCTAATAGTTTTTTCATCATAAATGCATTTTTTTGATGCTGTAGATCAATTACATCACCCATAACCCTTGAAACAGATTCTAGTACTGCAATAGCTGGGTAGTGATTTTTATTAGCTAATTTTCTTGATAAGACAATATGTCCATCTAAAATTCCTCTGGCAGTATCTGCAACAGGCTCATTCATATCATCACCGTCTACTAAAACTGTATATAAACCAGTAATAGATCCTACTTCCGAATGACCTGCTCGCTCTAGAAGTTTAGGCATCACTGCATAAACAGAAGGAGTGTAACCTCTAGTAACAGGCGGCTCCCCTATAGCTAAACCAATTTCTCGTTGGGCCATGGCAAATCTAGTTAAAGAATCCATCATCAATAGAACATCATTGCCTTGATCTCTAAAATATTCTGCAATAGCTGTAGCTGTTTGAGCAGCCATTAAACGGATCAAGGCAGGCTGATCTGAAGTAGCTACTACAAGGACCGAACGTCTAAGCCCCTCTTCTCCTAAGTCTTTTTCCAGAAACTCTCGCACTTCTCTTCCTCGTTCCCCAATAAGTGCAATAACATTCACATCAGCTTGTGTGTTTCTTGCCATCATGCCTAAAAGAGTACTTTTCCCTACTCCACTACCGGCAAAAATACCCATCCTTTGTCCTTTTCCTACAGTAAGTAATCCATCAATTGCTTTCACCCCTAAAGGCAAAGGTTCTTGAATACGATTTCTCATTAAAGGATCAGGTGGAGTATTTTCTAATGGATATTGTTTACATTGACCTATTTTTTCTTTTCCATCTATAGGATTACCTAAGCCATCTAAAACCCGGCCTAGCAACTGTTCTCCCACAGGAACAGTCAATCCAACCCCTGTATTTTCAACTAGACTACCAGGTCCTATTCCTTCCATATTTCCTAGCGGCATTAAAAGCATCCGATGATCTTTAAAACCAACTACCTGAGCATATACTTCTTCTTGTGTTTTTAGTGAGTAAATTTTGCATAAATCCCCCACGCTAGCAGGTGGCCCAATGGATTCAATGGTTAAACCAATAACTGCTGCAACACGGCCAATTTGTTTAATATAATTTTTTGCTAAGACGGATGTATATTTGCTAAGCATTTCACACTACTTCCATTCTATTGTATTTGCGCATCTTCTTGAGCAAATAGTAAATATAATTCTTTTTTTACTTCTTGTAGCTGATGCCCAAGACCACTATCTATATTGCCTACAGGAGTTTCTATGATACAATCTCCCATTTCTAAAGAAGGTTCTTTTAAAATTTCTAAAGCTCCTTCTTCGCCTATTAATTGAAAAAGTTCTGTTTGATGATCCATAACATACTCATAATCTTTTTCTGATATATAGAGCGAAATCGTATCTTTAAAAGAAACTTCTTTTAATCCTTTTTGGATTAAATATAAAATTGTCTCTGGTTGAAATTTGATCAAACTACCAACCATTTTCTCTAGGATATTAACGATTAACTCAAGGGCTTGTGGTTCAATTTCTTGTAAAATTTGTTCTTTTTCTTGTTGAGCAGATATCCGTATTTGTTCTGCTTCTTTAATAAAATGATTAGCCTCTTTCTTCCCCTGCATATAGCCCTCTTGATATCCTTGCTCCTGTCCTTCTTGCTGGCCTTTCATAAAAGCATCTTGAAATGCTTTTTGTTTTTCTTCTTCTACTCGGAGAAGTATTTGTTCTTTTTGCATCTTAGCCTCTCGAATAATGGCATCAGCTTCTTCCTTTGCAGCTTGTAGAATTTGTTTTCGTTTTTCTTTAACTTCTTGTTTTTCTATATCAATACTTTCTACTTGTCTATTGACAGAATTTTCTTGATCTATTGCCATAGCTCCTATGAGTTTTGTTTCTTGTACCTGCACATAAGGCGCTTTAATAATTTTAGACAATAATCTCGTCACCTCCACCTCTAGAGATAACAATCTCTCCTGCATCTTCTAATTTACGAATGATGTTAACAATTTTTTGTTGTACTTCTTCAACATCACGTAAACGTACAGGACCCATGAACTCCATATCTTCTTTAATCATGGTTACGAGGCGTTTAGATAGGTTTGCGAAAATAAGATTTTGCACTTCTTCGTTAGCTCCTTTAAGTGCAATAGCTAAATCATTATTATCCACTTCACGTAAGATTCTTTGAACAGCCCGGCTATCAAGTCCAATAATATCTTCAAATACAAACATTTTCTTTTTGATTTCTTCTGCCAATTCTACATCTTCAATTTCTAAGGTTTCTATAATATGTTTCTCTGTACCACGATCTACTGAGTTTAAAATTTCTACAATGGCATCTACACCACCTACAGCAGTATAATCTTGAGTAACTAAGGATGAGATTTTTTTCTCCAAAACCCTTTCCACCTCTTTAATAATATCTGGTGATGTTCGATCCATTTGTGCAATTCTCTTTGCTACTTCTGCTTGTTTTTCTAAAGGCAGTGCAGCTATTACCATAGAAGACTGGGCAGGCTTTAAATAGGAAAGAATCAAAGCAATCGTTTGAGGATGTTCATACTGGATAAAGTTTAAAAGTTGACTGGCATCTGTTCTTCTAACAAAATCAAAAGGTCTCACTTGTAAAGAAGCAGTAAGTCGATGAATAACATCCAGTGCCTTATCACTTCCTAATGCCTTTTCTAAAATTTGCTTTGCGTAAGATATTCCTCCTTCAGTAATGTACTGCTGAGCCAAGGAAAGCTGATAGAATTCCTCTAGGACCATTTCTTTCATCTGAGGGGATACTGTTCGAATATTAGCAATTTCTAAAGTAAGTTGCTCAATTTCCTCTTCTTTTAAATGCTTAAATACTTGAGCCGATTTCTCAGGACCCAGTGCAATTAATAGCATTGCTGCTTTTTCTCTACCATCGACTCCATCTTTAACGGCTGCCATTTAATTTCACTCCCATTCTTCACTTAACCAATTCCTGAGCAATTGTGCAACGGCTTCTGGTTTTTCATCCACAAATTTATCAATTTGTTTTTTAATTTCTGACTGTTCTTCGTAATCAATTTCTTCAACAACTTGTTTTTGCTGCGTACTCTGAAGCATTTCTTCGATAGATAATTCAGGTTCAATTTCAATAATTTCTGTTGGTTCTGTTCCTTTAATAATACCATAGGCTAGTAAAGCAATAATCACTAGTAAAATAATAATTGGTAAATAGTTCTTAGCACGTTCTCTCATTAAAGGTGATGTATCACTTCTAAACTCCGGATATTCGTATCCTCTAAGTTCTACATCTTGGATACCTGTACCTTTTTGTACTGCTGCGATAAGATTTTGAATATCCGCATTTTCCGTAATATCTACCCAGTGCTTATTTTGTTCCTGAAATTCCTCCCAAGTGATTCCTTGCTCTTTTAATGCTTTTTTTAAGCTTTTTTCATCATATACCTTTTTTCTATATACCATAACAGCTAATGAAGAACGATCATAAAGAGGATTCCCAATCCCCTTGTTACTTTCTTCTATTTTTTTGTTTACATAATATTCACTTTGATTACTATCTGTTTTAGATTCAAAAGCGCCATCTTCCCCCATAACGTATTCAGGTATTTCTCCTGTATTTGGTATAACTCCCGGCTCATTCCCTGGTGTTACACTACTGGACTTAGATGACTCACTTTGTTCATATTTTGTTAAGCCTTTTCCCTCTTTTGAACCTTCTGGGCTTGCATATTCCTCTTGCATTGTATGTAGGGTATCAAAATCTAGGGCCAACTTCATCGTAACTCGTATATCATCAAATAGCGGCGCTAAAATACTGGTTACTTCATTTCTGATTTCTCTCTTTTTTATAAGTTCTAATTCGTATTGTTTATCCGGATTATTACCAAGGGTTAATTCCTCTTCTCCTCCATATAGCAAGTTTGCGTTTTGATCAATAACACTAATATTCTCCATTTGTAAATTTTCTACGCTTTGTGCTACATATCGAGCAATACTCATGACTTGCTCTTGACTTAATTTTTGTTTCGTTGTGAGTTGGATACTAGCTCGTGCTTCTGTTTGTCCCTCAATGAAGAAACGAGTATCATCAGGAATTACTAAATTTACGACGGCATTATCAATACCTTCTAATTTCGCAATATCCCGACTTAATTCTTGTTCTTTTGCATATTTTAACTTGGCTTTTTTTATCACTTCTGTCGTACCCATACTATTTTCCAAAGCATCTTCAAAGGTAAACCCTGCACTTGGAATATTTTCTTTTGCTAAAAGCATTTTGGCACGATCTGAATCTTTAGCCTCTACCTTGATGGTAGTGGCATCAAAAGCTGTTTTACTTTTAATATTATTTGCAGTAAGTAGATCTTGAATATCCGCCGTCTGCTTGGCTGTTAAATTTGAATATAAAGGAATCATTTTAGGCCGTGTTGTACTATAGATAATAAGCCCTAGTAGACTAACGATAAGAATAGCGATGATTATTATTTTACTTTTTTGTTTTTTATCAAAACTCTTCCAGTACTCTGTCATTTGGCTAGACATTTTTGATAATGTCTCATTCATTGATTCACCTCTTCTCTGTGCTTCTCTTTTTTGGATTTTCACTATAATTGCATTCTCATAATTTCACGATAGGCATCCAAAATTTGATTTCGAATTAGCACAGTGTACTCAAGAGCGATAGACGCTTTTGTTTGAGCAATGGTGACTGCATGAAAATTATCCAATCTCCCTGCTGCAAATTCTAAAGACATTTGCTCTGCCTCTTTCTGCAATTGATTCGTTTCATTCCACATCCCTAATGCATTTTGATAAAAGCTCTCAAAATCCTGGGACTTCTCTACATCTTGAACAACTCTGGTTGCTTCCATTTGAATTGATTGCAAAGAGGGCATTTGGAAATTTATAGAATGAATATCCATACTATTGCCTCCTAATTTGTATAGTGAATTGTTTTATGTTTGATGTTTTATTTTCCAATTTCTAATGCTTTCATAGCCAAGGATTTTGATGCGTTAATAGCAGCTACATTGGCCTCATATGCTCGATTTGCTGAAATCATATTTACCATTTCTTCAATAACATTCACATTGGGCATAGAAAGATATCCTTCCTCGTCTGCTTCTGGATGTCCCGGATCATACACTTTTCGAAAAGGACGATCATCCTCAACAACACGCGTGACACGGACCCCAGATCCTACTGATTGACTCTGTTGAGCCTTTAATAGAAAACTTTGAAACGGCTCTGTTTTTTCTTGCACTAAAACAGTTTTTCGGCGATAGGGTGTTCCTTCGGCTGTCTTGGTTGTATCTACATTGGCTATGTTTTGTGATATCACATCCATTCGCAGCCTTTGCATAGTTAGACCACTGGCACTAATGTTCATTGATTGAAAAAAAGACACAAAAAAACCTCCTCTTTATTATTTTACCTCGCATTAAGTACAATTTTAAATCTTTTCATATCTTGAGCAACATAATCTGACAATGCTTGACCTCGCATTTGATTTTTGGCTAATTCAACAGTTTCTACTTCAGGATCTACATTGTTTCCATCCATACGAGTACTCATAGAGTTAACCTGTGAAATCAAACGGGGAGATAAAGAAGAGAGATCTATTTGGCTAGGCTTATTTGTAGTATCTAATGCTTTTTGCAGATATTCTTCAAATGCTACTCCTTGTTTTTTATATCCCGGTGTATCCCCGTTAGCAATATTATGGCTAATAACCTCATGTCTAAGCTGAACAGCATCTAATGCTTTCTCCAAAATACTACTATGAGTAAATATATTGTTTACCATTATTATTCACCTCTTTTGTACTATCTTCTTAATTGTACACATTTTTTCATATAGTGTAAATGCATATCTACAAAATATGACGTTTTTTTATTGTTTACTTATGTATTTCGATAAAATCACCCTAAAATCCCCTACACTCTTGCCTTTTTTAACGTTATTCTTTGTTATTATACATAATAAAGTCAAATTTTACAAGTCTATATATTTAAGCCTTTAGGCCCACAAAGCTTTTTTACAATCAAAAAGTAGCCTACAAACATCATCCATAAATGCTTGTAGGCTACTTTTGATACTCGTTTCTATTATTTTTTTAATTTAGCTAATTCTTCTAATAGTACATCGTTTAGCACTTTGATATAGGTACCTTTCATACCTAGAGATCTAGATTCAATAACTCCAGCACTTTCAAATTTTCTTAAAGCATTTACAATAACAGATCTTGTGATTCCTACTCTATCTGCAATTTTACTAGCTACTAATAATCCCTCTGTTCCATCTAATTCATCAAAGATGTGTAAAATAGCTTCTAATTCAGAATAAGATAGTGTTCCAATAGCTGATTTAACGATGGTGGTTTTTCTAATTTCTTCTGCTGTTTCTTCATTAATGGAACGCAGAATTTCTAAACCAACTACAGTAGCACCATACTCTCCTATAATTAAATCTTGAGTACTGTATTCTTCTTGCCCTTCTTGATAGATCAGTAAGGTACCTAAACGTTCTCGCCCCGCGCTGATAGGGAGTATCATAGCTATATAGGGTTCCTCTACTTGGCTAGGTAAAGCAAGGGTTCTCAAATCAAGATTTTCTTTTGTCTCAAATGTATTCAGCAATTGCTCATTAAGAGCTGGCTTAATATAACTTCCTACTTCCATTTCCCCAGCATCAAAGATAGGATTCATTTCATCCTTTAAAGAAACACCTAATACTTTGCCTTTTTTACTCACAACAACTGCATGAGATGATAATACCTCACTTAGCACATCACAAATATCATTAAAAATAACAGGTTGTGACCCAGCATGTTGTAATAAACGATTTAACTTTCTAGTTTTTTCTAATAACTCCATTGACATTCTTCTTCCTCCTCATAGTTGAACATTCATAAAAATCATCTATATTCTGTTCTTAAGTTTCTGAAATAATACACAATAGTAATTAATTTGAATCATTGGAAAAATGATTATTTTTGGAAAACAAGAGGTGCCAAAAAATTAAAGTTGACAGCGCCAACTTTAATTGTAAAACTTTTCATAATAATGACTGTTTTGTGACAATAGTATAATAGCATTGTTTAAACAAAAAAACAAGATGTATTATACCAATTTTTTTTATTTTTCTATAGCTGTGTCTTCTACATAATCACATTTTGTATTATTGCATGCAATTTTCTTATTTCTTCTTCCTTTTTCCACTAATATGTCACCACATTTTGGACATTTTTTGTTAGTAGGTAGATTCCAAGACATAAATCCACATTCTGGATTATGCTCGCAGCCATAAAAGGTTCTCCCTTTTTTTGTTTTTTTAATGAATACTTTTCCACCACAGGTGGGACAAGGAGCATCTATTTCTTCATACAACGGCTTTGCATTCCTACACTCTGGAAATCCAGGGCAAGCTAAGAACTTTCCATAGCGGCCGAACTTCACCACCATATTTAGTCCACATTTTTCACATAGAATATCAGTAACTTCATCTTCAATCTGAATCTCACCAATTTCTTTTTCAGCCACCTCTAACGCCTCCTGAAAAGCAGGATGAAACTCCCTTAAAACTGTTTTCCAAGGCAAGTCGCCTTCTTCAACTCTATCTAACCGTTCTTCTAACTGAGCTGTAAAATCTACATCTACAATATCTTTAAAATAATTAACCATAATATCATTTACAATTTCGCCTAGTTCTGTAGGGTATAAATTTTTCTCCTCTTTTGTAACATAGCCTCTCTGTAAAATCGTTGTAATAGTAGGAGCATAAGTACTGGGTCGTCCTACTCCATTTTCCTCTAGAGTCTTAACAAGAGCTGCTTCTGTATATCGTGCGGGTGGCTGGGTAAAATGTTGATTCCCCGTAATCGATATTGGATCTACTTTTTGATCTTTTTTCAATTTTCCTAAATCATGAGCTGGTTCTTTTTCTTCCTTTTGATCTAAAACTGCTAAGAATCCTTCAAAGACTAAAGTAGAACCAGATGCATTAAACCTATACTCTCCTCCATGAATTTGAACAGAATGGGTTTCATACTTAGCTGGTGCCATTCTACTAGCTACAAAACGCTTCCAAATCAAATCATAGAGACGATACTGATCCCTAGAAAGGGATCCTTTTATTTTTGCCGGCTCATGAATAAGAGATGTAGGACGAATTGCCTCATGAGCATCTTGCATTTTTCCTTTTTTTCTATCTTTAGGTGGATCAGTGTTAATAAACTGTTTTCCGAATTGTTCAGAAATATACGTTTTTACTTCTTTTTCTGCATCTTCTGAAATACGAATAGAATCCGTACGAATATAAGTGATAAGTCCTACACTGCCAAATCCAGCCACATCAACCCCTTCATAAAGCTGTTGAGCGATACGCATAGATTTTTGGGTAGAAAATCCTAGCTGTTTAGATGCCTCTTGCTGTAATGTACTAGTAATAAAAGGTGGAAGTGTATTTCGGATCCGTTCCCCTTTTCTAATATCTGCTATGTGAAATTTTTCTTTTTCAAGATCCTGTAAAATTTTTTCTGCCTGTTCACTAGATGTAATATTGATCTTTTCTTTTTTACTACCATAAAATTTGCTCTCAATTTTTACTTTTGATTCTTTTGCAAAAAAATGACCATCAATAGTCCAATATTCTTCTGGTATGAAATTTTGAATTTCTTCTTCACGATCACATATTAGACGTAAAGTCACTGATTGTACTCTTCCAGCACTAAGACCTTTGCGAACTTTCTTCCATAATAAGGGGCTAATTTGATAACCAACAATACGATCTAATGTTCTTCTTGCTTGTTGGGCATCAACGAGGTCCATATCAATATGACGTGCTTCTTTGATAGATTTTCTAACTGCATTTTTAGTAATTTCATTAAATGTAATACGACTTGTGGTTTTTTCATCTAATTTTAATGCTGTACATAAATGCCAAGAAATTGCTTCCCCTTCACGGTCAGGGTCAGTTGCTAAAAAAACTTTATCTGCCTTTTTTGCCTCTTTTCTTAACTTAGCTAAAAGCTCACCTTTACCACGAATGGTAATATACTTGGGTTCAAAGTCTTTTTCCATGTCAATGCCTAATTGGCTTTTAGGTAAATCCCGCACATGACCGTTGGAGGCCTCTACTTTATATGAGCTCCCTAAAAACTTTTTAATGGTTTTTGCTTTTGCGGGAGACTCCACAATTACTAGATATTTAGCCATGATATACCTCCGTCATTTATTCTTGTCTATTCTTCATGCTTAACAAACCACTGGTTAGATAATTTCTTCAACTTACCTTTTAATTCAAGAATCAGTAAAATATGCTGCACTCTACCTGCATCATAGGTGGTCTTCTGACATAGTTGATCAATTGATATAGGTTCTAGACTTAAACAATCATATACTATTTTTTCTTCCTTTTCAAGGGCATCTTCTTCTAATATATCTTTTTTGCTGTTTTTTATATCTAAATTATCTGTATTTTGTATATCTAAATCTTCCAATATATCTTCTACCTGCATGACTAATTTAGCCCCTTGCTGAATCAAGCGATTGGTTCCTTCACTAAGGGAACTGGTAATATTTCCCGGTATCGCATATACCTCTCTTCCCTGCTCTAATGCCTGATCTGCTGTAATGAATGATCCACTTCGTCGGGCTGCTTCTATCACTAGAATGGCTTCTGATAACCCACTAATAATACGATTCCGTAATGGGAAAAAACCTGGTCTAGGGGCAGTTCCAGGTGGGAATTCTGAAATCAATGCTCCATTTTCTATTATTTCTCTATACAATTTTCTATTTTCCTGAGGATAACAAATATCTACACCATTACCCAGAATAGCCATGGTATGCCCATCCCCATTTAAAGCGCCTTGATGAGCAGCAGCATCGATGCCTCTAGCTAAACCACTAATGACACTAATCCCCTCTCTCCCTAGCTCTTTTGCCATTTTAAGAGCTGTTTGATGGCCATATTGAGAACATCGTCTGGCTCCCACAATACCAATAGTAGGGGCCCCATGGTGAAACTGTTTCCCTTTTACATAGATAACATGTGGTGGATCATAAATTTGTTTTAGTAAATTCGGATAAGAGGAATGATGAATTGAATAAAATTGAATATTCTTTCGCCTTAACTCTTCTATTTGTCGATTAAGAAGAGATTCATCCTTTGCTTGCATAATATTACTAATATCTTTCCTAGTAAGCTGAGTATTTTCAGATAATTCCTGTTCTGTGCTATACCATATGCTTTCAGGTGTTTTAAATATATCTAATAGGTGTTTCTGTTTATTAAGACCGATACCTGGGATCCTCGTGAACCATAACCAAAATTCTTCTTTTTGCTTATCCATACTTTAACTTCCCTCCACCCTTTCCATTTAATAGTTATATTGTAACTATATTTGTAGTAAAATTCAATTATCATCTTTACATACCTTTGTTTTATAAGATATGATATATTATAAATAACAACTTTTCTGATAATTTCATTTTTATTTATTATTCTTTTAAAAGAGGTGAATTTATGATTAGTAAAGTATGGACTTGTACACTGCAAGGAATTCAGGCTTCTATAATTGAAGTAGAAGTGGATTTAAGTGATGGGTTACCGAGTTTCGATCTAGTGGGACTACCTGATTCAGCAGTACGAGAATCAAAGGAAAGGGTTCGCTCAGCCATTAAAAATTCTGGTTTTCCATTTCCTATTAAAAGAATCACTGTAAATCTAGCACCTGCACATATTCGAAAAGTGGGTGTATCTTTTGACCTTCCTATCGCCTTAGGTATTCTGGCTGCATCAGGTCTGATAAAAAAAGAAAAATTGCAAAATATGATCTGTATTGGGGAGTTATCATTAGATGGCGATATTAGGCCAGTGCATGGGATTTTATCCTTGGTACATTCAGCCCTTAAAAATAATTTTCAGCAGTGTATCCTCCCTTCGACTAATGCACATGAAGGGGCTATTATTGAAGAAATGATATTATGGTCTGCTTCTGACCTAAAATCTGTAGTAAATCATCTTAATGGCATCAGCTCTTTGCCTCCAGCTCCAATACCTTGTTTTCAGTCTCATATTCAGAATCGTCATGAGCCTGATTTTCGTGATATCAAAGGGCAAGAAGCAGCTAAACGTGCCCTAGAAATTGCTGCTGCAGGATCCCATAATATCATGATGATAGGCCCCCCTGGTTCCGGAAAAACACTTTTATCCCGATGTTTACCTAGCATTTTACCTCCTCTTAGCTTTGAAGAAAGTATAGTTATTACTAAAATTTACAGTGTGGCCGGGTTGCTACCTGAACACCAAGGCTTATTGACTAAGAGGCCCTTTCGTGCCCCTCATCATACCACTTCTCCCTCAGCTCTTGTAGGAGGAGGACAAAATCCAAGACCTGGAGAGGTTAGTCTAGCTCATACAGGGGTTTTATTTTTAGACGAATTACCTGAATTTAAGAGAAATGTTTTAGAAATGCTACGTCAACCATTAGAAGATGGTAATGTTACAATTTCTAGAACCTATGGACATATTACATACCCATCTCAATTTATGTTAGTTGCTGCTTTGAATCCTTGTCCTTGTGGCTTTCATCCAGATATCACTAAATGCACTTGCACCCCTATGCAAATTCGTCGCTATACAAATAAAATCAGTGGCCCTCTTCTCGATCGCATTGATCTTTATATCGAGGCAGCAGCTATCCAATACGAGGAACTTACAGATCAAAATTTTTCCGAATCTTCAACTGATATTGCAACGCGGGTGAATCAGGCTGTAAAAATACAAGCTGAGCGATTTAAGCAAGAGGATATTTTTTTTAACGCCCAAATGAAACCTCAACAAGTATCCAAGTATTGCAAATTAGGGCAAGCTGAAACTGAACTCTTAAAAGAAGTCTTTGCAAAGTTAAATTTAAGTGCCAGAGGCTATCATCGTATTTTAAAAGTTTCTAGAACCATTGCAGATCTTGATCACTCAAAGAATATTCAGATTCATCATTTGAGCGAAGCCATTCAATATCGAAACTTTGATGATGTTAAATAATATGCAAAAAAGGCACTTAAGTGCCTTTTTATTGTCTCTCTTCTAAAATCTTTTTTAATTCTTCCATAAATGTATTAATATCTTTGAATTGGCGATAAACAGATGCAAATCGAACATATGCAACTTCATCCACTTCTTTTAATTTTTCCATTACTAACTCTCCGATTTTGGCACTGGAGATTTCTTTTTCTAAAGAGTTTAAAACTGTATTTTCCACTTCATCTACAATTTGCTCGATTTGGTGTAGGGAAACAGAACGTTTATTACAGGATCGTAAGATCCCATTTAACAATTTATTTCTATCAAAAGTATCTCTTGTACCATCTCTTTTAATAACAATGATTGGAATGGTCTCAATTTTTTCATAAGTTGTAAATCGTTTTTCGCATTTCTCACATTGTCTGCGGCGGCGAATAGAATTGCTATCTTCCGAGGGCCTTGTATCAACTACTTTGAGGGTCTCATTGTTGCAAAAGGGACACCGCATTCTTATCTCTCCTTTTCTTTTAACATAGAGTATTTAATTTTGAGTATAACTTACTCTTTCCTAAGCGTCAAGCTAATACTCGATTTCCCTTAGAATTTCTTTAGGATCAATATCTACCAATATAATATCTTCTCCTATTTTTTTAATACAGCTCCAAGGGATTTGATATTCCATTTCTCTTCCAAACATACCAAAAATCTTTCCCGGTCCCGGGACAATGATTTTTACAATACGTCCCTCCCTTAAATCTATTTCAATATCACAAATATAGCCTAATCGACTCCCATCAATGATATTAATAATTTCTTTTTGCTTCATATCATAAATTCTTACCATACCTACTCCCCCTTCAATATCAATACCAGGAA
>JAAZLH010000238.1 GCA_012799415.1 Candidatus Epulonipiscium sp. | reverse complement strand
CTTTGTTAACAATAAAGAACTAACCTTATATGGTGTGACGTGCAGAGTAAAAAGTTTATTTAAAAGACACAAAAAAAGATATTTTAATTGTCTCGATTCAGGATCAGCAGATATTTCTATAACTAATGGGGTTAGAACATTTAATCTAAATGTCGGTAAGGTTTATAGGTTCTAAAAGAGGCTATAGAAATAGCACATTTTAGAAAAAATGCATATCAGCATAAGAAGGTTCACTTTGCCTATTTATAAAAAATGTAGATATCATAAAAAGTGTTTATAGACAGGTTAAATTTAAAACCATACAATTATTTTAAGAAAAAGAAATATGATTTGTGCATATCGATGCAAGTCATACATGTAAGCATAAAATTAGGAGGAGGAAAAAGGATGAAAAGAATGAAAAAAAACATTGCTCTGTTCTTATGTACTATTTTTTGTATTTCATTGCTAGTACCACCTAATCATTTGCAAGTTGTGCTAGCAGGGGAAGGGAACGGAACCCCTGAAACAATGACCATAGGGGAGAAGGAATATGTAATAAGAGAGAAAAGAGTACATACTGATTTTGAAGACTTCGAGAATGACATAGCAGGGACAGCCAATCCACACCCATGGGTAGTACCTGATGTGAACCGAAAAGTAGGTCAAAATAATGTGGTAGGATTTGTCTATGGTGAAGAAAAAGGCACAGTGGCAGAATTTATAACTCAAACGTCAGGCAATCTTGTATTAACGCGATATTTCAACAATGACAGCAGTCCAGCTATGACAGGAGAAGTTCTTTTAGAGGGAAAAGTGTTTTTTAATGATCAAAGCTTAACGAGAAGGTTATTCATCATTCGAAATAAAAATAATAATTTAGTAAATACCCTTGTAGCAGAAAAGAATGCTATAAAAATAGGAACACAGACAGTATTTGAATATGAAGAAAATCAGTGGTATCATATTCAAATATTACTAGATAATAATGTTGAAAAATACGAATTATATATTGATGGAAATTATATAGGTTCTTATGAAATAGTTACAGGTGGGGAAGTTCAGGAGATCCGGTTTGCTCAAGTAGGAAAAGATAATACTGCTGGCAGCATGTACTTAGATGATATAAGGATTATAGAGGTAGTAGCTGAAACTTCAGGAGAAGAACCTGGCGATGGAGGAGAGGTAGAAGACGAACAACCCCCCATTGAAATAGGGAACATGATGGAAAATGGAAGTTTTGAAGAAGTGATAGAGGAAACCACCAGTGCTTGGAATACAGAAAAAAAACCAGCAGGATGGGAGATTTGGAGAGCCACGGGAAATCCTACATTTGAATTAGTTGAGGATATGGTTTACGACGGACAATATGCCATTTGTATTAGTACCCAACAATTAGGTAGGGGATCAGCCAGTAGTCCTTATATTCCTGCAGTTGTAGGAAGAAAATATATTGTGAGTGCAAAAGTAAAAACAGAAGAACTGAATCAATCAGGGGCAAAAGCTCAAGCCCGAGTAAGAGTAACACCCTACGATGAGAACAAGGTTCAGATTCAAGGAGCATACAAAGAATCATCTCTTATTGTAGGGACAAAAGATTGGCAAACAGTTTTTGTAGAATATGATGTTCCAAAGAATGCTAAATACCTAAGAATTGGTTTGTTTATGGAAAACTCAACCGGTGCAAAAATCTGGTATGATGATGTGAAGGTGGAGGCTTTTGTTCCTATTACTAATATTGATCTTGGAATAGACAAGGAAATAATTTTGGGAGAAAGTGTAACCATAGAACCTAGCATAGAACCTACTATTGGAAGCAAAGCTTTTCATTGGTCTTCTTCCAATGACTCTATTGCAACAGTAGTAGATGGAAAGG
>JAAZLH010000237.1 GCA_012799415.1 Candidatus Epulonipiscium sp. | reverse complement strand
ATATTGTGAAGAAAAAGCAAATCATGTTATTAATTTTATACAACAGCTAAAGCTTACAAAAGGCAAATGGGCAGGTCAGCCTTTTAAATTACTCCCTTGGGAGATAGATTTAATTAAGAAAACCTTTGGAACTTTAAGGGAGGATGGTACAAGGCAGTATAGAACTGTTTATGTAGAAATAGGGAAGAAAAATGGGAAAGCATTAGCAATAGATACACCAATAGCTACCCCAGATGGTTGGACTACTATGGAAAAATTAAAGCCAGGAGATAAAGTATTTGATGAAAGTGGGAAGGTTTGCAATGTGGTAGCTTGTACAGAAATAATGTATGATAGACCATGTTATGAATTAAGTTTCTCCGATGGCTCTAAAATAGTGGCAGATGGGGAGCATCAATGGAAGACAAATAGCTATTTTCCTAAATATGAACCGCATTTATTAACAACAGAAGAAATATATAATGATACAATAAAGATGAAAACTGGATACTGTCATAGAATTACAAATCAAGAAGCATTGGAATTACCTGAAAGAAAACTCACTATACCACCATATGTCCTAGGTGTTTGGTTAGCAGATGGAAATAGCCATAATGCTAGTTTTATTTGTAATATTAATGATTTGGATATTGCCAAAAAGGTAGTAGGTTTAGGAGTAGAACTTAGGGAATGGAAATCTAGCAATCCTGGAAGTGTACATCTAGCCTTTGGAGATGGAGATAGAACTCAAGCTGCTAGGGATGTATCATGGCAAGCTAAAATGAGAGAGATGAATTTATTTCGTAACAAACACATTCCAGCAGAATATTTAAGAGCATCAGTTAAACAAAGAACAGAATTATTAAAGGGACTTATGGATTCAGATGGATATATTTCAAAAACAGGTGAATGTGAATACACAACAGTTAGTAAAAGATTAGCTGAAGATGTAGCAGAGTTAATTAGAAGCTTAGGGTTCAAATGTTCAATAATTGAAGGAAGATCTAAACTTTATGGGAGAGACTGTGGTCCAAAATATAGAATACACTTTTACACATACAGGAGCAATCCTGTTTTTTCTTTGCCCAGAAAGAATGAAAGATTAAAAGAAGATCCAGATAAACCAACCAGAAACTCATTTAGAACAATAGTAGATGTAAAAAAGGTAGAATCAGTACCAGTAAAATGCATCCAAGTAGATAGTCCATCAAGGCTGTATTTAGCAGGAAAATCAATGGTTCCAACTCATAACAGTGAATTGGCAGCAGCCATAGCCCTATATATGCTTTTAGCTGATGGAGAATCTAATGCAGAAGTGTATGTTGCAGCTTGTGATAGACAGCAGGCCAGCATTATATTCAATACAAGTTTAAACTTTGTAGAGGGAAATAAGACACTCTCTCAAGTAACAAAAACTATTCGTTCTACTAAGAGAATTGTATATCCAAGAACAGGTAGCTTTTTTCAAGTATTAAGTTCCGATGTAAAATCAAAATCAGGGCTTAATGTGTCTTGTGTAATATTAGATGAAATTTGGACTTATCCAAATCCAGACTTAGCTAAAATGTTAACCACAGGTTCAGGAGATGCAAGAGAACAACCTTTATTCATATATCTAACAACAGCAGGAAATAAACTAAGAGGGTATGGCTGGGATATGCATTGTAAGGCCAAAGATGTATTATCTGGAAAAAGAATTGACCCAACATTTCTCCCTATAATTTATGGTTT
>JAAZLH010000031.1 GCA_012799415.1 Candidatus Epulonipiscium sp. | reverse complement strand
CTTGACATTCCCTTAATACCTGTTCTTTGAATTCTTGTGTGTAATCCCTTCTTTTCACGAAATTACCCCCTAATTAAATGATAGCAGATGAAAGGATTTTCTCCAAACCTATTAGGGGGCTAAATAGTTTCTATTCATCTGGTTTTTTAACGGTTGCACTTAATATTACAATGCATCGGTATAAAAACGTCATTGCTACAAACGGAGAGGAGCTTTAAAGTTGTACAGTAAAATAGCGGTAGTGCAAATAAAAGGGGCTTACATGCAAGACCCGCATCAGATTTTGTGACCAAAGCTCAAGAGTTTAAATCGGAGATTACTCTTAAGCGTTTGGATCAAGATAATCTTAAGCTAATTAACGCTAAATCAATTATGGGCGTACTTTCTGCAGGGATCACTCAAGGAGTCAGTGTAGAAGTTACTGCAATAGGCGAAGATCAAGAAGAAGCAACAGATACACTCATCTAACTTTTAGAAAGCGATTTAGAATAAACATGACAGCAGGAAGCATCCTGCTGTTTTTTTCATCCATAAGACTTGAGAATAATAAACATTACTAGTTATCCACACAACACACAACCCAGCCCAACATATTGTGGATAACTTTAAGACAACTACTAGCTTTTGGTGTTTGGTATCAAACGTTGATGTTTTAAGTCACAGGAGGAACTAAGGAATTTACTACGGCCTTGTGCAACATAGAAATCAGTGTCAAGCAATGCGTTCGCATTTTTTACTTTATTTGAACCGAAAGTAAATTATTAGGGCGGAAAACAGTATCACGATTTCAAAGTAAAATAATATTCTTATTCGCAGCAAAGTCAATCCTAACGGAAGCTTTTTGCATAGTCGCACGAGTGGAGGATTTTTACATACAAATGTAGAACAAATGTTTGTGGGAAAAATGTAAAAGTAAAAAAATCTTTTGTTAAATAAACAGTTAGGAGGTAGTAGTATGGCAAATATCAGGAGAAAAAAGATTGTTGTTGTTGACAAAAGTATGCGGGAGTTGTTTGTCAGGAGTCGAATTGAACCGGAATATACCTGGCTTTTTAATTTGCTCAAGCAGGATTTTTATGAAAAGATTTATAAAACAGATTTTGAAGACACTTCTGATTTTGATGAGAAAAAACAAACTTTCCTTTTGCATGTATTTGAGGATTACTTGTCTTCTATTGCTAAGCAGTGGTTTCGCTATAGCAAAATGATTGTCAAGGAAAATGGTACATGCGAACTATGTGGTCAGAAACACACAAAATATATGTATAAAATAAAAAACCGCTTAACAAAAACCATTATGTTGATCGGTTCAACATGCATAGAAAGGTTTAAAGACATTGACGCTAAATTACCGGAAGGAATGAATTTAAAGCAGTTTAATAGACAACAGAAAAGAGCCTTTGAAAGAGTCAAGAAACAAGAGTTGTTTATCCAAAAGTTTGGCAATGTTAATCACTTAATAAAGAGCTGGAATGATGAATTTAATTCTTTACCGTACGAACTGCCGGATAAAATTCATAAAGAGGTACCCGACTTGCATGAAAAAGCGAGAAAAATCTATTCGGATTATTTGGACGGTAAGATTACTGACGCATCATTCCCTGATTTCGATCAAATTGTGAGAAGAAGAAATGCTCTTAGTGAGGAAATGGCGGCAATCATGGGAGTAAATAGTCAAAATCCGCATGCGTGCCCAAGAACAGTAGGTAATTGGTTGATAAAAAATAAAAAAGACTTGGTCTTACTAAAAATACGACAAAATAACGGAATTATTACCAAAGAAGCGATAAGTTCAATTTATGAACCGGATTTTGTAAGCAGACATGTAAAAAAATTTAATGCAATGTTAGGGTCTACAAGACTAACAATTGAATCACGAGAAACAGGACTTTTCGTTTCATTTGAGGATCGACAAAAAAGGTTAAACCTACTATTTGAATTGAAAAATAGCAATCTTATGGAGACCTTTGCAGATAGGTTATTTGATGAAAACGCTCAAATTGATGAAAAAGAACTATTAGATGTAGTCTCTTTAGCACCAAGTGAACTAAACGATGCATTAGTAGATGTTTTTTCCGACCTATTAAGGGGAACGGGTTTTAGACTTAAGTATATAAAAGATGGTCATTATCTTGTAAATTCACGCAAAGATTTATATGCTAATGATTTTCGTTTAGTCCAATTTATTAACATACACAAATCAACAATACTTTTAAAAGGACGAGCAGGCATTAAGGAGATAAAACCCATTTTAGAAAAGTTTACTGACTGGAGATCATTGGACGAACACGAAAAATATGAGTTTGGAGACATCTCCAAAATACCTAACTTCTAAGCGGGTATTCATAAAAATGATAGGTAAAAGAGATTGCTTTATGGCTTATAAGTAATAAAAGAATAACAAGCAAGGGGATCTGTAAACTAGGTCCACCTTGCTTGTTTAAACGTTAGGTAGTTTTACGCCATTTATCAAGCCAATCTATCAATGTTTTTCCGACTTTACAAAAGTAATCTACGTGCTCCGGATATGCAGCAGGAATAAGGTCTTTGTTTGCATCAGTTGATTCCGGTATATAATGGCCAACAATATCTAGAAACTCTTGCTTCTTGTCACGAACGTACATTAAAAATCGTTCATGTTCATGGCTATCTTTAAATACAGGAACAACAGAGTAAGGATTACGTGAAGCTGTATACTCAGGCTGTTTGCAGCAAGGCTTCAACGGGCTTATTACAGGAAGCTCCTCATCCTGTTCTCGAATCGTTCCGCGATTGAAAAGCCATTGGTCAAGATAATACTCTATACTGTCTTCTTCTACGTAAGCGTACCTAACCGAACGCTTATTATGGTTTTTAAATAAAGCTTTTTTGCTCCCAAAGAATGCGTTCGAATTTGTTGTTGTCTGCGGAAAGAACTTTGAAATATCTTAATGGTGTGGTGTGATACTTGATTTCTAGGTCTGTAAGATAGGTTTTATGCAAGCTTTGCATGGGGGAGTGTTTTAGCCAGTAATAACCTGTTTCAATCTCAGATAAATAATTATCTGCAGGCAGTACGGGGTTATAATTTATCGTGTATTCGGGATTGCTTTTACAATAGTATTGTCCCGTGAGGCTGCCGTCACGCTCTACAGGTATCCAGTCTTTTGGGTTTGAAAGTAACATTTTTGCTTTTTCCAATGGAAGTAAGTCCAGCCCGAATCGTTTTCTCCAGAGTAATTCTGTTTTGTTTAAATCAGCACTTGAGTTTTTGGGGGTGTTGGTGTCTCCGATTCTTGTATAGACTGCAAAGGGTCAAAGCGGTTTACAGTTTTTCGTAAGGGTGGTATAGGGTGTATTAGTACTGTTTTTAATAATTATTATGTCAACTTTTTTCGATTCAAGAGTAATTGTACGAACATAAACATTAGGTCTAAAACCTCCATCAAAATGCTGGTTTCTAAGAAAGTCAATAATTTTTTGTTGATTTTTCCGGTTGTTTTCTGTATTAATACCAACAATTTCATAGTCGTCTGTTACTCCAAAGATGATGTAACAGTCACGGTTAACAAGATTGTTAGCCATGCAAATAATATCATGGAGTAGATCGGCTTTATCTGAATGCCACATTTCTTTAAAATCCCAATAATCACCTTCAGCTTTTAGTTGAATTAGTTCAGAGATCTTGTCTTCAAACTTACTGTTCATTGACAACTCCCTCCTTTATCTTAGGGTACAGTTCAAATTCTCGATTAAAGGGTATTTAGAATAATGTGCAAAATATGCGGTGGGTTAGTAGAAAACTTCATAATCCTATTTCTGAGAGGAGAAAAACTATGAAATGGACTAATTTAATCAAACCTTATCGTTTAGGTTGCCCTAAAAATACGGTGCCTAACTCGGCAAGAACAGAATTTGAAAAAAATTTTGATCGAATTGTCTTTTCCACTGACTTTAGGCGTTTAACAGGAAAACACAAGTAGTTTCCTTTCCCCTCAAGTGATTGCATGCACAAGAGATTTACACACAGTTCAGAGATAGCGATCGTTAGGAAAAGTTGTAGCAAAAGATCTGGAATGAAAACCCAAAGATCCCACTTGGGATTTAGATGAAATTGTAGGTGCAGCATGACATAGGTAATCCACCTTTAGGCAGACCTGAAATAAGCTGTGTTAAAGGTGTAATAGGCTTAACTTACCCAACTCCAACAGCTTTTAATCAATAATCAGAGGTGGGCATGATATTCCTAATGAAAAGAAAGCCGGGATAATTTCCTACGCTTACAGAGGGACTACTGATACCAATCAGCAAGGTCAAAACCGGGAAAACTACGCTTGCCCGATTAGCTAAAATCAAAGATGAAAGAGAAAAGATTGGGTATTTAAGGGCTAAAGCCATTAGCTGTCTTATTTAGCAAGTGGCAAGTGTATTTATTGAAAAGGAAGATGCGTTATTAATACTTTTCACAAGGTGCTGAGATTAAGAACGTAAGGGCATAATTAGGACAACTGCGAAAACTATTAAGTTAACTTTTGTCCTAACACAACTGCAAAAATCGTTTTTACATATAACAATCGTTTTTTTATGTTTACTTTTTTCGGAAAAGTGATATCATATATAGTACCAATGGCTGGGGGTGGAAATGTTGGCTACACGAAGAACGGAAACTCTAGAGAAAATGAGACGGAATCCTCGGGATTGGCGTTATGAGCAAATACACAATTTATTGTTGTCATTTGGATTTGGATTTCGTGAAGGATCTAAGGGTAGTCACGTTGTATTTTTCCACGCCGAGTTAGATGAAATACTTTCTATACCGCGTGCTCGTCCAATAAAGCAAATCTATACAAAAAACGTAGTCAAAATAATAGATTCACTTTTAGAAAAGAGGGGGAATGGAGATGGGTTACAATAAAACGGAATTTTTTGGGTATTCTGTTCGACTGATTCAATTAGCCGAAGAAGATGGCGGAGGCTGGCTAGCCCATGTTCCGGAATTAAAAGGTTGCTTAGCTGATGGGGATACTCCTGATGAAGCTTATGCGGAATTAAAAGAGGTGTTGGATTTTTGGTTAGAAGTTGCTCGGGAAGAGGGTAAAAATGTTGTTAGGCCGGCATTTCATGAAGAAATAGAATACAGCGGAAGAATTGGATTGAGGCTTCCAAAGAATCTTCACCGTATTCTTGCTGAACAGGCAGAAAAAGAAGGAGTAAGCTTAAATCAATATATGGTATCGTTATTAAGCTATAATGCCGGCAGATATGAACAATCGGCGCATAAGGAGCCAACAAATGTTATCCAAATACAACAAACAATATCGATGGAGGAAATTGGTTTCATACATTTAAGAACACCTAGCTTCCAAAGAAACTCACAAGAAAGTGTAAATATATTTGAAAAAGCGATGGGAAGAGGGAACTTCGATGAAATATGATATGGATATTATTGGGTTGAAGTTGGCTCAACTGCAGTTCGATACAATTGTTGCTAGCGATGTTGAAGACAAAAAGGAAGCAAATTTAAATTTTGAAATAACACTAGAGCTTAAAGAATACGACGACGGTGTCTACCCCGTTTCTTGGGAACTATCTCTAGAATTAGAGAGCCTATTTTATATAAAAGCAAAATACGATATGTATATTACGTACGATGGAAATCAGAATTTCTTAGACAAGGAAATCATAATGAATAAAGTGAGCTACCCTATATTAGCCGAGTTTTCACACTTGACCTCAACGCTAACCAAAGAAATGGGAGCAGTACCCTTAATTATTAACATTCAAGAACTCATGGAACGCGGTAACATCGAGCAAAAATAAAACGTTATGGCCATTAAGCCCCTAGGAGAAATTCTTAGGGGCTTTTTTTGATACGCGAGTTAGGATAGGTGGGTATTCTAACATTTTTTATTGGGGAAGTATTAACTTATAAAAACTAAAAAACTAAAGTATTGTATCATTTGGAAGGAAATGGCGGGTGGCATCCCGAAGAAGTTTTTAAATAACCAGAATACTTCCAAAAGTTGACTGAGTGGAAGTTTTGCAGTGTGCTGATTTACGAAAAAACCTAGTTGGAGGAATTAAGATGATTGAATCAATTAAGTTGTCTGATGTGGCCAGTTTTACCGGCGATACACAAGTTTTAAGTAATTTTTCTAAATTCAATTACTTTTTTGGCTCAAACGGTACAGGAAAAACAACTATAAGCAGACTTATAGCAGAGCCGTCTAATTTCTCTAGCTGCGTTGTAAAGTGGGAGAATGACATTGAGATAGAGGCGCTTGTTTATAATCGAGATTATGTAGAAAAAACCTTTAGCCAAGCCGAAGGTATTCCGGGAGTGTTTACACTTGGGAAAGATGCAAAGAAGGTTGAAGAAGAAATAAAAGAGCTTAATAAGGAAATAGGACGGCTTGAAAAGCGCATTTTAGGGTTGGAAAAGGTTCTTAATGGAAATGAAGCAGAAGAAAATGTTGGCAAGCGGATGGAGTTGTTCCGCATAGAAGATGAACTAACTCTTGCTTGTTGGAAAAAGAAGCAGAAGTACGATGATTATTTTAAAATGGCTTTTTCAGGGGTAAGGGGAACGAGGGAAAGCTTTAAAAACAAAGTTAAAGCAGAAGCCCGAAAAAACAAAGCGGAGTTAAAAACGCTAGAGTATCTAAAAGAGCAAGCAAAAAAAGTTTTTGCTGAAACTTCAGTCCCGGAGAATGAAATACCGGTGCCGGATTTTTCGCCTTTAATAGAATATGAGGCTGACGCAATCCTGAAGAAAGTTATAGTGGGCAAAGAGGATTTGGATATAGCAAAGTTGATTAGTCAATTAAACAACAGTGATTGGGTAAAAAAGGGTATGGACTACTACACCTTATCTCAAAAAAGATGTCCCTTTTGTCAGCAAAAAACAACGGATGAACTAGAACAGAATCTAAATGCTTATTTTGATGAAGAATACCTGGCTGATATGGAGAAAATCAAAAAACTAAATAGGAATTATGTAGAAGATGCAAATGGACTTAGTACGTTTCTAGAAGAACTAATTTCAACATCCCCCAAAAACATAAAGTTAGATGCATTAAAAAAAGAAAAAGAACTTTTCGACTCCATTATAGCATTAAACAAACAAAAATTACGAACAAAAGCAGACAAGGCTAGTCAGGCAACGAAATTAGAATCTATTAAAGAGGTAGGCTCAAAAATAGATAACCTTATTTCGGAAGCCAATTTGAAAATTAAAGAACATAATCGAATCTTGCAAAATCTGGAGCAAGAGAATAATCTTTTAGTTGAACAAGTCTGGAGATATATCATAGAAGAACTTCATGAAGATATTAGTAATTATGATGCCCAATACGGTAAACTTACCACCCTAATTCAAAAGATAGAAAAGCGCATAGAAAAGAAAAAAGAGCAGGTTAGAGAAAAACGTATTCTAATCAATGGGCTGGAAAAACAAAGCACAAGTACCATTCCAACCTGTAATGCGATTAATGATTTGTTAACGGTTTTTGGATTTACAGGATTTAGGTTGGATGTGCATAAAGAGACAAATTATTACAAGTTAATCAGACCCGACGGCTCTAGTGCCGAAACCACCCTAAGCGAAGGAGAACGTTCATTTATCACATTTCTCTATTTTTACCACCTATTAAAAGGCAGCCAAAGCCAAAGTGGTCTAACAGAGAATAGGATAGCTGTTTTTGATGATCCGGTTTCTAGTTTAGATAGTAACATTTTATTTATCGTTAGTAGTTTAATAAAGAAGTTAATAGAAGAAGTACGCGTCGGAGAAGTACAAATCAAACAGATTTTCATTTTAACGCATAATGTTTACTTCCATAAAGAGGTTACCTATAATCCTAAAAGAACCAACAATGCTATGGAAGAGGAGACTTTTTGGATTGTTCGAAAACCAAATCAGACTTCATTTGTTGAGTCATATAACAATAACCCTGTGAAAACCTCTTATGAACTTTTATGGCATGAGGTGAGAAGGAATGATCGCTCAAATCTTACTATACAAAATATACTGAGACGTATTTTGGAAAATTATTTTAAAGTTCTAGGTGGGATAAATCTGGATAATATATGTGAAAAATTTGAAGGTCAAGAACAGATTGTTTGCGCGTCTTTGTGTTCCTGGATGCACGACGGTTCACACTTGGCATTAGACGATCTGTACGTTTCGGTAGATGATAACCAAGTTGATATGTTTCTCAAAGTCTTTAAACAGATTTTTATAAATGAAAATCATCTCGCCCCTTATAATATGATGATGGGTATCGAAGAAGAATCCGCTTAGGACAGTCCGATTATATGGACCCGGAGAAAAGGAGATGAACAACAAATTGACAAAGACCGAAAGAGTTTTAGCGTTTGAGTTTATAGGGAATGATCAGTACCTTAATGCAGTCTTTAGAGGGTTAGTGTTTTGTTTATCCCCCGAAGAAGCTTGTTCACTGCTTGATATAACTTTTCAGCAAGAGTATCGAAAAAGAATGGTACTTAAGAATAAGATCTACTCCGATATAATATTAGCCTACTTAAATTGTCATGATCAACTTGTTAATAGTTTAATGGCTGAGATGGCTACTTTACCAGCCAACAAGCGACAAAGTGCGGGATATTGCTTAACTTATTTTTTAAGCATTATCCCAACTAACAAAGTTCAAGAAGTAGTCAGTTTCTTTCTAAGAAGCAAGTGGAAACAAATTAGAGACCGAGGTTATAAGTACTTGCACCATAACTGGGACGATGTATGGGCGGAACAAGTTGAGTATAATTTGTATCAGCATAATGAACTTTTGGCCGCCAGACTTGCAATTGAACATTTTTCAGTAGAATTTCTGAAGGAAAACTGGCAGCTCGTTTTTTCAATCGTTAAAGAACATTATTTAGTCAGAAGATTGTTTATAAAAATAGGTTCGGTTGCTCCGGAAAAATTACATGAATTAAAAAAGATAGACCCTATTAGCTATGTCTATGTTTTGGTCAAGCTGAACATGTCACTTAATGAAAACGAAGCCATTCAAATATTTAAAGAAAATCTTATAGATGAGCGTCTCGAACTACTTATTTGGTGCTTTGGGCAAATGAAATTGTGGGAGGTTCTAGAGTATGTTCACAGTAAGAAAGCTGCAGTAGGTGATGCTAGGCATGAAGCTATATCGGGGCGTTATCGAAGATAACAAAATCCTTAGAGAACTAAATACACCCGTATGAAGTGGGAACAATGATTAGTTGGAATCTTCATCCCCTTTGCTAATAAGGTTCACGGGTGCACCATATTTGCTGTATTAAAATGGAGTTAATACGGATTATTTGTTTACCTCGGGAGTGGTTTAGTATGTTATTTTCTCAGCGGTACGGTTACAAACCGGTGAATGATATTATTCAGTCAGAAAGTGTAAATGAGGAACTAAGGGCAAGGTTGTGGAATGTTTTTCAACAGTGTTACTTGCAAGAACGGCAATTCGGCTTTATAAGTTGTGAGTACGACAACTTACTAGTAAGCATTTTAGGCAATTTTTTTAAGTTGCCGGTAGATAATACTTTGAGCTCGAATTCGTATTATCGTGCGCTTAAAAATCAATACTCACAGTGTAATTGGTATGAAGTTTATGATTTCATAGAATTTGTGGTACGCAATCTTGGGGATGAATATGGATCAGGGAGCAAAACAAACCAAAACTTCAGGGAAATGTGCAACCAAATATTAGAGGATGAAAATTCTGCCTACAGGTTTGTTGACGATCATGTCACAAAAATAATTTCTGAAATTGAGATAGAAGCTGTTGAACAGGCAATTAGCCAAGGTAAGTATGATGTAGTATCTATGCATCTTGATCAAGCCCTAACCCTCCTAGCAGATAAAAAAGAACCTGATTATCGAAACTCAATCAAAGAGTCAATTAGTGCCATTGAATCTTTATGTAAAATAATAATAGGTGAAAACAAGGCAACCTTAGGACAAGCTTTGAAAAAGATAGAAGAAAAGTACCAACTGCATCCCGCCCTAAGAGAGGCCTTTAGTAAAATGTATGGATATACTAGCGATAAAGATGGAATTAGGCATGCTTTATTAGAAACAGGTGATAATCCATGCTATGAAGATGCCTTGTATATGTTGGTAACTTGTTCAGCATTCACGAACTATCTAATTGAGAAGTCAAGGTAGCTCTTATTTCTTGTGTGACTTTGGCCTTTGCCAAACGCAGAGATTTAAACATTATTTCTGTAGATTCGCTATATAGTGATTTAGCTGCTTTACCTTCTTCAGTGTTCGGGTAATAGATCATGTCTACAACTTTTTTTGCATTTAAACTATTGTTAGCCTTATCAAACTCTTTTAAGAACGATTCTACAGATTGGTTACCTCCACCTGAGCAACCGGTAAGGACTAAAGTGACAAGCAACAAAACAGATAAGTACACCATGCTTCTTTTTTGAACATATGAACTCCCCTTAAATTTAAATTTTGGAGATTTAGTTTGATATGTACAACAAATGGATTATAAGTCTTTTTCATTTTCTACCTTGAGTTTAATTGTAAGCGTCAAAGCTACCACACCTTGACGTAAGTGGAGTGAAATTTAGTAGTAGTTCATGATTCTTAACTTCTGGTCGGCAAAGAAAAAACCTTCACTTAGTAGTGAAGGCTGAGTTGTTTGGTCTTATTTTCTCTTTGGTGTTTTTACATGCTCCGGGATATCTTCTGACCAAGGTAAGAACTTGTCCAAGTCTTTCATGTTAGCGTTAGGTAATTCTTCAAGCAGATATTTGAGATATTCATAAGGGTTAAGTTCGTTTTCCTTGGCTGATTCTATTAAGCTGAAAGTTACTGCACTGGACTTTGCACCTTTAGTAGTATTGCAAAACAAGAAGTTCTTACGAGCGGTAACGAAGGGCCTAATCGTTCGCTCCGCGCGGTTGTTATCTATTTCTAAGCGTCCGTCTAAGAAAAATGTATTTAGTGGTTTCCATTGTTTGAGACAATAGTCTATTGCCTTTCCTAAGTGACTTTGCGGCAAAGAAACCTTTTGGGTTTCTTGTAGCCACACCAAAAAAGCCTCTAGCACAGGTTTGCTGTGCAGAAGTCTCTCTTCATAGCGTTTTTGGGGAGTGGAGTCCCTTAAAGTTTCTTCTATTTTGAAGAGTTGATTACAAAACTCCAGGCCTTCTCCGGCCTTCGGATTTTTGCCCTTTCCACCGGCTGCTTTGATGGCTTCATCAAATTTTCGCCTCGCATGGGCCCAGCAACCGGAGTTCGTTACATCAGGCACTCTGCCGTAAGCGGCATAGCCATCAGTAATTAGGTAACCCTTAAACCCAGACAAGAATTCTATAGGGTTTTCGGCAGCTCTGGAGGGTTGATACTCATAAAGAGTTGCACCCGGTCCATAGCGCCCGGACCTATAAAGCCACATGTAGGATTTAGATTCTGCCTTTTTACCGGGTTCGTTCAATACTTGCAAGCCCGTTTCATCGGCATGAATGATATCCTGAGCTAAAAGGATTTCTTTCATGCGGTCATAAATTGGTTCAAACCAATATTTTGCAGCGTGAATTACCCAGTTAGCCATGTTTTGCCGTGATACATTTACACCGCGTCTGGCCCATTGCTGCTCTTGCCGGTAAAGGGGCGCACCCATCACGTACTTTTCGTCAATGATGTGAGCGACAACGGAAGGAGAAGCAATGCTGCCAACAAAAGCCCTTTCGGGTTTGGGAGCTGCAACTACCACCGGTTGGCTACCATCTGTATTAGACTCACAGTTACGGCAACCGTATATGTTTTGTACGTGGACATTCACTGAGATTTCTGCAGGTACGTAGTGTAATTCCCGAGTGATTTCTTGATTAATGATATGTCTATCATGACCACAACAAGAACAAGCCATCTCTTCTTCCGGAAGATGGTACTCAATGATGTTTTCGGGCAATCCGTCAAGACTGGTGTTTCTTTTGCCTTTCTTCTTGGCTCTTTTATGTTCCGGAACTAGAGGTTCTGCTGTTGCTTCAACTTCGTTGAAGCCATCAAAGAGACTGAGCTGATTCTCGTTAGTCTTTTCACTGGATGCTCCGTACCGTTTAGCACTCATAAGTCTTATTTGTGCTTTCATGTATTCAAGTTCTTGCATCAAGATTTCGACTTGAGCTTCAGCTTTTTCAGCTCTTTTTTGCCAAGAGTTTTCTGTTGTGGTTTGAGTTTCAGGTGTCTTTTTCATACTTAATTACTTCGAGAAAAAGCTGGTTTCCCCTGCAAAAAAGTGAAGAAGCGCAAAGGGAATTTTGCGCTACAAAACATACTTAGGAGCCTTTATTATTCGCACTTTAACAGGTTTCAAAGGAGTGCCTTCAAGTAGCCATCTTAGGTCTTGCCAAGTGATGTTTAAAGGGCTACTTTCATCACCTACCTGAGGCCAAGGCAATGTGCCTTTTTCTAAGCGAAAGTAGTGAAGCCAGAAACCGCGATTAGACCATTCTAAAATCTTAACTTTGTTTCTCATCCTGTTGCAAAAAGCAAACAGACAGGGTTCAAAAGGGTCTAACTCAAAGTCTAACTGAACGATGGCCGCCAGACCATCGACAGCTTTGCGAAGATCAGTTGCACCGCCAGCAAGATAAACCTGTTGTCTGGGATGACCGATTAACATGCGGCCATCAAAGCACGTAGCACAGAAGTGAAGGTTTGCTCGTCAAAACCGGGTTCAACTTCCAGAACTACTTTTCCGAGTTTAAGAGACACTCCGGAACCGGCAGCTTGAGAAGTCGGTAAACTAACCCACCGATTTGTCGGTTGCTCCACAACTTTCGCTCTATGCTTTCTTAACCTATTTAGCCCCCTAATAGGTTTGGAGAAAATCCTTTCATCTGCTATCATTTAATTAGGGGGTAATTTCGTGAAAAGAAGGGATTACACACAAGAATTCAAAGAACAGGTATTAAGGGAATGTCAAG
>JAAZLH010000030.1 GCA_012799415.1 Candidatus Epulonipiscium sp. | reverse complement strand
TGTTATGGATATTCAGATTTTCAGCACAAAGGTAATGAAGGAGAAGGTCAGTTCCACTTAAATCAAGATACGATCAATTATCATTTCGATCATCATTTTAAGCAGTGGCTGACCTATGAAGAACTTTATGAATTGTTTTCTTAAAACAAAAAGTTATTTTTATTGGAGACTTCATTCATAATGATATCGATAGAACGGTCATCGATATCAAATAATGCAAAGATATCCTTATCTATTTCCTGATATAGGCTGCTTATTTCATCTTTACTATTAGATGTCAATAAGCCGTCTACTTTTTTTATTATTTTTTCTTGGGTTTTAGCTTCGGCTATAGGAATAGGTATTTGCTCTATATGGGATCTTAAAATTTTGACAGAGGCAAACTTTTTAGTATGATAAAATTGTATTATACTAGAGTTTAAAAGAGCTAGAATATATTTTATATGAAGTCCTGGAATTTTAGGAATTAAAATATTACCACTGTTTAAGGACAAAGATTGTTGGTCATCATAAGCGAAAACCAAACGATCACAAATAAAACGATACAATAGCTTTTCTTCTGCTCTATAGAATTCCGTAGGAGCAACTTGTTGAAATAATTCTGGAGTATAGACAATATAATCCTTTGAGGGAATAGCCCTATATTTATATAGATCAGAGCCTCTTAAAATAATTTCTGCACCCTCACTTTTCTCACTGAGGATAAATCTTTTATTATCACCTGTAACAATCCCTAGCGCAAAGTCAGCTTGTTTTTTTAAATAAGTAAGATGGGGTTGCTCTTCTATTTGCAGAATAAGGCTATATTCTTCATCAGTAATAGCAAAATCAAAGGATTGATCACTAATCTTTCTACTTTCCTGAATGGTAAATATTTTATCTTTGGTGGAAATTTCTAGTCCTACTGTAGAAAAAGGCAAATCAGATTTTTGCAATAGTAGTACAATGGAAGGGCAGTGGACACCACTAAAAACGTTTCCTAGGTAGGAAATTTTTTTGATCTGAGCCTTATTCAAAATAAAATTTCTGATTTGTTGATGCGATCTCACATTCATCATAGATTCAGGTAAGACAAATCCGATATAACCCTGTAAAGAACAATGTTTGATTGCATTTTCAATGAATAGAGAAAAAGATTCTATTCCCTTTGGACAGGCTACTTCATAAGTTTTACATAGTTCCTCTATTCTGTCCTTAGTAAAGGCATATCCCCAAGGTGGATTACCAATGATAATATCATATTGGTTATTTGGTAGACCTTCTAGGCTATCACCTACTGTAATATTATGATAAAGTACATTGATATCTTTTATTGTAAACGCCAATGCTAAGTTGATTCTAGTAATCATAACACTTGTGATATCTGTATCTTGACCAAAAACTTGTTCTACATTTTTTACATAGTTTGAAGTATAAATTAAAAAGTTTCCTGTACCACAACAAGGGTCAATAACAGTATGATTTGTACTAAAAATATTTTTACTGCCAAAATCGTCAATCATTGAACTGACCACTGAAAAGGGGGTATAGTAAGATCCAGTTGCTTTTCGCTCTCCAATACAAGTTAATGAAATATATAATAAACCTAAGAAATCTTGATTTCTTGAATAATCAACAGAATAACTTAATATAGTTGAAAGTTCCTCGATTAGGGATTCTAAAATCTCTCCTATAGGAGAAATTAAATCTTGGATGAGTGGTTGATAGATCCCTAGGCTGTATTTCCCTTGAAGATAAGCAAGCAAAAAGCAATCACTATCTGGGCAATGGATTTTTTTTGAACTATACAATAATTTAAGAGCATATTCTGCAATAATAATATTAGTTTTGTGTTCTAATTGTTCATCTACTTTTATTGAGTCAACTATTTTTTCAACAATTTGAAAACTTTTTTCATCCTCTATGTACCCTTTATATGTGCTAATTCCGGAAACATGTTTCTTATTTCTTCTACTTTTTAATTTATCATCCTGGCCAGATTTCATCTGTTCTAGAATGGTATCAATATTGGTTTTAGTAAACATGGGTTTATCCTGTATAAATTCATCAGGTTTAAGCTTTCCAAGTTTAATCCAATTATTCCCTGTTGCTACGGAAATAGATAAGAGACGACAAACCTCTGGCAAGGTAAATTTTTTAGTAGGATTCTTTGTGAATAAAGATAATTGTTCTACCTTCAATTCTGCCTTGCTCCTTTCAGTTTCATTAGTGATCTCATTATATTGCTACAAAAGAACAATGTCAACTATGGTTTCCTTTGTAGAAAAGGGATTTAGAAGTTAAATCCTAAGGAAAACCAGAAAATAAAGCTTGTATTCTCTTATGCATTATGATATCATTATTAACTGTAGATTTTAATAATCTATTATAACATTTAGTGTAGATAAAAAATATTTCCTAAATGTTCATCCTTGCTCTTTTCGTGAAAAAGGGCCAAAGTCCAAAAGGAGGTGTAATTATGAATAACTATGAATTAGCTGTTGTTTTTAATGGTAATCTTGATGAAGATGCTAAAAACAAAGCCCTAGAAACAGTACAAGAATATGTTACCAGATTTGGTGGTACCATCAGCAAAGTTGATGACTGGGGTAAAAGAAAGCTAGCCTATGAAGTGAATAAAATCAATGATGGTTTCTATTACTTTATTTATTTCCAAGGTGAGTCTACAGTACCGACAGAAGTAGAAAAGTATCTTCGTATTATGGAACCAGTTCTTCGTTATATGACAATTAGAATAGAAGACTAAGCATACAAATAATATAAAAATAAAGGGGTAATCGTATGAATAAAGTGATATTAATGGGCCGACTAACAAAAGATCCTGAAGTTCGATACTCGCAGAGCGCAGACCCCGTAGCAATTGCACGTTATACTTTAGCTGTTAATAGAGTTTTTAAGCGTGAGGGTGAACCGGATGCAGATTTTATTAATATTGTTGCACTCGGTAAAAGAGGAGAATTTGCAGAAAAATATTTTCGCAAAGGACAGATGGTTGGGGTGGTAGGACGGCTACAAGTTCGTACCTATGATGATCCAGATGGCAAGCGCCAATGGTTTACAGAAGTTCTAGTTGAGGAACAACATTTTGCTGAAAGCAAAGGTTCCTTTGAAAATCAACAAAGAACATCAACACCACCTCCTATATCAGGAGAAGCAGAAGGCTTCTATCCCATTAATGAAAGTTTAGAAGATGATGATTTACCCTTTTAACCATTGTTGAAAAGGAGGTTAGTAAGATGGGAATGCCTAATAAAAGACGTGGACGTAGAAAAAGACGAGTATGTGCGTTTTGTGCGGACGACGCCAAATATATTGATTACAAAGATTTAAATAAACTAAGAAAATTTGCATCTGAGCGTGGTAAAGTTCTTCCAAGAAGGATTACAGGCAACTGTGCAAAACATCAAAGAGCATTAACAATTGCTATAAAGAGAGCAAGACATATTGCCTTAATGCCTTATACATTAGATTAATGTATAATAAAAGAAGACTCATAGGAGTCTTTTTTTATTATCTATTAAAAAAACCACTCCTATGATACAATTAAGTATAGAATTGATTTTTATTCTTTGTAACTCAATGAATCACTTAGCCCTTTTTGGTATGGTCTATATCAAAAGAAGAGATTCCTTAAAATTACAAATAAGTTTTTGATAACAAAGGGGAATGGTAATGGATAATATAGATGAAGTTGTTGGCTATTTAGGGCCTAAGGGGACTTTTTCCCAGCAAGCTGCTTTAATGTATACAGAGGAAAAGAACTTAAAAGCATTTTCAACAATTGCCGATGTATTAGAAGCGGTAGATTGTGGGCATATTCAAAAAGGAATTGTTCCTATTGAAAACTCTATTGAAGGTGCTGTCAATATGACTTTAGATATGATGGTTTTTGACGTAGACGTAAAGTTGCAAAAGGAAATTGTTATCCCTGTAGAGCATCATCTTTTTGCCCAACCAGGGATAAAATTAGCAGAAATTGAGAAGGTGTTTTCTCATCCTCAAGCTCTTGGACAATGTAGAAAGTTTTTACACCAATACCTTCCTGATGTGCCTATTTTTTTTAGTAGCTCTACAGCGGAAGCAGTGAAACAAGTATCAGAGAGTAAAGAAAAATGGGCAGCAATTGGTACTAGGTTAGCGGGAGAGATTTATGGAGTAGAGATGATACAATCTCATATTCAAGATGAAATGATGAATGAAACGTTATTTATTGTAGTAGGAAAAGAAGATGCAGCCCAAGGGATAAAATGTAAGACTAGCTTTGTTTTTTCTACAAAAGAGACGCACAAACCAGGAGAACTCTATAAAGTGCTAAGTATTTTGGCTCTTTGGGATATTAACATGACAAAAATCGTTTCACGACCAGCGAAAAACAAATTAGGACAATATGTTTTTTGCCTAGATGTGGAGGGACATCGAGAAGAAGAAGATTTGAAAGAGGCTCTCCGAATGGTAGAGCGTAAGACTTCATTTTTGAAAATATTAGGATCTTACGAGATCTTTGAATGACCTTTTCAGTCTTAGTAAAACATGGTATAATATTAAATTAGGAAGTCTATAGCGGAGGGCGAGAGAGCAGGTGAAATAGTGTGCAGTTTGATCGAGATTTTGATATAACCAAAACCATTAAAACAATAGAGTGGCTAAAATCTCAATTGTTAGCAGATGTATCACAACTATTTTCGGGTATGGTAGAAGGGCCAGCCAAACGATCAGATGAACATATTGATACATTAGCCAATATGGTTATTTTAATTTATTTGTTAGGTAAAAAGCTAGGTGTTTCTTATGATACTTTGGATTTGAAAATGTTGAATAGATTAAAACTAGGTATGTTAGATTCAAATAATACAGAAGAGTGGCAAGCGGATTTGGCAAGCTTATCACGCCATTTAGATAAGACGCGTGATTTGGATAGGAGATAAAAAAATGAGCAAAAAAAATAGTAATATAGGATGGAGCATTACCTTCATCTCTCTCTGTACCATTTTAGGAATTGCAGGGATCTACCTTCCATTTCTCTATATCCTATTTCCTCTTATTGGGATTCCATTGATTCTAGGGATATATAAGATAGAGAATCATTGGACTTGGCTAGTCAGCATAGGGATTGCTTTTTTAATTGGTTTACTTGGAAATAGCATTTCTAGTGTTTTATTAATCTTGTTGATTATCTTACCCACTGCCCTATCAGGGTGGCAGATTCGACAAGAAGAATCTTTGCCTCGAGTTATTATTATAACAGGCCTTGCATATTTTGTAGGTTTTTTCTTATTTTTCTTTTATATGAAATGGGGCCAAGGAGTAGATATACCCAGTTTGTATTATTCGGCAGTACAAAAGTGGGAAATATGGTTCTTAAAAGTAATAGAGGAGCAGCAGGCTTTACTTGCGTCTAATACACGTTTGGCATTAGATCAAGATCTTTTATTACAATCTTATGGAATCATGAGAATGGCTACAAAAGAAGCAGCTTATCAATTTCAAATTCTTTTCCCAAGTCTATTTTTTATTATTTGTATAATCACTAGTGCCATTGTGGTCCTTATTTCTACATTAGTGATACAGGCTATGGGATGGAAGGAGATAAATTTCACTACTCTTACAAAAATGAAAGTCTCACCGGGTATTCCGATTTTACTTATTTGTACTTGGCTTTTAGGTAGTATTCCAACTATAGCTAATCAATGGATCTTAGATACAGCCATATCCAACCTTATATTTGTCTTTTCTATTTTGTTTTTTTATCTAGGAGTTTTACTTGTGATTTATATCATGAGTAATTCTAAAATGAAAATGGTATTTAAGATTTTATTAGGAATCATGAGTGTGATGTGGTTATTTTTAAGTCCTAGCTTCTTTGTTTTTCTAGGATTTTTTGATGGATTATTTAATATGAGAAAAGATAAATTAGAGTCATAGATAGGTGGTCATTTCCTTGTGGAAATATCGAATGAATAAAAGTGTAGATTTTTTAAAACTACAAAATTTGTTTAAGTGGTCCAATCTTTATGTGGTTGTGATTGCGTGTTTTACAGTCATTATTTTCTTCCAAAATTGGAAGTGGGGTATTTTGGCATTTCTTTTCTTTCTACTTATTTTTACGGTTCATATCTACCATATGATCCATTATCAAAAGAGTACAGTAGGATATTTGCAAAGTCTTCATGGCATTATCCATTCTGCTGAAAATAATATGCTTTTAACATTTCCTTTTCCTTATGTAATTTTAGATATGGAAGGAAAGATAGAATGGTATAATGCAAAGTTTGAAAATTTATTTGAGCAAAAGAAGATGTTTCATAAGCAAATTGGAACTCTTTTGCCCGAATTAGATATTACCCAATTTCCATCACAAGAAGAAGTTATTTGGGTCAAGCGTTTTGATTATAATGAACGACATTATAAAGCGTATACCCAACGTATGCTACAAGTAGGTGAAGAGGGAGAAGAAAATATCTATATTTTATACTTATTAGATGAAACTGAAAATATAGATTTAAAGGTACAAAATATTCGACAGCAAACCTTGGTGAGTAGTATCCTTATTGACAACTATGAAGAAGTAATGCAAAGTCTAGAAGAGGTTCGGCGTCCCCTGCTCATTGCATTAATTGATCGAAAGCTCAATGCTTTAGCAGGAGATGTGGAAGGAATTATTAAAAAAATTGATAGAGACAAGTATATGTTATTATTTCCTTATAAGTATTTAAAAAATATTGAGGAAAAGAGATTTGAAATTTTAGATGAAATAAGGGACATTCATATCGGGAATGACTTACCTGTGACCTTAAGTATTGGAATTGGAGTAGGAGGTAGAAATTTACCCGAGTCCATGGACTATGCTAGAGCTGCTATTGACTTGGCATTAGGGCGTGGAGGAGACCAAGCAGTTATCAAGAATAGGGATAAGTATGCTTTTTATGGCGGAAAGACGAAGGAAGTAGAAAAAAGTACTCGAGTTAAAGCAAGAATTAAAGCTCATGCACTAAAAGAATTAATTAAGGAATCAGATCGTGTTTTGATTATGGGGCATAAAGGGCCAGATGTGGATTCTTTGGGTGCTGCTATTGGGGTATATCGCGGAGCCACCTTACTGGAGAAAAAAGCTCATATTGTATTAAATGAAACAACAACTTCTATTCAAGGTCTTTATAATAAGCTAAAAGGAAGTAGTGACTATAGTGAAGATTTATTTGTCAGTAGTGTAGAAGCCATTAGACTTAGCGGTGAAAAAACCTTGCTAATTGTAGTAGATGTGAATCGTCCAAGTTATGTGGAGTGTCCAGAACTTTTAGATCTAAATAAAAATATTGTTATTTTTGACCATCATCGTGCTAGTGCAGAATTTATTCAAAATGCAGTATTGAGTTATGTAGAGCCCTATGCATCATCGACCTGTGAAATGGTGGCTGAGATATTGCAATATATGGTAGACAAAGTAAAGTTAAAGCCTATAGAGGCAGATGCCCTTTTTGCAGGAATTACGATAGATACAAAAAATTTCAGCATTAAAACTGGAGTCAGGACTTTTGAAGCAGCAGCTTTTTTACGTCGCCATGGGGCAGATAGTATGCGAGTAAAAATGTTTTTTCAAAATGATATGGCTTCTTACCGAGCTCGTGCAGCGACAGTAAAAGAAGCAGAGATTTATCATGATGATATGGCAATTTCTGTATGCCCTTCTGATATTCCAAATCCAGCTCTTACGGCTGCTCAGGCAGCAGATGAGTTACTAAACATATCAGGAATTACAGCATCTTTTGTTATGACTGAAATGGATAATCAAATTGTAATGAGTGCACGCTCTTTGGGGGATATCAATGTACAGTTAATCATGGAAAAGTTAGGTGGGGGTGGACATCTGACTGTTGCTGGTGCACAGTTTAAACATAGGAATGTAGATGACATTAGGCAGAAGTTAAAACAAGCCATAGATGAATACTTAGAGGAGGAAAATAAATTATGAAAGTAATATTATTACAAGATGTAAAAACCTTAGGTAAAAAAGGCGATGTTGTGAATGTAAATGATGGGTATGCTAGAAATTTTTTATTACCTAAAAAGGCCGCTGTAGAGGCAACACAAGAAGCAATGAAGGCATTAAAACATGAACAAAGAACCCAAGAAAAAAAGGAACAAGAAATTCTTGATCAAGCTAGTCAACTGGGGAATGAATTAAAAGATAAGAAAATAGTCATTGCAGTAAAAGCAGGAGAAGGCGGACGACTTTTTGGCTCTGTTACCACCAAGGATATTGCAGATGCCATTGCATCTCAATTAAAACAAAAAATAGATAGAAAAAAAATTGTACTAGATGAACCTATTCGTGAATTAGGAACCCATCAGATTCCAATCAAATTACATGCTAATGTTACGACCCAGCTTATTGTTCAAGTTATTGAAGCGTAGGGGTTAAAGGAGCGATCATATGCAAGATTCAATCATTCAAAGGATTCCACCTCATCATTTAGAAGCAGAGCGCTCAGTATTGGGTTCTATGATGATGGATCGAGAGGCCATTGCGGTTGCTTCAGAATATTTACATGCAGATGATTTTTATCGCCCAGACCATCAATCTATTTTTCAGGCTATGATTGATTTATATAATAAAGGAGAACCTGTAGACCTAATTACCCTAAACAATCGTATTTCTGAAATGGGAGTCCTGGAACAAATTGGGGGAGCTAATTATCTAACAGAATTAGCGGCCATGGTACCAACTTCTGCTCATGTAAAAAACTATGCCAAAATTGTAGAAGAAAAATCATTACTACGCCGTTTAATTAAGATGAGTCAATCCATTGCTGGACTCAGTTATGAAGCCAAGGAAGATATCTCAGTTATTATGAGTAGAGCGGAAGAAGAGGTATTCAATATTTCCCAAAATCGTAGGACAGAGAATTTTGCACCCATTCGAGAAGTTTTAGTAGAAACTTTTGAAAAAATAGAATCTATCTATCATAATCAAGGACGGGTAACAGGAATTCCTACTGGATTTTTAGATCTAGATTATAAAACGGCGGGTTTACAGCCCTCTGACTTGATACTAATTGCAGCAAGACCCTCTATGGGGAAAACTGCATTTGCATTGAACTTAGCACAATATGCCGCTCTTAGAGAAAATGTATCTACAGCAATTTTTAGTTTAGAGATGTCAAAAGACCAGTTAGTGAACCGAATGCTTTGCGGTGAAGCCATGGTAGATGCTCAAAAACTAAGGACTGGAAATCTAGAACAAGAGGACTGGGTAAAAATTGCAAGGGCTATGGGACCTTTATCCGAGGCACCTATTTACATTGATGATACACCAGGTATTACAGTGACTGAGATGCGGGCCAAATGTCGTCGACTAAAGTTGGAAAAAGGATTAGATTTAATTATGATTGATTACCTTCAGTTGATGAGTGGAACAGGGCGTGGGGATTCCAGGCAACAAGAGATCTCTGAAATCTCGAGATCCCTAAAAGCCTTAGCCCGTGAAATGCAAGCGCCAGTCATTGCCCTATCCCAATTAAGTCGAGCCTGTGAATCTAGAGCAGACCATCGTCCCATGCTCTCTGACCTAAGAGAATCAGGCGCCATTGAACAAGATGCGGATGTGGTTATGTTCTTATATAGAGATGAATATTATCACCCAGATACAGAGGCAAAAAATCAGGCAGAACTAATTATAGCAAAACAGAGAAATGGGCCAACAGGAACCGTTGACCTAGTGTGGCTTGGACAATATACAAAGTTCGCCAATATGCAAAGAGCTATGTAAGATATAATTTTACAAAAAAATAAATGCTAGGCTATTTATACTATAAACGTAATTCCACTATCTCACAGGAAATCGTATATAATAGTATAGATAGCCTATTTGTTTATATATTCGATAAAAAAAACCTGTACTTGAAATAAATGGTATATTGTGCTATACTAAGTAAAATAAATACGATGGGGGGATAAAGGATGGATATACTACAATATACCATCTCCGAGGCAGCGCAATATCTAGAAATAGAAGCACATGTTCTTCGTTATTGGGAAGAAGAACTAGATCTAGAGATTCCGAGGAATGAATGGGGGCACCGTTACTATACAGAGGTAGAATTGGACCTTTTTGAGGAAATTAAAGTATTAAAGGATCAAGGGTTACAATTACGAGCTATTAAGGCTGCTCTTGTTAATGGACCTATTCAACCTCAACAGGATTTTTCTGTTATAGACACAGATTATGTAGCTCCAAGACCCATGGCAGAGATCAACATAGGAGATCCAAACAACGAAAAAGTTCGGCAGTTTTTACAGGTAATGAAACAAACATTTCAAGATGCCCTTGAAGAACATCAGGATCATTGGACCCAATCATTTAAGGAGGAATTCAAATTAGAAATTCGCCAAGAGATGGGATTAGAATTTGAATTAGCCTTTGCTCATCAAGAGGCATTAGAAAAAGAGCGTTTCCAGAAAGTAGATCAGACTTTACGAGAAGTACAAAAAATGAGACAAGAGATGGCAGCTTATCAGAACAAAAAAAGAGTAAAAAAGCAAAAAGATGAAGATTTTAAAAAAGGAAAAGAAACAAAAAAAAATAAGTGGTTTCAAAAAATAGTTTCTCATTGATGACAAAAAAATTCCCTTCACAAGAATCTCTCTTGTAAAGGGAATTTTTATTATTCAGGTTGGGGTGCATCAACGGGACAAGCGGAATTACAAGCACCACAATCGATACATGCATCTGCATCAATCACATATATTCCATCACCTTCAGAAATACAGGATACTGGACATTCAGGTTCACAAGCACCACAACTAATGCAGTCATCATTAATAAAATAAGCCATAGAAGACACCTCCCATATTAATATGTAAAGTTGCTAAAACACTGTATACAATAATCATTTTATATCAAGTAACGACAAATAGCAAGGAAAAAATATATCTTATTAAAAATCCTCTACCCATGAATGGGCAGAGGATTTTTTGTTAATTAGTTTCTACAGGCAGATTATATTTTTTAAAAATAGTAGCTGCTTTTTCTATATCTTCTCTTGTTCCAGCAGGAGTATCTCTTAGGAGATATTCATATCCTAATTCTTCCCACTTGTATTCACCCATTTTATGAAAAGGTAAAAGCTCTATTTTTTCAATGTTTGTAAAATCTTTTAAAAAGTTAGCTAAAGCTTCAATCATACCAGGATCATCTGTTAGATTAGGAACGAGTACGTATCTAATCCACATGGGCTTTTGTATTTCATTCAAATATTTTGCTAGACGTAAAGTAGGCTCATTGGATACGCCTGTAAGATCTAGATAGGTTTTAGGATCAAAAGATTTAATATCTAAAAGAACCAAATCTGTATATTCTAAGACACTTTGGGCAGCTTCAAAACTTGCAAATCCAGACGTATCTAAAGCTGTATGGATTTTGGCCTCTTGGCATCTGCGAAAAAGCTCTTTTATAAAAACAGGTTGCATCAATGGTTCACCACCACTGGCAGTGATACCTCCGCCAGAAAAATTGATATAAGATTTATACTTTATGATTTCTTTCATTAATTCATCTACAGTTATTTCCTGTCCATCGCTAGGTTTCCAACTATCAGGGTTATGGCAATATTGGCATCTAAGGGGGCAGCCTTGAGTAAAGATGACAAAACGAATACCTGGGCCATCAACAGTTCCACAGCTTTCTACAGAATGAATTCTTCCTTTTACTGTCATGCTCATTCCTCCTTTTCATATTGTTTGATTAGTACGTTTTCTTGTTAAATAGAAAGGGGAAGGGTGAGTTACCTCACCCTAGTATAAAACATATTAGAAACGATCATGGAATGTTCTATGAATAACATCTAATTGTTGTTCTCTTGTTAATTTAATGAAGTTTACAGCATAACCAGAAACACGGATGGTTAATTGAGGATATTTTTCAGGGTGATCCATAGCATCTAATAGTGTTTCTTTATCAAATACATTTACATTCATATGATGCCCTTCATCGTGGAAATATCCGTCTAGCATACCAACTAAATTATCAGTACGTTCATCATCTGTTTTTCCAAGTGCTTTAGGAACAATGGAGAAAGTATAAGAAATACCGTCTTCTGCATGTTGGTAGGGAAGTTTAGCAACAGATGCCATAGAGGCGATAGCACCTTTTTGGTCACGCCCATGCATTGGGTTTGCACCTGGCGCGAAGGGTTCACCAGCCTTTCTGCCGTCAGGAGTATTACCTGTTTTCTTACCATAAACAACGTTAGAGGTAATGGTAAGTACAGAAAGTGTAGGAATGGAGTCGCGGTAAGTTTTGTGTTTGCGTAATTTTGTCATAAAATCTTTTACGATATTTTTTGCGATTTCATCTACCCGGTCATCGTTATTTCCGAAAGCAGGGTATTCACCTTCAATTTCATAATCTACAGCTAAGCCTTC
>JAAZLH010000236.1 GCA_012799415.1 Candidatus Epulonipiscium sp. | reverse complement strand
TAGAAAGCCCTTCTTCGATATTTCTAATCCTTTCATACCTTTCTTAACTATTATGTAAATAAACAAAGGTAAAAGTGCTAAAAAATGTCCGGTAAATGCTGTCATCAATGAAGATACACCCATATTATTCATTTGCGTTATGAAATACCCGCCAAGTCCCCAAAAAACTCCCGACATAAAAATAAGAAGATAACCTTCAAGGGTTCTTCTCTTCTCCATAGCAATCAACCTCCAGAAATGATATTAAGCAGATTTAATAAATTTAGCATAATTAAACAAAAATAACTATAGGTACTTACTGGAAAGTTATAGTCCATATATTAGCAATTTAGTATTTACATATTCTTGTGAAATACTATAATATATAACAGTTCAAAAAAATAAATAGAATAAAAAGGAGCAATTATGAATTTAAAAGTACTATACGAAGATGCTCAAATACTTGTAGTAGAAAAACCTCCTAAGATTCCTTCCCAGAGGGATAAAACAGGGGATAAAGATATGTTGACTTATGTAAGTGAGTATCTGCAAGAGAAATATCCAAACGCGAAGTCTCCCTATGTAGGATTAATTCAGCGTTTAGATCGCCCTGTCGGGGGTGTTATGGTTTTTGCAAAAACAAAGGTAGCCAATCAAAAACTTTCAAAGCAAATACAAGAAAAAGAGATTGAGAAGGTTTATTACGGCGTAGTATGCGGTGTTCCCGATAAAAACAATGAGGTTTTGGTAGATTTCCTTCTTAAACAAGGTAAAATCAATATGTCAAAGGTTGTACCAAAGGGTACAACCAATGCTAAGGAGGCCATCTTAGAATATGACTTACTGGAAACCTTGGACACCCCGGAGTATGGAGTCTTATCCCTCCTTAAAATAAATTTAAAGACGGGAAGACATCATCAAATTCGTGTACAGCTTTCCAATGCCCAGCTTCCCTTATGGGGAGATACCAAATACAACAAGGCATTTACAAAGCAAAAGGAATGGACACAGATTGCCCTATGGGCAAAATCATTAAGATTGGGACATCCAATAAAAAAGAAATCCCTTACCTTTCACTCATCACCAAAAGATCATTATCCATTTACCTTATTTGCGAAAATACGATAGAGGCTTTTACGCAATAATTTATGTATTCTAATTAAGCAAAAAATGGACGCTATTAATTTATCTATTAATAGCGTCCTTATATTCTTATAAATTCTTTTTTACTATTTCTTTTAAAATAGGTAAAACATCATTTTCAAACCATGGGTTTCGTTTCAACCAACCAAGGTTTAATGGAGAAGGATGAACCAATGGAAAATATTCTGGTAAATAGTTTCTGAAACTTCTAACAGTTTCAGTCAAGTTCTTCTCTCGCCTTTTATTTAAATAGTATTCCTGTGCATAACTTCCAATTAGAATTATGACTTCAATATTTGACATACCATCTAGTAAGCGTGGATGCCATTTTTCAGCAAAGCCTTTTCTGGGTGGGGCATCACCAGTCTTAGCTCTTCCTGGATAGTAGAAATCCATAGGCAAATGTGCGATACGATCAGTGCTATAAAATATCTCGCGGGATATTCCCATCCACTCTCGCAATCGGTCACCGCTTAAATCATTCCAAAATAGACGAGTTGCTTCTGCTTTACGCCCTGGCGCTTGCCCAACTATGGCAATACGAGCATCTATAGAAGCTTTAAATAAAGGAGGGATTCCCTTGCTTGTATAGTCTTCATTCATTGGATCAGACATTATTTCTTCTTTGATTTGTTCAAATATTTTCATATCATACACTTCCTTTTTCTTTCCCACCTACCTATTATAACTCTTTTACACAGTAAATATATATGGCAATAGCCACCTTGGTTACAATTATTATTTGCTACCACAACACTTTTTAAACTTCTTTCCACTACCACAAGGACATAGATCATTTGGGTGAATTTTTTTTGTATTCTTCGTTGTTGTTCCATTAATTCCATTTTTAAAGAATATGGATGGAACATTCGTTGCTGTTGCATCAAGATCAACATTTATCCCCATTTGATTTAACTGCTCTCGTTCTTTAGCCAGCATTGTCGCTGCGTGCGAAGTTCCAGGAACAATCGTAGTATTTCTCAGGTATGCTTTTGGCTGATGGAACAATTCATCCGGGGTGCACCCATGGTTACTCCATAATCTTACAGAATTCATAATCTTCATAGCGTATCCTAGAAATTCATTTGCTTGGTCAATATCTTCAAAATCAATGTCATATCCTTGCATAGATGCAAATACAAACTGTACATATTCGTGTGGATCTCTTTTTTCTCCAGACGTTCTCATGTCGGTAGCCTGATAATGTAGCTCATTCATAAAATCATCGATGCATTCCTTCACAGTTATACCAACTTTTTGCGCAATATTTTCAAAGTTTGGCAGTAATTTTTTCTCAATATACCTCCGCATTTGTATTTCCGCATCGGTTATTTCATAATAAATTTCATCCGCATATCGTAGAAATTCTTTTTTAGATGGAAGATACATCTGCTTCGAACCAGCACATTCATATAGAATTCGATAAGAAGAATCACTGACCGAATTAAAGAAATAATCAAAATCATTTTCAGTCAATTCATGTTTTGTTTCTTTAAAGAACTGCATCATTTTTTCCTGTTCGTTCTGATACTCATCCATAAAGCTTATATGAAGAAAGAACCCATCCAAAGTTGTACATATGGTAGGAACTAGGTTACCTATTAATTGATGCAATGAGCATGTACATAGAAACTCAGGGGTAAACATAATCGTATTTTTATAGGTTTTATCAGCATGGTTATATCCATTAAAATCAAGTAAGTTCTCATTCTCATATTCAAGTATAAGAGCCTCCAGTTCTGTAACATGTATAACGCCGTAAAGGTTTACCGCAGCCTTAGCATAATCTGCTATCTTACGAATATATTTTTTTCTCTTTTGATATACTGCACACTGTGCTAATTTATTGTATCGTTCCAGACAACCAAATGTTTCAAATAGATGTGACAACATATCATCTGTATCATGAAAAGCCAAACAAAACCCCTCAAAAAGAGTATCATCTCCAAGAACATCTGCGATTAACCCTACTCGCTGTGTTTTCTTAAGCTTAGTCTTTGAAAATTCATGATCCTCAATTTCACTAAATATTTTCAAAGCTTCTTTCCCTATTATGGTACCTAAATGATAGTCCATCTTTTTACCTGTTTGCTCCTCTATAATAGAAATTAAATCTTCTTTCTCTACATTTTTAACTAAATGGAAATCGATATTATTCAAAAGTATCTTAACCATAATCTCATAGAATAATTTTACATCCTGCGCTCTGTATTTTTTTATATGATTTACAATTTGTTCTCTACCTTCCATCACCCTTCTCCTGTCCATTGTATTGATCTATATTTACTGCAAATATAAATTATCTCCCATTCAACTACCTTTGTCTGTCTTTCAAAAGTATTATTTTAAGCCTATACTTCTGCATAACTTCAAGTAATGTGTTCTTTACTAATATTTATTAAATCGCTTACATTCTTTCTGCCATATTTGCATATTCTCTTTGATTGTGGTACAGAGATAATTATAATCTTCTTTCGATACGTATCCATGTTCTTTCATACACTTATAGAATTTTTTAATACTTGCTGCCGTTTTTTTTATTGTTCCTGGGGTTGACCACATGCACTTATATATGAAAAAGTAACCTAAAAACATATCAATCATATCTCCGCAACCTTTCTGCATATCTAAGGGTGCTTCTCTGAGAAGATATGTATTAATGTAAAAATCAACATTTTCAAGATGTCTCCTTATTGTTTTGTCAGTAAGACCAGCTTCCACCATATCTTTTTCCAATATTTCAAGGTAGTAATCATTTTTTTCTTGTTGTTGCTTGCACTGCATTTCATATTCTTCGTAATTCATTGAAATTTCCTCTCTTCTATCATAAAATTCTCAGTTGGATTTCTGAATTAATAGTAACTCTTCTCTTGACTTCAAAGCATAATTCCTTGCTATATGACATTATATCTTATATCCTTTCCACTTCCTTTTATAGGTATTTTTATTTAGCTAAGAATATGGCTTTTTTATTTTAATTGTACTAATTATATCATAACCCCCTTATCAAATATATCAAAACTTTACTAAATCTGTCTCCTTAACACCTAACTAATTTCAGACTTATTTTTGCCCCCTCAAAAATACCCCCGATATGTTTTCATAAAACATATCGAGGGTATATATTAATCGCATTTCCATTTACCATCTACAATAGAACATGAACCACCTGTATCATCCATTTGAAGCGTTTGCAATTTGTTTAATGGAATCCCTTCATCTTTGGAGACTCTGGCCAATAGTTTTTCAATCTCACCCTGTGGCTGAGCACCAGCAATAGCATACTTTTGATTAATAACTAGGGTTGGTGCACTATTAATTCCATAGGCTTGTACAAGCTGTAAATCTGCCAATATGGCTTTTTCTGTTTCTTCCTTATCAAACTGTGCTTTCCAATCCGTAAAAGATATATTCGTTTCCTTCACAGCTTCTTCTAATACAGCAACATCTTCTATATTCTTATTTTCAACAAACAACTTGTTTTGGATTCTGTCGAACACGTCCCAATACATACTATCCCCGCCGATTAGACCAGCAGCTTTTGCAGCTATTAAGCCGGGTTTTGAAATAGGAAAATTAAAATTAGTTTTGCGCATTCCTTCAATATTGAAACGATGCTCATCATCATTTTTATTTGCATGAACCCAATGACCTAGTACTTCTGGTTTAACAGCTTCTCGTGAGCCAAAGCTACGTATAAAATCTTCCTCTTCCCATCCTAAAGCAAATGAGCGATGAATAATCTCAATATTGTTGTATTTCTTTGCTATACGACGCATTCTTGCAGACATTGGAAAACAAAAACTACAAATAACATCGTGAAAAAATTCTATTTGAATCATGGGCATATCCTCCTTGTATAAATACGTTAATAATACTGCCCTTATAAATGAGTTTATATTCGCAAGTTTTGTGGTACCCTTCTTATGCTTTTGGTATCACGAGGTTTTTCTCACGGAGTTTTTATTGGTATACATTAACATATCAAGGTGTCTAAAAAACTCATTTGGTTTCATTTTTGATTTATAGTCGTAAATATCATATCCCATACCAAAGCCTAAATTATATGGCTTTTTTTTCTCTTTATTAAATCTTTCAACACTAATCCTGATCCTATTAACTACTTCCTCAAGCGTCTCTCTATCACTAATATCTAAAATTACATAGAATTCATCTCCACCAAATCTTGCAAGAAAATCATCCTTTCACAAGCATTTTCTTATAATATTAACACTTTCTCTCAACGCTTCGTCTCCGATAGCATGACCAAAATTATCATTTATTTGTTTGAACTTATTTAAATCGATCAAGATAGCTGAGAAAGTTTTATTCTCTGTACTGTTTTGTATCTTCACTTTTATATATCGATCTAATTGTCTACGATTAAATACTCCTGTTAAATAATCCGTATTTAAACTGCGATCTTGTATATAAAAATATACTATTAAGAGAGATAACATCATACCTGTCCAAGCATAATTGGATCCAAAAATGAATAGTTGCATAGTAATACCTATAACAGCTGGAAGAAAAAATGATATCAATGCATAATAATATCTTTTTTCTATATTCTTTCTATTTTTAAAAACGTAAAAAAACGAAATACCAAGCAAGAGAAAACAAAATGTCACAAATATCCATAAATATTTTCCTCTATGATAAAAATTATTATCGTCAACAATGTAAATCCACCCAGTATAGAGACTAAGAACAGATGCTAGGCTATTTAATATAAATGGAAAAAACAATATGTATTTTAATTTTCTTAATCGTTTTTGATCATGATATACTTGATAATTGGTATAAAGAAGCCATAGGATTGGTGCTGCTGGCGCTAATGAATAGTGTAGAAAGTTAAAGGTCTTATTAGAAATCATACTAAAAGAACCAGGTACACCGTTTAATAACCATTTGCAAAGATCAATAACTAACATAATCATATTAATTCTAACAAGAGCAACAAATAAATTATTGCTCGTAAATATCTTTTTTGACCGATTATGTACATTAATGTATACAATTAATAATATAATCAATGATATTATGCTTGAATCCAGTGATTTTAGTGCTAGCATTACTTCCTCTCCTGTAAAATAAACCTTCTCATTTGTTGGGGATACATTTTATTGGAATACATATGTAAATATGTATAAAATGCCTATAAATTTTAAAGTTTTCCTTTTCATTATATACATCCTTAACCTATTTCGCAATATACCATTTGAATATTATCCCTATATTAGCTTAACTTACCATCTGCTTTTAATGATATTCGGTAATTTTATTACTTTATGTATAAAAAGCAAGGTATCTTCCTTTTGAAAATACACTTGCTATTTTTCCACATTATAAAATATCATAATATCACGTAATAATATAATCATCTATGGATTGAACAATTTCTCCAGTTATACTGATGATGTCCTCAATCCCTATCCTTGTTCCATCCTGCATTAATATGGATCGATTATATCCATCTATTTTTTTTACAATACCAGTAATAGAAAGGTAAGCTCCTCCTAGCTTCTTTTCATCTGGCTGAAAATAAGTAATTGTTATCTCAGGCTTACTACTTAGCGTGTCCTGTATGATTCTCATTTTTTCATCTAGTACACTTTTCTCAGTCTCATCTAGCTCTATTCTCTTATACGTTAACCTAGCTGCCTCCTTAATCGCCATGTCATATCCTGTTAATGCAGCAAATGGAGAAAATTGAGCTGCACGATTTAATTTAGACATACGTGGATGAGTTTTGGATTCATGGTGTGGTAGATTAATGATATCATCATATCGATTAACATCATTCAAATCGTCATTCATAAAATACTCCTACATTAACTATATTTTTAAGCCTTATGCCCTCCTACTTGCTTATTTCGTTCTATTGTCATAGCACCCTCTTCAAGATTCATGCCCTTTAGTATGGCATTTTTACCGAATTTTTTCTTAATATCCAATACCGCGCGTTGCATCCTTTTTTCACGTTCTAAAGCAGTTTTCTCTTCTTCTTTTTTCTTTTGTTCCGCTTCATAATCGGTAAATAGATTAAGCTGTTCATAGGAATCGGCTTTTACTACAGAACGTTCATCAACTACATGATTTGCTGTAATATTTATCCTTCTAACTAAAAGGTTTTCATCAACAATACGATTATATAAATCCATAACAGCATCTATGATTAGTTTAGTCGATGATGTTAGGCGTCCCAGATTTACAGTACCATGAGCATGTTTTGGAACTGACCGGCCATAATTATCTGTAGTTATCTGTCCTTTATATTTCTTCCTAGTCTCTGGATTACTTAGGTTGCTGATATCATAGCCTACTGTTAATACCATCTGATCCGTCACAAGCCCCTTGCCAACCAGATCGAGTACAAGAAGATCAGTCATTTCCCGAACAATCAATCGAGCTTTCTCATAATCATAGGGGCTTTGCAGAACCTGTCCAGATCCAAGGCTATTTACACTAGGTTTATAAGCCTTTATATCAGCAATTGTACACGGTTCCCATCCCCAAGCATGATCAATCAGCAACTCAGCATTTATTCCAAACAACTTATAAAGCAGATCTTCATTGTAAAAATCAGTAGGCTTACCAATGGAACACCTTGCGATATCTCCCATTGTATATAGGCCATGTTCTTCTAATTTCCTAGCGTATCCTCTGCCTACGCGCCAAAAATCCGTTAGGGGACGATGTGACCAAAGCATACGTCGATAGGTCATCTCATCCAATTCAGCAATCCTGACTCCATTCTTATCTGGTACTATATGTTTTGCCACAATATCCATGGCAATCTTAGAAAGATAAAGGTTTGTTCCAATTCCAGCTGTGGCAGTAATTCCAGTCGTTTGAAGAACTTCTTGTATCATCTTCTTAGCAAGTTCTTGCGCAGACATTTTATAAGTTTGCAAATAATTTGTCACGTCTATAAATACTTCATCTATAGAGTAAACATGAATATCCTCTGGTGCAATAAATTTAAGATAAATATTATAAATCCTGGCGCTATATTCCATATAGAGAGCCATTCTTGGAGGTGCTGCAATATAATCTAATGACAATTCAGGACATCTTTTTAATTCTAAATCATTATATGACCTGCCAGTAAATAGCTTACCAGGAGCTTTTTTGACTCGTTCTGCGTTTACTTCTTTGACTTTTTGGACAACTTCAAAGAGTCTTGCTCGCCCTGGAATACCATAGGATTTCAAAGATGGTGACACTGCAAGGCAAATTGTCTTTTCGGTACGACTAGCATCAGCAACTACAAGATTCGTAGTCATTGGGTCAAGATTACGTTCAATACATTCGACAGAGGCATAGAAGGATTTTAAATCTATCGCGATATAAATGTGATTTTCCTGTTTCATAGGGAAAGCCTCCTTCAAAACATCCGATTTGATGAGTTGGAAAAATATTGACATAATTATTCCACATAACGAATTTTGCTTGTATCAGGAGTATGAGGCTTACCTTTAGTTTTACCAATACCTACTAGGACAGCGACACCAAACTCCCATCCATCTAAGAAGCCTACTTTCTTCTTAAATTCATCACCTTTGGGACCATTAAATGGGATAGAAGCCATACCACATATAACACTATCCAATCCGAGAGAGGTAGCAGCTAGAGTAATGTTTTCACTGACAATACCAACGTCCATATCCGTACCAGGCCGTTTGAGAATTAGGTACATGCAGGGTGCATTATAAAATACTGATCCACCTCGACTCATAAATCTCTCATAGGTTGTTTTATCTTCTGCTTCAGCAAGAATTCTCATGCCCTCGGCATCCATTTCTTCAATTAAAGACTTGTTAGTAATAACAATAATCTGCCATGGCTGGCGATTCATAGCGCTGGGAGACTGTACCGCAGCGAGCGCAATCGCTTCTAGCTTTTCCTTTTCAGGTAAATGTCCATCGTAAGCACGACAAGAATATCGTTGTCTGATTGTTTTAAGTGTTTCGTTCATAGATGCTTTCCTTTCTATTTTAATTAATGTGTATCAGTAAATGTTATATTATTTAGTATACCATTTAGTATACAAACTTGGTATACGCCTTTTATTTTTTTACTCCTTTTAACGAAAGTGCAGTATTTACAAAGATGCAATATCTACAAAGATCCTATCTTCTAGTGGCCATATGGAGTACATTAACCCTTTTGTTTGGTTAGCACTCTGAATATATCATTAAACCATGTTTAACGCAATGAATGT
>JAAZLH010000235.1 GCA_012799415.1 Candidatus Epulonipiscium sp. | reverse complement strand
GATAATCTTAAAAAAACATAATAAATAATAATATTTATTATTAGCAATCCAAAAGCCACTATAACTATATATATAGCCTTATTTGCAACATCCCCTTGTAATATGCTTAAGTCTGTTAAAGATAACATACTTACTACCGATATTAAATAGATTATCAATATCAAATGCCAATATGTTTTTGGTATTCGTTGGTTCATATTTTTATTACTATGTTCAATTAATTTCAAAAGAATAAATAAAAATAATTTTGATGCACAAGAAAATACAATTCTTACCCATGTTTGATTCATTACTATTTCCACTATGCTCTTCTTAACTAAAATTCCTACAATATTTACAGATACAACATCACTTACAATAACACAAACATAAAATACTGCTACATAAAAGATTTTTTGTTTTATATTTCCTCTAAAAACGAAAATAGAAGTAAGAATTAACAGTATAAATCCAATAATGCTATTGATATTAGAATATAAAGCTATTTTAGTTAACATTAGAATAACTAAAGAAAGGCTTACTCCTGTCATATAAAAAATAAAACGGCTTATTTTTTTCTTTCTTCCTAATATTAAAGATAAAAAATCATAGAAAAACAAGATTTCTATGGCACATAATCCATATTCAAATAGAAACCATATAATGCTTTCTTGCATTTTTATCACCTATCTTGCATTTTCGGTAAAAGCTTTTCTTATTTCACTTACTCTATATCTACTTACAGGTAACATCTCACCTGTGTCTAATGTAATGTCTCCATATCCAATACTTCTAATATATTTTACACTTACAATACACCCTCGATGGATCATAATAAATCCTTTGTCACTAAACTGTTCAACGATATCACTAAATCTTTTTATTGTTAAACTATACCGTTGTTCAAAGGTTTTTACCTCTACATTTCGATTCACAAACTCAAAATATAAAATATCACCTAAAGATAATTTGATTTCTTCCTCTTTGGTTTTAAATGTATAAAGCTTTACTTCTTTTGTTAATAACTCCCAAGCCTTCTGCAGAGCCAATTTTAATTCTTGAAATATATAACCCTTGCGTATAAAACGAAAAGCATTGTACTCAAAAGATTCAAAAACTCGATCTTCCATTGAAGTTAAAAAAATTAGTATTACATTCTCATCTCGCTGTCGAATATATTTTGCCGTTTCTAACCCATCTATATCTGGCATATCAATATCCAAAAAAATGATATTAAAAGGTGAATTTATTTGATCATATAGTTCTAATAGTTGACTTGCATGGTTGTATTGATGAATTTCAGCTTCAATATGTAACTCTTTTATAATTTCGTATAATTGGTATGTAATATGATCTAAAAACACCTTGTTATCATCACAAACGGCAATCTGTATCATAACAATCACCTACTCTAACTTGTTATTTAACTGTTCATAAACATTCTTTAAAATGTTCTTCAGACGCTTTTTGGTTTGCCATAGATTTTTACTTTCCTTTTCTTTTATAGTAATTACACCTATAGTATATTTTATAATCTTTGACAGAACAAGTATTTTTGTAGATTTATTTGAATAATCTTAAAAGATAGCTAAGAATATCCCTAATTTAAACCTTGGATATTCTTGGCTATCTTTTAGAATCACTGTTATATTTTGCTGTTAAATAGTTAAATCTAAATAAATTTAGAAATTAACAAACAAGGCCTATTTAAAAACTTATTACCAAAGATAAATATAATGTTGTAATACCTACTCATCTTTGGTAATGTTTGTAAATATTATATTCTTAGCTATCCATAAATATATAGATAGCCGAATCATATTTTAGGAAAGCTTTCTGATGCTTTTTGTAATATCATAATCTGTTGGATCTAGGTATTTAAAGCAGTGAAAACATCAAATTTTTGTTTTGAAAAGTGAATTTTATTCTTTTAGGTTGTCCCAATGAGCTTACCTGAATAAGTAGCTTTGTATGATGATCCAGATTTAACAATACTCTCTAGATGTAAAGTCCCTGACCACCAAGTACCATAATTATATTCTGTGTAAAAATAGGTTTCTGGTATATCTGAAACATTTGAGTAAAATCTTGTAATGGTTTTATCTATTGTAATTACAACATTAGGTCTGATTTCAGCTGAAAAACGAATCCCATTACTATTGTAACTACTATCATTTACTTCTTCAGCAAATACCTGTTGTGGCAAAACAAAAATACCAATCAATACCATTAACATAAATAATCTCTTAAGTTTTTTTATCATACTGGTCATCCTTTCTGTAATTATCACAAATCAAACTATTGTTTCCTATCCTAGAGAATACCATTAAATCTTTATAGCATTAGAATCTTTAATCACTTACTAATATCCCTTTATAGGTCACTAGAAATTTACTTGTATTTTCTATCCTTTTTGCAGAATAGAAATACAAATCACCTGTAAATGTTCTATTGGAAATAGTATCTATCTGTCGATAAGCAATCTTTTCACCTACTTTTTTACATTCGTCCCAACTTTCATAAATTTTTATACTTTCGTAAGGTTTTGATAAAATGCTTTTTTGCTCTGCTACTGGAATGTACTCCTGTTTTTGTTCAGAAAAAACTTTAAATGAAAAAACACTAGTACTCATCATTGCAATCATCAAAACACTACAAATAAAAATTCTTTTAATTCTTGGATTATGCATACTCCTCGCCTCCTGTATTGTAATCATTTGCTTCCTAATGGGATAATAGTTTTTCACCGTTCATTTTCAAAATATTCTAACACCATTTTAAAGCATTTATTAATGTTTGGCCAAACTATTAATATTATGAACAATTCTTTATCTTAAGTATATATGAATACTTTTAAATTTCCATCTTCTTGTTTGGCTCTTATTATAACATATTTAAAATCATAAAGTTTTAATATGTACGAATGGTATCAAAAAGTGTATGAATAGTAATTGATCTTGCTATATATAATAAAATCAAGGTTTTAGATCCTCAATATTTCTCAAAAGTAGATTCTATTTCTATTGGATCACCAATTTGAATATTATTTTCTATTACTATAGAATCATACGCTATAACCTGTACACCTTTTTCTTTTGCCAAGTTAACAGCTTCCGAAAAATCTGGATCCATTTCCCAGTTTAACCGAAATCCTGTTGGTCCTTTCATCTGTATAAGAAAAAATAGTATTCCTATATAGCCTTCTTGAACAGCTTCTATCATCTCTAGTACATGTTTTGTTCCCCTTTCAGTGGGCGCATCTGGAAACATAGCAATTCCTTCATTTTCTAACGTAACTCCTTTCACTTCAATAAATCCTCTGTTGGTTCCAGATTCAAAATAAATATCGTACCTAGACTTTCCAAATGTAACTTCTCTTTTTAGATAGGATAAATTCTCAAGCCCTTTAATTTTATTGGCTTTTAAAGCCTCAAAAACCACAGTATTTGGTACTTGAGAATCCATATTAACTAATAGGTCTCCTTTCCAAACAGAAATAAGAGAGTATCTCGTTTTTCTGTTCACATTATGAGAACAATCTTCTAGTATAACCTTTACACCTGGTACTAGTAATTCTTTGCATCTTCCCGTATTTTTCACATGTACTGTTTCTTCTTTCCCATGAATAAGCACTTGTGCAATAAACCGGTTCGGTCTTTTAACAAAAATCCCTTCTATAATCTTGTTATATATCATATACTCTCCTTTTCCCCTGATTATCTGCTATTTATAACTCAAATTTACTTTGGTTTCACTGAGACATAAGGATTGTCTTTAATTGAATACCGCCATAAAAAATCTTTGGCTTCTTCTGCATAATCAATATTAATTCGTTTACTTCTTACGATCTGAGAAGGAGCAATTTCCTCTCCTTCAGCAATATAAAAATCTTTTTTCCATAATGGCCATTGATATTGTTCCTTTGTAATATTCATTGCCATACATAGCTTTCCAGGTCCATTCGTTAAATTTTTTTGTTGTCCTCGGGTGATTTCTGCAAAAGACTTTTTGTATCGTAAAATCGCCATATAGTCTACCCCTTCTATAGGCTCTATGGCTCTAATTAATACACCACAAGGCTCCCCCTCTACTTCAGTTACTACATTTAGACAATAGTACATACCATAAATTAAATATATATATGCATGCCCGGGAGGTCCAAACATGGCTTCTGTTCGAGGAGTCCGCTTATAATTATAACTATGGGCTCCTTTATCAATGGGCCCTTTATAGGCTTCCACTTCTACTATCTTGCCAACTAACTGCTGACCATGTATGTTTCGAACAAGGTATTTGCCTAATAAATCTGGAGCAACTTCTAAAGTCTCTCTATGATAAAATTTGGGTAGTAAAGGGTCCATAAAATAATCTCCTTATATTCTTTTAATTTAAATGATGTGAATATATATAATATACCTTTTTATATTATTACACATTTTGCTTTAATGATGTATATCTGGAATATAGAAAAATTCCTACCACAATAGGTAAACATCCTAATGCCCATAACTTCCCCTCAAAAATACGCAAGAGCCAAAATCTAAATACATTTCCTCCATCTAGAAAACCAGTGATTTGGCCCTGATAGCCTCCTAGCTCCATTTGGGTACGCAGAGCAAGCTCTGTATAAACGGAGGTAAGATTAGAAGCCGCCAATAACTTAGCACTTAAGATGGGAATAGACACAATTAACGATCTGATAATATTGCCTTTACAAGCTACCACAACCATTCCCGCAAATCCAATGGTATTCGGCAAATCACCTAATGGTATAAAGTTTACACCTGGAATTAAAAAAGCTAGCAGTAAAGAGAGTGGCATCAATAATAGCCCTGTTACGACTACCGATGGATGTCCGATAATAACAGCAGAATCTAGTCCAATATGTTTATTCTTTAAATGAGGAGCTTTCTTATGTAGGAAACTTTGCATACCTTCCGAAATAGGTAGTAACCCTTTCGTCAAAACTCCAGACATTATAGGCAAAATATGAACAACAGCTGCAATTGAGAAACCTAACTCCAAAATATTTTTTATACCATAGCCCGAAACCCCTCCTAAGGCAACCCCTAATACAAATCCAATAATAATTGGCTCACCTAACATTCCTAACCTTTTTTGTATATGCTCTGGATTTGCTTCTATTTTGTTTAGTTTTGGAATTTTATCGATTATCCGGTCTAGAACTTTTGCAATAGGATAATAAATAGCACCTGATAAGGTAGGAATGGAAATCCCCTTCATATTAATCAGTTTTTGGACATCTCTTGCACTATAGTCTGCTAATTTGATGGTAACAATATTCGCAATCACTGCTGATAAAATAGTCAATATGATATTCCCAGTCACATGATAAACCAATGTCCCCATAAAAATAAAATGCCAATAATTCCAAATATCAATATTCGCTGTATCTGTAAAATTAAGCAAGAGTAGAATTACATTAACTCCTATCAGAATGATAAGAAGAATAGGAGCCAATTTAAACCCCCAAGCTATCGTTGCCATAGGCGGCCAGCCCACATCAAGAACATTGTATTCTAATCCTGTTCTTGCTATCAATTGCTCCAAAACTGGCCCTATCTTAGAAATAAAAAAATCAAAAACGATAAAAATACCTATGAATCCAATACCTATGGTTAACGATGATTTGATAGCGTCTTGAATTCCAATGTGAAATATAATGGATAAGAAGAAAATAATGATTGGTAACATCACATAGGGCTGAAAACTTAAAATATAATCGATGATTGCTTTCATATTTTAAAACCTCTTTCTCTTTTGTTTCATATTTTTATGAAGCTTATTATACCATACCAAAGATTATTTTAGAATCAGAAAGTCTTTGCTCGCAAAGGTTTACTTTGACAAGATCTTATGCTATCTTTGTATTGTTAGTATGTTTTGTATTTTTTAATAAATGAGGGGTGACGTTTTGCAGTATAGAAAATTTGGCAAGCATGAAATTGAAGTATCAGTACTCGGCTATGGCTGTATGAGGTTCCCGACAATAGATGGGGATTATAATGTCATTAACGAAGAAGAGGCTATGAAATTATTACGGCATGCCATTGATAACGGCGTAAATTATGTGGATACAGCCTACGGATATCATGGGGGAAATAGTGAGTATTTTGTAGGTAAAGCACTACAAGATGGTTATCGTGAAAAAGTTTACATAGCAACGAAATTGCCCATGTGGCATGTAAAGGAAGAGGCAGATTTTGATCGCCTGATCCATGAGCAACTAGAGAAACTACAGACAGATCACATCGATATGTACTTGCTTCATGCCTTAAATGCAGATCATTGGAACACAGTGAAAAGATGTAATATTCTTAATAAAATGATTGAAGCAAAAAAAGAAGGAAAGATTAAATATATCGGGTTTTCCTTCCATGATGAATTACATGTATTTAAAGAAATCATTGATTCTTTTGATTGGGATTTTTGTCAAATTCAATATAACTTCTTAGATGAATATTATCAGGCAGGTAAAGAAGGTTTAGATTATGCTGCTGCGAAAGATATTGCTGTTGTCATTATGGAGCCTTTAAAAGGAGGAGAGATTACAATCAACCCTCCTAAAGAAGTTATGGAATTATATCAACAAGCTGATGTTCAACGTTTACCTGCAGACTGGGGTCTTAGATGGATCTTAAATAATCCAAAAGTAACGATGCTTTTAAGTGGTATGGGTACGATGGAACAAGTGCAACAAAATATTGAAACTGTAAGCACATCTCTTGCAGATTCTATGACGCCTGCTGAGTTGGAATTGATAAAAAAGGTTCAAGATACATATCAAACCTTAGCGCTTATCGGATGTACTGATTGCAAGTATTGTATGCCTTGTGAATTTGGTGTAGACATCCCTGGCAACTTTGCCCTATATAATCAATTCATCAAGGATAAACAATCTATTGAATATAAAAAATCTTATCTTTCTTTTATAGAGAATAAGGAAGATGCTGGCTCTTGCGTAGAATGTGGAAAATGTGAAGAGGCTTGTCCTCAACGCTTAAATATTCGTGAGTTATTAAAAACTGTTCATAAAACCTTAGCTTAATTTAGACAATAAAACCCTCTCTATAGAGGGTTTTATTGTCTAGTTACATTTTTAAACTCTAAAATTCCTTTGTCATTAATTCGCAAGGTAGCCCTACATTTTTCATGAGTTTGAGGTAAGAACATTTCTACATTTTCTATACTTTCATTTTTTAAGATTTCCTCAATCATATTTGAAGTAACAGAACAACCATAAGCATCTAAACTATTTTTCCAAATAGTAAGGGTACACCCCTGTTGCCATTGACTACAATAGAAAGCCTTGGTGTTCTCAAGAACAGCCCCCTGTTTACATAGCGGACAATTCCCAAATCCTTTTGGAATACTTGGTGACTTCCCCTTCTTTCTTTTGCTAGTATTAGGCTTCCTAGGTGCAAATACAATCTGGGGGTTTTTTTTCTTTCCTTCCCCTACAATATATTCTACATACCGAACAATACTCCCCATAAAACGCTCAGGTGCCATGGTTCCCTTGGCTACAGAAGTCAATGCTTTTTCCCATTTTCCTGTCATCTCTGGTGATTTCAGTTCTGGAGGTACAATTTCAATTAGCTGCATTCCTTTCTCTGTTGGAAATAAGGATTTGCCTTTTCTACTAATATACTCCACCTGAATAAGCCGCTCAATAATAGCTGCTCGAGTAGCTGGTGTCCCAAGTCCTCCATCCTTTAATTGTTCTTTTAATTCTTCATCTTCAACAAAACGTCCCGCATTTTCCATAGCAGATAGCAAAGTGGCTTCTGTATAGGGTTTTGGAGGCTGAGTTTGCTTTTTTTGTACTTGTGCTTCTTGAACCTGTACTTTTTCTCCTTTTTTTAAGGGCGGTAGAGTTTGGTCTTCTTGTTTTTTAGGAGGGTATAGACTCATCCATCCCCACTGAACAATTTCTTTCCCTTCAACTAAAAGTGTCTCTGCCTCCACCTCTATAATAATACGAGTAATTTTATACAAATACTCTTGGTAAAAAACTGCAATAAAACGAATTAAAATCAATTCGTATATGTTTTTTTCATCTTTGGATAAACTCTCCCATTTTGGAAGGATCTCTGTTGGAATGATGGCATGATGATCTGTTACCTTAGCATCATTAACAATTCTTTTTGTAATCGGTAACTTAGGAAGTTCTAAAATCCAATCTACCTCTTTTTGATATGGTCCCTTTTTTGCTTGTTTTAATACCGTATGAATCATGGGGATCATATCTTTTGTCAAATAACGGCTATCTGTTCTTGGATATGTAATCATCTTTTTCTTCTCATATAAATCTTGGGCAATAGATAATACCTGCTGTGCTGAATATCCAAACTTTCTATTACCATCTCTTTGTAGTTCTGTTAAATCATAGAGAAGTGGTGGAAGTTGTTTCTTTGTTTCTTGACTTATCTCTATGACTGTTCCCTGTTTACCATGTATTTTTTCAGCAATCTCATTAGCCTTTTCTTCTGTTTGTATTTTTGTCTCTTTCAGTTCTTTATAAAACCATATTCCTTGATAATCCTCAAAAAGCCCGTACACTTCCCAGTAATCTTCTGGAACAAAATCATCAATATTTTTTTGTCGATCTACTAGTAAAGCTAATGTAGGGGTTTGAACTCGACCTACACTTAACAAGCTATTGTATTGTATGGTAAAGGCTCGGCTTCCATTCATACCCACAAGCCAGTCTGCTTCAGCTCTACATTTTGCCGATGCAAATAAAAGATCATAATCTTGTCCTGGTTTTAACTTAGCAAAACCTTCCCGGATGGCATCATCGGTCATACTAGAAATCCACAGACGCTGAAAAGGCTTTTTGCATTTAGCAACTTGATAAATATATCTAAAAATCAGTTCACCTTCTCTTCCACTGTCTGTGGCACAAATCAAAGAATCAACATTTGTATCATTCATCCATTTTTTTATGATTTGCAACTGTTTTTTTGTCCGAGAAATGGGTATTAACTTCATAGGATATGGCACGATAGGCAATGTCTCATACTTCCATGTTTTATATTTAGGATCATAAGCTTCTGGAGGAGCTAAAGTAGCTAGATGACCAATAGCCCATGTAACAATATAGTCTTTTCCAATTAAAGCTCCTTCGGCTCTTTCCTTGCAACCTAATACTTTGGCAATATCTCTGCCTACAGAGGGTTTCTCTGCAATTACTAATATTTTTCCCATCTTTTTATTCCTACCTTCTGTATTTCACATTCATTTCTCTGTCTACAATAAATTTACTCTTTATTTATGCTGAATATGAGATAAACCTATTGCAAAAATCTCTTTGATATGATCATCATCTAAAGAATAATAGACAACTTTCCCTTCTCTTCGATGCTTGACTATATTGGTTTGTTTAAGTACCCTAAGCTGGTGTGAAACAGCAGATTGAGTAATACCAAGTAAACAGGCTAAATCACATACACACATTTCACATTGGAACAAAGCATGAATGATTCTTACTCTAGTATGATCTCCAAATACTTTAAATAATTGTGCTAAGTTTTGTAAATCTTCTTGTGGTGGCATATTAGCCATGACTTTTTCAATCCGATCTTCATGAATGACAGTATGGTCACATTTTTCTATTGATTGATTTATATTCACGTATTGTACCCTCCTTTCTGAAAAGACTTTTGTTTATCTAAAAATATGATATAATAAATTAATGTTTTATTATAGGTCATAAATAAGTTTTGTTATTAGTTACATACTAAGTTGTATTATAAAGGAGGACTTCCCCCTATGAAACCATTTCAAATTATTTCTGATAGTTCCTGCGATATCGCAGATGTATTATTAAAACAATATAATATTGAGCTCATTCCTTTTTATATTTCTTTTGATCAAGAAAAGTATGCTAAAGAACGTAAAGAGATTTCTCTCTCCCAATTTTATCATACTTTACGGCAAGAAGACATCTTTCCTAAAACTTCTCTACCCTCAGTGCAAGATTATATGAACAAGTTTCGTCCCTACTTAGAACAAGATGTGGACATTCTCTGTTTTTGCTTATCTTCCAAATTTAGTGGATCTTATCAAGCTGCCGTAACAGCACGTCAAATCTTATTAGAGGAAGAAAAATTAAATGGAAATATTATTATTGTAGACTCTATTCAAGCAACAGCTGGGCAAGGTCTGGTTGTATTAGAAGCTGCTAAAATGAAAGAACAAGGCCTCCCCTTAGAAAAAGTAGCTGAGTGCATCAATCAATTAAAAGAAACGTCTCGTATTATGTTTACTGTAGATACATTGGAATATCTTCAAAAAGGCGGCCGTATTGGAAAAGCAGGGGCTTTGGTTGGAACCATTTTAAATGTTAAACCCATCTTATATCTTCAAGAAGGTGAATTGCATCCTTATGGTGTTATGCGTGGTAGAAAAAAAGCTATTAAAAAGTTAATTGCCATGACCGCTGAGCATATTGAGTCTAATTCATTAGTAGAGTATGAATTTGGAATTGCCCATGGGAATTGTGAAGAGGATGCTATTTTGTTAAAGAGTTTCCTAAAAAAAGAACTTAATATCGACATTCATTTGCCTTTTTTTGAAATCGGAACTACAATTGGAACGAATACAGGCCCTGATGCCCTTGGAATTTGCTTTATCAAAAAATTTGGCTAGGAAAAAGCAGTGGATTTCCCACTGCTTTTAATATTGCCTATTTACATCTACAATATTGATATATTCACCTTTTCCTGTCATATAAACATCTAGGTTCTCCAAAAACATTTCAAAGGCTCGTTGTTTATAGCGAGCTGTTACCCCTGATACATGTGGAGTAATATAAACATTATCTAGTTCCCAAAGAGGACTATCACTGGGTAAAGGCTCTATTTCAAAAACATCTAAAGCAGCACCAGCAATGATTTTTTTATCCAATGCCTCTATCATATCTTTTTCATTGACAACAGGGCCACGAGCAATATTAATAAAATAAGCCTCTTCTTTCATTGCTTCAAACTGAGATTTAGATATTAAATGCTTCGTTTCTTTAGTAAGAGGTACAACGATGACGATAAAATCCCCTTGAGCTAAGGCTTCATTTAATTCAGATGTAGCATAGGTTTTGTCAAAAAATTCTTCTGGCCGCCCTGAAGTATTTACACCTATAGTATGCATATCAAATATTTTAGCTTTATGAGCAATATCTTGCCCTATGCTACCGGTTCCAACAACAACAATTGTTTTTCCATATAATTCTCCACCATCTATTTTTCTTTTCCAGTTTTTCTCTTTTTGCATGTCATGAAAAAACAATGAAAATTTTACATGATTCAACATAACACCGATAACATATTCTGACATAGGAATTTTATGAATTCCTCTAGTATTAGTAAATAAAGCTTTTTTATTTTGAATTACATCAAAGGGCATTTGGTCTACTCCTGCTGAAAATACATGAACCCATTTTAAATTTTCTACAGATTCAAGATCCTCTGCTGTCGTATCAAATCCAAGAGTGAGAAACACATCTGCTTCTTTTAGGTAAGGTCTTGCTTCTTCCATATTATTTTTAATAATCCATTCGATAGAATTATATTTTTTATAGATTGGCTCTATATATTCTGGGTTAATGGGCATAGTGCTAACAATACGCATATCAATCACCTTTCCTTTCTACTTTTTTTTAATTCCACTTACTTTATCAATAATACCCTGTATATTAAACATGTAGAAGTTTTCTAATTGGGATTCTTTCTCCTTTAGTATATCACATAGTATTTATTTACAAAAGAAGAAGTTGATTTTTCACTCATGTTTTCCTCAGGCTATATCATATATATATCATAAAGATGGATAAACTATTAAATATAATGATTGCTTTTCTTTACCGTTGGGCTATAATAGATCATGAGAGTATAAGGGAGTAGCTTGCAGCATGGCTGTGTGATGAATCGTCAATCCGGTAGATATACCCGGTTCATCGCTCATAGTAATACATATGAAAGCAAGACTTTTACTAGCATGTTTTTGCGTGCCTGTAAAAGTCTTTTTTTTGTTTTAAACTAGGAAAGTTCGTCTTACTTGCAAGTGGTTAACTTTCCTCGTTCACTTAAAAAAGTGCGTTTTTAGTACTTTTCTTGTTTATTAAAAAGGAGGATGAAAATGTTGGAACAACTGATGCCCTTTATTTTATTTACCGCAGGGCTTATTATGATTATTAAAGGAAGTGATTGGTTTGTAGAGGCTGCGATTTGGATCGCTAAAATTTCTAGAATTCCTGATCTTATTATCGGAGCCACTTTGGTTAGCATTTGTACTACTTTACCTGAATTAATGGTATCTAGTAGCTCTGCTCTTCGTGGAAATGCTGGAATGGCTTTTGGAAATGCTCTTGGATCTATTATTTTTAATATCGGTTTTATTTTAACTATTACCATTATCTTCTCTACCCCTTCTCTCAAAGATAGAGTAAAATTCCAAAAAACTGGCCGTTTTTTACTGCTATTATTGGTGGCCTTATTAATTATTAGTGTATCTTTACATCAAATCTCTCGATCTACAGGTATAATCCTATTACTCGTTTTAGTAGGCTATTTATATTCTAATGTTCGCTCTAGCCGTTCACAACCTGATATGAGTATTCCTGTAAATCTTCAAAAGGACAAAGTCACTGTCGCAAAGAATGTACTTGCCTTTGTTGTAGGCGTCATTTTAACCATTGGTGGTGCTAACTTACTAGTAACTTACGGAGAAGAAATTGCTCGTATTTTAGGAGTGCCGGATGTGGTTATCGGCCTATTATTAACATCCATTGGTACTTCTTTACCAGAGCTTGTCACCGCTATTACTGCAATGAAAAAGGGAGCTCAAGACTTATCTATAGGAAATGTATTAGGCGCTAATATCCTAAATATTATTTTAGTTATTGCAGTATCCGCTACTATTTTTCCTATACAAGTAGAAAGAACTTGGATCATCTTTCATTTGCCTTTTGCTATTTTTATTATTACTTCTGTTCTTTTCTTTATTCGCACGAATAAAGAAAAATTACAAAGAACAAATGGTATTTTTATTTTTATATCCTATATTTTTTATTTTATTTTGACTTATACAAAGTTTCAATAAGCACATGTTTTTCAAAAATCATAGCTAACTCCCTTAGACTCGTTTTTTGCAAAAATATAAATCACTACTGATAAAACCTATTGTTATAAATACAAAGCAAGACTTTATTATCAATCAAAACTTTAATATCTCAAAAACACTTGAAATAAATTTGATTTAGCAGTATTATAAATGTAATGGATTACATTTATAATACTAAGGGGGTTTTCTAATGAACACATACAATGTTGCTATTGTAGGTTTTGGTGGAATGGGAGATTGGCATCACGAAAAAATTAAAACCATAGAGAATATGGTGGTTTTAGGTACTTATGATATAAAAAAAGAAAAACAAGAATATGCAAAACAAAAAGGCCTAAAAGCCTATTCAAATTTAGAAAATATTCTCTCTGATAAAGAAGTTGATATTGTTTTAATTGCTACTCCAAATGATGTTCATAAAGATATTGCAATTCAATCTTTAAAAGCAGGTAAGCATGTAGTTTGTGAAAAACCAGTTACACTAAATAGCCAAGAACTAGAAGAAATCATTGATACTGCTAATCAATGTAATAAATTATTTGTCGTGCATCAAAATAGACGCTGGGATGAAGATTTTTTAACGATTAAAAAAATTTATGATGAAAATATACTAGGTGATGTTTTCACTATTGAATCAAGGGTACACGGGTCACGTGGAATTCCTGGAGACTGGCGACAAGAAAAGCAACATGGTGGCGGTATGCTTTTAGATTGGGGCGTACATATCTTAGATCAAATGGCCTTGATCATACCGGAAAAAATTACAAAGGTCTATTGCCAATTTATCCATGTAACAAATTATGAGGTAGATGATGGATTTAAGATACATCTTACTTTTGAAAGCGGAAAAACTGCTTTTCTAGAAGTAGGTACTAGTAATTTCATCAGCCTTCCTAGATGGTATGTGCTAGGTGAAAATGGGACAGCTGTCATTGAGGATTGGAATTTAAACGGTAAAATTATTAGGGCAAAAGGAAAGGCTGAAAAAGATGCTATTCCTGTTAAAACAGCAGCTGGCCTTACTAAAACTATGGCACCAAGGCGTCCTGATACGATCTTTGAAGAAGAGTTACCCAAACAAAATGCTGATGTTAGAGATTTTTATAGAAATATCATTCAAGTGCTAAATGGCAAAGAAGAAATTATTGTAAAAAATGAACAAGTATTACGAATTATGAGATTGATTGACACTGCTTTTGAATCTGCCAAATTACAGCAGGTTGTTGATTTTGAAAAATAAATATATTTAAAATAATAAAGCCCTATATACTGAGGATTCATCCCAAATATAAAGGGCTTTATATCATTTATACTACGTCCTTCTAATAACTCTGTACTATCAAACTCCCGTCCATGTTGTCCCTCAAGTCCTCCAACTTCTTTTAGAATATTGTTTAAGCCTAGATTTACTAGCATTGAACTAATTTTATTTAATCTTGTATACCGTTAATTCTGGAAATGAGTTAAAACGAAAAGGAATTTTTACTGTTCCAAGTCCTGGATGTATACAAAAATATTGCTTTGAAATAATTTGTTTCATTCCCGTATGAAAATGAGCGTATTTTCTATTGAACCTTTTTAAAAATTTAATTTGTCCTCCATGGGTATGTCCAACTAAAATTTGATGATACAAAATATTTTGTTCAGCAACGGTATTTATGATATCCGGAGAATGGGCAATGATTAGCCGATAATCGCATTTGACTTCCTCAGCTTTGGGGTTATAATACTCATTCCCATAGATAGAGTTGTCAAATCCGTAAATTAATATCTTCGATTGTTGCTTAGTAAATATTTTATAATCATTGATTAAAAGGTTCATATTTTTATATTGTTCAAAATTTTTTACTAGTACTGCTTCATCAATAGGGATCTTTCTAAAGATTGCTCCTACTTCTTCCCTTTCGTAATTTCCTAATATAAGATATAGAGGAGATTGAATTAGGCTTAGTTCCTCTAAAACCCCCGGAAGCTGATCTAAATTATTAGCATAGTCCCCTGTTGCTATGACAAAGTCTGGTTTCTCTTGATTAATTATCCCACTTATACTTCCATTGATGAAGTGGGTTTTTCCATGTATATCAGAAATATGAATAAATCTAATTTTATTAGGAATCTCAGTATCAATGGCCCTATGCACCACTTTAACATAATTTGTATGATAAAATAATAAGCAAAATAATAGAACCATTATACTCAGTACGAAAAAGAAAATATGCAAATCAAACGCCCCCTGCTTTAGAATTATTCTTTTTCCGTCTACTTCTATATTGGTTTGATAAGTTCCCAATAAATTAGATCATGATCTTGGTTAATTTTTTTAATGCATTTTTATTCCAAGTTCCTCAATTTCTTTACTACTACCAACTAATAGAGATCTCGTTATATCTAATGTTACTGGTATTATAATTAATCTATCTGTATCTATGTTTTTTAAACTCATTTTATATTTATCTTCCTTTAGTTTTTACTCCTAGTTCTATTTTTATATTTATCTTATCTACATCCT
>JAAZLH010000234.1 GCA_012799415.1 Candidatus Epulonipiscium sp. | reverse complement strand
GAAGTAGATATTACGGGAGCTACAGAGCCATTTGTTAAACACAGCTATCTTGTAAAAGAAGCCAGTGACTTGCCTAGAATTTTTAAAGAAGCTTTTTATATTGCAGCTTCTGGGCGACCTGGTCCTGTGCTTATTGATATTCCTTTAGATGTGCAAGAAGAGAAAGTGTTTTTTTCCTACCCTGAGACTGTGTCCATTCGAGGATATTGCCCAACTTTTCATGGACACCCTGGTCAGTTAAAAAGAGCGATTCGAAGATTGCAAATGGCAGAACGTCCATTGGTTTGTGTTGGTGGAGGGGTGCTTGCGGCAGGAGCAGAAAAAGAATTGCGACAATTTATTGAAAAGGCAAGAATTCCCCTTGTACATACATTTATGGGGATTGGAGCATTCCCAACAGAGTCCCCATATAGTCTAGGTATGATTGGATCCCATGGACATTATGCTGCTAATCGGGCTGTAAGTAAAGCGGATGTTGTTTTATTTATTGGTGCTCGTATTGCTGATCGGGCTACAGGAGGAAATCCTCATTTTGCGAAAAATGCAGATATCATTCATGTAGATATAGACCCTGCAGAGATTGGAAAAAATATTGGTGCTTTAATTCCTGTTGTTGGAGATGCCAAAGAAGTGTTGCGTATTTTTGCAGAAAAAACAAATCCTCTTCAAATTGAGGAATGGCAAGTGAAATGTAAGGAATGGAAAGAAAAAACTCCCTATCCGGAGCCTACAGAGTCAAAGATAAATCCCAAATATGCTATTAGAAGATTATCAAAAATCCTGGATTCAGATGCCGTTGTTGTTGCCGATGTAGGACAAAACCAAATGTGGGCAGCCAGGCATTTTGAAATAAAAGGAGAGCGTAAGTTTTTCTCTTCTGGTGGCTTAGGAACCATGGGTTACAGCCTTCCCGCAGCCATTGGTACAAAAATCGGAGCTCCTGAAAAAAATGTTGTTGCCGTTGTAGGAGACGGGGGATTTCAAATGAGCTTACCAGAGCTTGGGACTTTGCAACAGACCAAGGTGAAGTTGATTATTTTACTATTTAATAATCAGCGGTTAGGAATGGTTCGGGAGATTCAGGATCGAAGATACCAAGCGCCTTTTGGGGTTTATCTAGACAAAAACCCAGACTTTATAAAGCTAGCTGAAGCCTACGGCCTTGCAGGGCGTCAAGTATCTACTTATGAAGAACTAGAAGAAACATTCATTGAAGCTTTAGATAGTAAGACTACATTTCTAATTGAGTGTATTGTCGATGAAAAGGAATCTACTTTATAATTGTCTATTTTGAGGGGAGGATTTGGTTATGAAGCGTTATGTACTATCTGTTTTAGTAGAAAATCATTCTGGGGTATTAAGTCGTGTTGCAGGTCTGTTTAGCCGCCGAGGATACAATATTGATAGCTTATCTGTAGGGGAAACAGAAGATCCCAAAATATCACGGATGACGATCGTTGTTCGTAGCGATGAGTATATTTTAGAACAGATAAAAAAGCAACTTAATAAACTGATTGATGTAATTAAGATTATTGAACTGAAACCAGAACATTCTATTTATCGAGAGTTGGCTTTAATTAAAGTCAATGCAACACCAGAGCAGCGATCAGCTATCGTAGGAATTACCGATATCTTCAGGGCAAAAATTATTGATGTAGCCAGAGAATCCTTAGTTATAGAAATGACGGGAGATGAAGAAAAGATTGCAGCTTTTATTGGATTGGTTGAACCTTATGGTATCAAAGAAATTGTTAGAACTGGTCTCACAGCCTTAGAGCGTGGAGATAAAGAAATTAAACAGAGAAAGAAATATGAGGAGGAATAATGATGGCAAAATTGTATTATGCAAAAGATTGTAATCTAGCTTTATTAGAGGGGAAAACAGTGGCAGTAGTTGGATATGGAAGTCAAGGGCATGCACATGCTTTAAACTTAAAAGAATCAGGAGTAGACGTCATTGTTGGTTTATATGAAGGAAGTAAATCATGGGCATTAGCAGAAGAAGCAGGCTTAAAAGTAGCAGTTGCTGCAGAGGCAGCAAAAGCAGCTGATATTATTATGATTTTAGTTAATGATGAAAAACAAGCAAAACTTTATAAGGAAAGTATAGAACCTAATTTGGCAGCAGGTAAATCCCTCGTATTTGCCCATGGATTTAATATTCATTATGGTCAGATTGTACCACCAGCAGATGTAAACGTATTTATGGTAGCTCCTAAAGGACCTGGACATACGGTAAGAAGTCAATATGAGGAAGGTAAAGGCGTTCCTTGTTTAATTGCTGTATATCAAGATGCAACAGGGAATGCGAAAGATCTTGCTCTTGCTTATGCGGCAGGTATTGGTGGTGCTAGAGCTGGTATTTTAGAAACTACTTTCAAAGAAGAAACAGAAACAGATCTTTTTGGAGAACAAGCAGTTTTGTGTGGTGGTGTTTCTGAACTTATGAAAGCAGGTTTTGAAGTATTAGTAGAAGCGGGTTATCAACCAGAAAGTGCATATTTTGAATGTTTACATGAAATGAAACTAATCATTGATTTAGTAAATCAAGGTGGACTCAATTTTATGAGATATTCTATTAGTGATACAGCTGAATACGGAGATTATGCAGTAGGAAAAAGAATTATTACAGAAGATACAAAAAATGAAATGAGAAAAGTATTAGGAGAAATTCAAGACGGGACTTTTGCGAAAAATTGGATTTTAGAAAATCAAGCCAATCGACCTGGATTTAATGCAAGAAGAAGAATGGAACAAGATCATCCTATGGAGCAAGTCGGAAAAGAATTAAGAAAAATGATGTCTTGGACTCAAAAATAGGAGGTTTTCATGGGGAGAGAAATTAAGATTTTTGATACTACACTACGGGATGGGGAACAGTCGCCAGGCTGTAGTATGAACCTAGAAGAAAAATTAGAAGTCGCTAGGCAACTAGAAAGATTAAAAGTAGATGTGATAGAAGCAGGATTTGCTATTGCATCACCTGGAGACTTTATTTCTGTTAAGGGTATTGCTAAAATCATCAAAGATTGCACCGTGGCCAGTTTGGCCCGGGCTCTTCCTAAAGATATTGATCGAGCTTGGGAAGCGATAAAGGGAGCAACAGCACCCCGAATTCATATGTTTTTAGCGACTTCAGATTTGCATATGGAATATAAGTTAAAAATGAGTAAAGAACAGGTATTAGAACAAGCCACAGCTATGGTACGCCATGCAAAACAATACTGTTCCGATATAGAGTTTTCAGCAGAAGATGCTTCAAGAAGCAATCCAAGTTTTTTATATCAGGTATTAGAATCCGTTATTGAAGCAGGGGCTACAGTGATCAATATTCCAGATACGGTAGGTTACTCTACACCTTTAGAATTTTTTGAACTGATACGGGGAGTAAAGGAAAATGTATCGAATAGTGATCGGGCTTTGATTTCGGTTCATTGTCACAATGACCTAGGTCTTGGTGTAGCCAATACTTTAGCTGCCATTCAAGCAGGGGCAGATCAAGTAGAATGTACCATCAATGGCATTGGGGAACGGGCAGGAAATGCAGCATTAGAAGAAGTTGTAATGAACTTACACACCCGAAAAGATATTTTTGAGGCTAGTTGTAGAGTAGATACAAAACAGTTGTACCCTACAAGTCGGCTAATTAGTAGTATTACTGGGGTTCAAGTGCAGCCCAATAAAGCCATAGTGGGAGCGAATGCATTTGCTCATGAGTCAGGTATTCATCAACATGGGATGTTAGCCAATAAAAAAACCTATGAAATTATGACACCTGAATCTGTTGGACTTGCAAAAAACACGTTGGTTCTTGGCAAACACTCTGGACGCCATGCTTTTGAAGATCGTTTACAATCCCTAGGTTACGCCTTGGATAAGGAGCAATTAGATTTAGCTTTTGAAGAATTTAAGAAATTAGCAGATCGAAAAAAAACAGTAACAGATCGAGATCTTGAAGCTCTGATTCATCAAAAACAAATCCGTACACCACAGATATATCAATTAGAACGTTTTGTTATTAATAGTGGAAATACTATTACAGCTACAGCTACAGTCAGGCTTAAAAAGCAAGAAGAAGTTGTTGAAGAAGTGGCAACAGGAGATGGACCTATTGATGCAGCTTTTAAAGCTTTGGATAAATTAGTAGGTATTGAATTTAGTTTAGAAGATTATTCTCTTCAATCTGTTACAGAAGGTAAGGATGCCCAAGGGGAAGTTATTGTAAAGCTAAAAAAGGCAGATAATATCTATACGGGAAGAGGATTAAGTACAGATGTGATTGAGGCAAGCGTGAAGGCCTATATCAATGCTGTTAATAAGATTTTACATGAATCGGAGGCTGATGAAGGGGGAGAATCATGACAAAAAAGATTTATGTTTTTGACTCCACTTTGCGAGATGGTGCCCAAGCAGAAGGAATATCTTTTTCTGTAAAAGATAAAATTAAGATTGTAAAGGCTTTAGATCAACTAGGTGTGGACTATATAGAGGCAGGAAACCCAGGGTCTAATCCTAAAGATTTGGAATTTTTTGAAAAGATAAAAGATACTAGTTTGCAAAATAGTAAGCTTATTGCTTTTGGTAGTACACGTAGGCGAGATATATCAGTAGAAGAGGACAAGAATATCCAATCTCTTTTACAAGCAGGGACTTCAGCAGTTGCGATATTTGGAAAGTCTTGGGATTTCCATGTAACAAATATTATTAATACTACCTTAAAAGAAAACTTAAATATGATTCGAGATACAGTAGCATTTTTTAAAAATCAAGGAAAAGAAGTTATTTTCGATGCAGAGCATTTCTTTGATGGCTATAAAGCAAATTCAGCCTATGCCCTAAAGGCTTTGCAGGCAGCGGTAGATGGGGGTGCAGATTGTCTAGTGCTTTGTGAAACCAATGGTGGCATGTTTCCACAAGAAGTCTATGACATTACCCAAAAAGTAGTAGAGAGTTTTTCAGTCCCCATTGGAATTCATACTCATAATGATGGAGGGATGGCTGTAGCCAACTCCATTATGGCCATAGAAGCAGGAGCTGTTCATGTACAAGGAACTTATATTGGTTTTGGAGAACGATCAGGTAATGCAAATTTAAGTACGATTATTGCAAACCTTCAGTTAAAGAAAAGATATAGTTGTATTTTAGAAGAACAGATGGTGAACTTAACACCTACAGCTCGTTACATTGCAGAAGTTGCCAATATTAATTTAGATGATAAAGAGCCTTATGTGGGGCGAAGTGCTTTTGCCCACAAGGCAGGAATGCATATTGATGGAGTCAATAAAGCCTCTCATTCTTTTGAACATGTACATCCATCTAGTGTTGGAAATGAGAGACGATTACTCATGTCAGAAGTAGCCGGGAGAAGCACCATTCTTTCTAAAATACAATCTATTTCTCCAAATATTACAAAAGAAGATCCAGTGGTTCAAAAAATTATGGATCGAGTGAAAGAGTTAGAGCACCGTGGATATCAGTTTGAAGGTGCAGAAAGCACCTTTGAACTGATTGTCAGAAAGCAGTTAGGAAAATATAAGCCTTTTTTTGAAATTGAATATTTTAAAACCATTGGAGAGCATCCAGCAAAAAATAGTGAATTTGGTTCATCTGCTATGATTAAAATTTCTGTAGATGGGAAGGAAGAAATTAGTGCAGCAGAAGGAGATGGACCTGTCAATGCTCTCGATAAGGCTCTTCGAAGAGCATTGGAAGTTTTTTATCCCGAACTAAAAGAAGTATATTTAACAGATTATAAGGTTCGAGTTTTAGATACGAAGGGGGCAACAGCTGCCAAAGTTCGAGTTTTAATTGAATCCACAGATGGTCAAGATATTTGGACTACAGTGGGAGTTTCAGCCGATATTATTGAAGCCAGTTTGATTGCACTTGTAGATTCAATTGAATACAAGTTATTGAAAAATATCGAAAAAAAAATACAAGATTATTTATAGTGGGGGGAAACCATCATGGGAATGACGATGACGCAGAAAATTTTAGCAGCTCATGCAGGATTGAAAGAAGTAAAGGCAGGGCAATTGATAGAAGCAAATTTAGATTTGGTTTTAGGAAATGATATTACAACTCCAGTCGCTGTTACAGAATTTAATAAAATTGGGATTAATGAAGTTTTTGATAAAAACAAAATAGCAATTGTTCCAGATCATTTTACACCAAATAAAGATATTAAGGCAGCAGAACAATGTAAATATATAAGAGAGTTTGCTAATGAGAAAGAAATTGTTAACTTTTTTGAAGTAGGTGAAATGGGAATTGAGCATGCTCTTCTTCCTGAAAAAGGTTTAGTGGTAGCTGGAGATGTTGTTATCGGTGCAGACTCTCATACTTGTACTTACGGTGCTCTTGGTGCTTTTTCTACAGGAGTTGGAAGTACAGATATGGCAGCAGGTATGGCCATGGGGAAAGCTTGGTTTAAGGTACCAACAGCCATTCAGTTTAGATTGACAGGAAAACTACCTCCTTGGGTCAGTGGGAAAGATGTTATTTTGCACATCATTGGTATGATTGGAGTTGATGGTGCTTTATACAAATCTATGGAATTTGTGGGCGATGGTATTGCTAATTTAACCATGGATGATCGTTTTACCATAGCCAATATGGCCATTGAAGCAGGAGCTAAAAATGGTATTTTTCCTGTAGATGAGAAAACAATTGAATATATTAAAGGGCATTCTACAAAACCTTATACTGTTTATGAAGCAGATGAAGATGCAGAGTACGATGAAGTATATGAAATTGACCTTTCTACCCTTAGGCCTACAGTATCCTTTCCACATTTACCAGATAATACACGGACTATTGATGAAGTAGGAGATATAACAATAGATCAAGTCGTTATCGGTTCTTGTACCAATGGTCGTTTAGATGATTTGCGTGTAGCAGCAAAAATTTTAAAAGGGAAGAAAGTGGCTAAAGGAGTTCGTACCATTGTATTCCCAGCTACTCAAAAAATTTATTTGGATGCAATGAGAGAAGGTTTGCTAGAAATCTTTATAGAAGCAGGAGTTGCTGTTAGTACACCAACTTGTGGACCTTGTCTTGGTGGTCATATGGGTATTTTGGCAAAGGGAGAACGAGCAGTAGCAACGACAAACCGTAACTTTGTAGGTCGTATGGGACATCCGGAATCGGAGGTATATCTTGCTAGTCCAGCTGTTGCAGCAGCATCAGCTTTAACAGGAAAAATTAGTAATCCAGAAGAAATCGTTTAAGGGGGCAGAATCAATGAATGCAAAAGGAAAGGTTTTTAAATATGGAGATAATGTGGATACAGATGTTATTATTCCAGCTAGGTACTTGAATACATCAGATCCCCAGGAGTTAGCGAAACATTGTATGGAGGATATTGACAAAGACTTTGTGAATCAAGTTAAAGTAGGGGATATTATTGTAGCCAACAAAAATTTTGGTTGTGGTTCTTCAAGAGAACATGCACCTCTTGTTATTAAAACCTGCGGGGTATCCTGTGTAATTGCTTCTACATTTGCAAGAATTTTTTATCGTAATGCCATTAATATTGGACTTCCTATTTTAGAGTGTGAAGAGGCAGCTGAAAAAATCGAAGCTGGAGATGAAGTGGAAGTAGATTTTGATACAGGGAAGATTTATAATCATACAAAAGGAGAATCCTATCAAGGGCAAGCCTTTCCAGAATTTATGCAAAAGATTATAAAAGCAGATGGGTTGATTGCATATACAAGAGCTAAACAATAAAAGTGAGGGGGATACAAAATGAATTTTAATATTGCGGTCATCCCAGGAGATGGGATTGGTCCAGATATTACGGAGCAGGCGATTTTGGTTTTACAGAAGGTGGGAGAAAAATTTAATCACTCCTTTACTTTTACAGAGGTTTTAGCAGGAGGGATCGCTATTGATAAACGTGGCAAAGCTCTTCCAGAAGATACATTAGAAATTTGCAAAACAAGTGATGCTGTACTTCTTGGTGCTGTAGGTGGTCCTAAGTGGGATACTTTGCCAGGAAATGAAAGACCAGAGCAAGCACTTCTTGGTCTTCGGAGTGCTTTAGGTTTGTTTGCAAATCTCCGTCCTGCACTTCTGTATGAACCATTAAAAGAGGCCTGCACATTACGTCCAGATTTAGTTGAAGGTGGGCTGGATCTAATGGTGGTTAGAGAATTAACGGGCGGTATTTACTTTGGAGAAAGAGGCTTCCGAGAAGGAAAATACGGGGAAGAGGCTTATGATACAGAAGCTTATAGCAAAGTAGAAGTAGAACGAATTGCAAGAGTGGCTTTTGATATTGCAATGCAGAGAGATAAGAAGCTGACTAGCGTAGATAAAGCCAATATTTTAGAATCTTCTAGGCTTTGGAGAGCTGTAGTAGAAGAGGTAAGTAAGGAGTATCCAGAAGTAGAATTAAATCATTTGTACGTAGATAATACAGCTATGCAATTGGTACGAAATCCTAAACAATTTGATGTTATTGTAACCAGCAATATGTTTGGTGATATATTATCTGACGAAGCTAGCATGATTACTGGTTCCATTGGTATGTTACCTTCAGCAAGTTTAGGAGAAGGAACCCTTGGCATGTATGAACCGATTCATGGATCAGCTCCAGATATTGCAGGACAAAATAAAGCCAATCCTTTAGCAACTATTTTATCTGTCGCCATGATGTTACGTCATTCTTTTCATTTGGAAGAAGAAGCAAAGGCTGTTGAAGAAGCGGTGGTTGGTGTGTTAGAAAAAGGATATCGTACAGGAGATATTATGAGTTCAGGTATGACGCAGGTAGGGACAAAAGAAATGGGACAACTGGTACTAGAAAACTTGTAGGAGGAATATTATGTCATCAGAATTAATCATTTATTTAGATGGGGAATTTGTAAAAAAATCAGAAGCCAAAGTTTCTGTTTTTGATCATGGACTTTTATATGGGGATGGGGTATTTGAAGGTATTCGTGCTTATAATGGCAAGGTATTTCGCTTAAAAGAGCATATTGATCGTATTTTTGCAGCAGCTAAAAGTATTTTATTGGACATTCCTATGTCCAAAGAGGAGTTGACAGAAGTTGTATTAGAAACCTGTAGACAAAACAAGCTACAAGATGCCTATATCCGTCTTGTCATAACAAGAGGGGTTGGAGATTTAGGTTTAAGTCCTAAAAACTGCCTAAAACCTACAGTTTTTTGTATTGCTTCTACGATTTCTTTATATCCTCAAGAATTATATGATAAAGGAATGCCTATCGTCACTGCAACTCAGAGAAGAAACAAGGCAACGATTGTAGATCCACAAATTAAATCCCTTAATTATTTAAATAATATATTAGCTAAAATAGAAGCGCACCAAGCAGGGGTATCAGAAGCTATTATGCTAAATCATGATGGAGTCGTAGCGGAATGTACAGGAGATAATATATTTATTGTAAAAGATGGAGTGATCTATACGCCACCTATTTATGTAGGAATTTTAGATGGGATTACTAGGCTTAGTGTTATAGAGTTAGCTAAAGAAGCAGGATTTGAAGTATATGAGAAGGAATTTACCTTATTTAATGTATATAATGCTGATGAATGTTTCTTAACCGGAACAGCGGCAGAAGTCATCGCCGTTACTTCTGTAGATCAACGGATTATTGGAGATGGAAAACCAGGGCCTATTACACAACAATTGTTAGAGTTGTTCCATGAACACGCACAAAATCAAGGAATGCCTATTTATAGATAAACAGCTTCACAATCAAATCTATCGCGGACTATATATATCATAAACGTGCTCAGCTTGTTTTGTGATTACTTCCTTAAAGACAAGATGGAAGCAACTACAAAGCCAAAAATCGTACTAGTTATGATATATATAGCCTGGTTAGTAGCTAATTTGTTTTAGCGATTTTGCAGTTGTATATCGAATAGAAGTTACGGGTAGAAAGGAGAAGGCTATGAGAAGTGATCGAATTAAAAAAGGAGCTGATCGATCTCCCCATCGCTCCTTATTAAAAGCATTGGGATATACAGATGAAGAAATGCAACAACCATTAGTTGGGATCGTCAATTCAAAAAACGAAATTGTACCTGGACATATTCACTTAGACAGGATTACAGAAGCAGTCAAAGCTGGAGTGCGTATGGGTGGTGGAACCCCTATGGAGTTTCCATCCATTGCTGTTTGTGATGGGATTGCTATGGGGCATGTAGGAATGCATTATTCTTTAGCTACTAGAGAACTCATTGCAGACTCTATTGAAGCTACAGTTATGGCTCATGCTTTCGATGCTTTAGTTATGATCCCAAATTGCGATAAAGTAGTTCCTGGTATGTTAATGGCAGCAGCTCGCTTAAATATTCCTACGGTTATTGTCAGTGGAGGACCTATGCTAGCTGGTAAAGTAACTGACCGAGTGGAACGCCCAGATGTCAGCTTATCGACAGTGTTTGAAGCAGTAGGTGGTGTTACAGCAGGGACTATGACAGAGGAAGATTTATATGAATATGAAGAGCATGCTTGTCCTGGTTGTGGATCTTGTTCAGGTAT
>JAAZLH010000233.1 GCA_012799415.1 Candidatus Epulonipiscium sp. | reverse complement strand
TTGAATCTATTTTTATTGCAATGGCAATGATTAAAAAAAACACGGATAACAGGAGTAGGCCAGAAAAAGAAAAAAAAATATCAAATAAACGTTTTACAATAAATACTATTTTTTTTTACTTAAAATAGAATCTAATACCTCCAAATCCTCACCTCGGCTTCTTTACAACATCATAAACAGATTTTATTACATACTGGACATCTTCATCTGCCATCTTACTGTATAAAGGTAAAGAGATAATTCCTTTAAAAAACTCTTCCGTATTTGGGAAACCTCCTTCTTGGTATCCAAATTTTTCACGATAGATCTTCATTAAATGAACAGGAATAAAGTGTACGCTAGTACCTATATTACGTTTATTAAGTTCTATAATAAACTGATCTCGATCTATAGAAGTTTTGTTAGGATCAATTTTGATAATATACAAATGCCAAGCATGTGTCGTTGTATAAGGCATAGTTTTTAGTAGCTCAATACCTTCTAGTTTAGAAAAGGCCTCATTATATATCTTTGCTATTTGTTCTCGCCTATCTTGCATCTGTGAAAGCCTTTCGAGCTGTTTAAGACCTAGGGCTGCCTGCAAATCAAACATATTATATTTATATCCTGCTTCCTCTATATCGTATTTCCATGTTCCCCCTTTGGTATATCGATTCCAAGCATTTCTACTCATACCATGAGTAACTAAAACCCTAGCTTTTTCAGCAATTTTTTCATCATCTGTCACAAGCATGCCACCTTCACCTGTAGAAAGATTTTTTGTAGCATAAAAACTAAAAGAAACTGCTCCTTTTGCTTGACTCCCAATCATCCTATTTTTATATTTAGTATAAATTGCATGTGCTGCATCTTCTGATACAAACAATCCATATTCATCTGCTATTTTATAAATTGAATCTAAGTCACAGGCCTGCCCTCCATAATGGACAGGTACAATTGCCTTTGTTCTTGATGTAATCTTCTTACGAATTTCATCTACATCAATACATCCTGTTTGTAAATCAATATCTGCAAATACAGGTATCCCCCCTGTATGGATAATGGTGTTAGCCGATGCAGCAAATGTCATTGGTGTTGTTATAACCTCATCTCCAGAACCAATGCCAGCTGTTACTAATGCGATGTGCAAAGCTGCAGTACATGAGTTCATTCCCACTGCATACTTAGCTCCTACGTATTCTGCAAATTGTTTTTCGAACTCCATTGTCCTTGGCCCTTTTGCAAGCCACCCTGATTTTAAGGTTTCAAGAACTTCATTACATTCTGTCATTGTTATATCAGGCAAACAATAATTTAAAAAAGTATCCCTTATTTTTAACTCCTCCATATCCCCACCTCATTGTCTTCCATTCTAAAACTCTTCTATACTCACACAAGAAAAGTGTAAACTTTCAAGTGCACTAGGAAAGTTTTGTCCCTTACAAGCAAGACGAACTTTCCTAGTACATTAAAAACTGGCCTACATCTGCCCTACATAAGTCGGAACGATCTGTTTTAATAAAATTTTTACCCCTATATCATTTTCTTCATAAATAATTTTTTCTAATTCTTCTAATTGGGCATATAGTTTTGCTACATCCATTTCAATGGGCTGACCAATAAATATTTTCTTATGTGAGGTACTCTTTAACCCTTCTTCACTCATAAGCAATTCCTCATATAATTTCTCTCCTGGGCGAAGTCCAGTAAACTCAATAGGGATATCTACATAGGGCACCAAGCCTGCAAGGGAAATTAATCTTTCTGCTAATTCAATTATTTTTACAGGTTCCCCCATATCCAACACAAAAATTTCCCCTCCTTTTGCTATGGAACCTGCTTGAAGCACCAATTGAGCCGCTTCTGGAATAGTCATAAAGTAACGAGTAATCTCTGGATGTGTAACTCGTATAGGACCACCTTCAGCCATCTGTCTTTTAAACAATGGGATTACACTTCCGTTACTTCCTAGTACATTCCCAAAGCGTACGGCCACAAAATCTGTTCCTTCTGTTATATTCATACTTTGAACAATCATTTCTGCAATCCGTTTAGTAGCTCCCATAATATTAGCTGGATTCACTGCTTTATCTGTAGAAATTAGAACAAACTTCTCTGCATTATATTCTTTTGCTAATTTCGCAATGTTCCATGTGCCAAAAACATTATTTTTTACTGCTTCTGTAGGGTGTTCTTCCAT
>JAAZLH010000232.1 GCA_012799415.1 Candidatus Epulonipiscium sp. | reverse complement strand
TGTTATTACTCTCTATAGGTGCTATATAAGCTTCACCCGGAGGGAAAACCCAACATCCATCATCTATAAACCATTTTCTATCACTAATATCTAATTTTAATAAATATTTTTTATCAGTCATTATCTCTATACCGTTTTTGGATTTTAAACTGTCAACTTTTTCTCTACAGGCTTTTTTAAGATTAGGAAAATCTACAGATAAAGTATTGCATAAAGATGAATGATAAATATCATAGATGTTGAGTTGCTTTCTGAAAGGTTGGGGTTATCTACCTCAACGATTTTCTTTCATCTTAAAGAATTAATGGATGCTGATATAGTGTCATGTAAAAAGGAACAATACTATACAATTTATAGCTTGAATGAAGAAATATTTACAATGAATCTTAAAGACTTAGTAAAAGATAATAGAAATGAAGAAGTATTAAATCTAAGAGAAGAAAAATATAAGGAAAGGGTTATAGAATCATTTTTCAAGTATAATAAGCTAATGAACCTATCAGTACAGAAAAAGAAAAAGCAAATAGTTTTAGAAAAAATAATAGAAAGCTTTGAGTGGGATAGAATTTACACAGAAAAGGAAGTTAATCTGAGAATTGCAGATATCCATGATGATTTTTGTACTATAAGAAGAGACTTAATAGGTTTCAATCTTATGACAAGAAAAGGTGGGGAATATAAAAGAATATAAGTTGGGGCGTGTAGTATTGGTGTCAAGAGTGCAGTAACACGCCAAGTTGCATAAATACTGGATTTTTATAATGACATCTATTCTATCCTCCTGACTTAAACTCCTAAAAGATGTACACAGGAATGTATGGCTGAATACTTTTTGGCCTAAAAATATGTTGATATTGAGGTACAGTTGAGAAGACAAAATAGACAATAGCAGAATTGAGAAGATAGGATAGGTTGAATAAATTGAATCGAAAGAGGTGTATTATGAACAAATCGAGAGAGCGAGCAGCTGAGATCCTTGATTTATATGTTACTGGCATTTCACAGTATAATTTTGTAAAGTCCGTTGTATTGGTAGGAAGTCTATCAGATAATACATATACGGGAAATGCAGGAAGCGATATCGACTTAATCAATATTATCGATACTGACCGGACAGAGGGACTACAAACGACGTGACACATTCATGCTATCCTCTCAAGCTATCTTGAGTGCGTAACACAGCTTATTAAATAGAGAATAGCTTTGCTATCCTGATCCGAGGAAGTAGATATACGCTTTATAGCAGAATTATCTAAGAATGCGAGAGAAGTAAAACAAGATTGACAATAACCTATGGTTAAAGGTGTAATATTATTGGATATAAAAAATTAAATAAAATAAAGCAGAAAGAAGGGAGATGAAGCTAAGTATTTTCATGTCCCTTCTTTAATTGAGAAGTTAAACAATAGGGTCTTGTGAAAAATAGTCAATGGTATAAAATATAATTATATTGACCGAATTGGTTAAACCAAGTTGCTTAATCAAATCCATTTTTAAGGAGATGATATCTTTTGAACGAAAAGTTTTTTGGCCTTTCGAAAGAGAAACAGTTTGCTATTATCAATGCTGGATTTGAGGTATTTGCAAGAAATGAGTACAAACGTGCATCTACAGATGAAATTGGTAGAATTGCTGGTATATCTAAAGGATTACTGTTTTACTATTTTCATAATAAAAAGTCATTTTATTTATTTCTATTCGACTATGCCTTTCAACGAGTCACTGAATATGTGTTGAATGCGGATATTGAAAGATATACCGACTTTTTTGAGTTGTGTGAGTATTCCGCAAAGAAAAAGCAAGAGATGTTAAATTCCTCGCCCTACCTGTTTGATTTCCTTTTACGTGCTTTCTATTCCAAAAAGGAGGATGTGTCCGAGGAACTAAATAAGCGGCTATCGGCTATCCTTTCCCAAATGTATGAAAACTATTTTAAAAACATTGACACTTCGAAATTTAAACCAGGAGTGAATCCTCAAGAAATTCTGCAGATGATGACGCTTCTGGCAGATGGGTATATTCATGAACTGCAAAGGGCAGGTAAGCACATGACCATTGATGAGTTCATGAAAAAGTACAAACGTTGGGTGTTACTCTTTAAGCAGATGGCATATAAGGAGGAGTTTATTCATGATTAAAGTTAAAAATCTATATCACTCTTACAACAAAGATAATAAATATGCTATATATGATGTTAATTTTGAAGTTGAAAAAGGGGAGGTGTTTGGATTCTTGGGCCCCTCCGGTGCAGGGAAGTCAACTACCCAGAGTATCATTACTGGTCTTTTGCCTTTGCAGCAGGGCACAGTGGAGGTTGCGGGGTACAACATTGGGAGGGCACACCTCAAAATGTATAACCGAATAGGGGTTAGTTTTGAAATTGCAAACTTGTACAGCAAAATGACGGCACTGGAGAATTTGCGATTTTATGCCAGCATGTTCGATGTACCAACCCTTAATCCCATTGAACTCCTGACATTAGTTGGGCTAGAGGGTTCAGCCAGTAAGAAGGCAGGGGCATTTTCAAAGGGTATGAAGCAACGGCTTAATTTTGCTCGTAGTATGATCAATAGCCCAGAGCTTTGGTTTTTGGATGAGCCAACTAGCGGGCTTGATCCAGCAATCGCCGAACAAATTAAAGATGTAATACGCGAGCAAAATCAAAAAGGCGTAACTGTATTTTTGACAACTCATAATATGTTTATTGCCGATGATTTGTGCGACCGTGTGGCTTTTATCGTGGATGGTGAAATCAAGCTAATTGACAGCCCAAAGGAATTAAAGATCAAATTTGGGCAACATTTCGTTGATGTGGAGTATGTGAAAGATGGCCAAATCGTCAGTAGCAGTCTATCTACCGAAGATGCGAGTGAGAGGTCTCAGCTTGCGCATATCATAACGAATTATCAAATCCGTACCATGCACACAAAAGAGGCCACCTTGGAGCAAATTTTTATCAAAGTAACTGGAAAGGGGCTTGGTATGGGTGAAACTATTTAGAAGCTTTAGTCGAGAGCTTGTGCTGCTTTCGCGTAGCTATTACTTTTATATTGAAATCGCAATGGCAATCCTCTATCTGGTCTTACTACTTTTAGTCATGCCGGAAAATATAAATGTAAAATCAACAGAGTATTACTATTTTGATATGCCCCAAACAATATTTGAACAGCTAGAGTCTCAGATATTTCCTGATGATGGGACCATTAAAAAGGAGAATGTTACGCTAAAAAGCAGGGGAAAAAATGTAGATGTTATATATTACAGTACTTATCTAAAAGATATTTATGTGGTGAATAGTGAGGAAATCTTGGAATCCCTCTCCAAGGATAGTGGTAACATAGGGTTAAAGATTTCTTTTGAAGACTCATCACTTACCTATTACTATTATTTGCAAGGGTACGAAACTCCAAAGTTTAAAAACTTAGCAAAATTGATCTCTTCTTCTGATGTGATACAAATGATGGATAATACCGAAAAACAAACAGTAAAAATCCTTGAGGGGGATGTTATGCCCCTTACAGACAGGCAAAGCCTTCTTTCTATACTGCTAACTGTCAACAGTGTACTTATGGGAATTCTTATTATGGCAGCATATATCTTTGAGGATAAAAAAACTAATATGATAAATGCTATACGGGTCACACCTACATCAGTAGGTAATTATCTGATTGCAAAAATGGGCACTGTGCTTCTCACCTCTATCCTTTCTGTAATGGTTGTCTCTATTCCTATTATGCGCGGAAATGGTGACTACCTTTTGCTCGCGGCAATCATTCTTAGCGCCAGTTTCTTTACCATTACTGTAGGGACCCTATTAGCTAGTTTCTTTAAGGATATGGAGAGTGCTTTTGCTGCAGTGTTTATTGTTCTAATTGTGCTACTTATCCCAGCAGTGGGCAATATGCTACCTGCTTGGAACGCACCATGGATAAAATTTATACCAAGCTATTGGGTAATAGAGGGTACACAAAATGCATTAATGAAAACGGCAAACGGTGATACACTAATTTACTGCGCCGGATTTTTATTGGGAGGATTTTTCGTGTTTTGGCTATCACTTTACCGTTATAAGAATAAGGAGGCCAGTGGAATATGAAAACATTAAAGATTTTTCTACGTGATTGCAGAGCTAATATGCGTAATTTCTTATCTCTTTGGATCCTTATTGTACCCGTTATCATTGCTGCCATTATAAATATGGCTACGCCTGGAATTACTGACAGTTTCTTAAGTATCGCCATGTTGGAAGATACGCGAGATGATAAAGTTTCATTTTACCAACAATACGCAAATGTAGAGCTGTTTGATCACATTGAACAGGTTGAAAAACGAATTATGTCCCGAGACTTCTGTTTTGGGGTGCTTCCTGATGATATAGATGGCTATTATATTCTAGCTCAAGGCAATGAACCCCAGACAATGGTGGATGCAATTAAGTTACTAAAGGCTTATGAAGAAAAGGGTGAAGAGCCATCTGGAGATGTATCTTTCACTGATTTTGGCAGGACAGCATCTCCATTAAAATCAACCCTTATTACTGGGCTACTAATTCTTGTTACCATTTTATCTGGCATGCTGATTTCCCTGGGTATAGTAGATGAGAAAAGTGATAAAACAATCCGAGCCATGAAGGTCACACCAGTATCCACTACTAGTTATATAATTGGTAAAAGTATGATTGGTGTTGTTTATACATTAGTATGTGGGCTTGCAATTCTCTTTGTCAGTGATTATTTTACTGGAAATGTCCTGCAAATCTTTATAGTGTTGATTGCATCATCCTTTATCAGCCTTATCGTGGGATTTTTAGTAGGGTTGACAAGCGAGGATTTTATTGAAGCGGCAGGCAATGTCAAGCTCATCATGATACCGGCTATCATACCGGTTCTTGTAACTGAACTTGCACCTGATAAGTGGCATTTCCTTACATGGTGGAGCCCATTTTACTGGGGCTACGATGCAGTGAAAGGCCTTTTGAATCAAACAGTTAGTTTAAATAGAGTCTTAGTTAACGGTAGTATCATAATTTTCATTGCTTGCATAATTTATATAATTTTACTTCCAAAGGTCAGACAGAAATTAAAATAATTTTAGAAGGTTTATATTATGAATTGGTTAGCATTATTAGGAGTGCTTGTAGTAGCATATTCACTTTTTGCGCTGTATGTTGCGTTTGTAAGACCCAAAAAGAATATCCTACAAACTTGAGGAAAAGATTTCACTAATTATTCTAAATAAATATATGTACGAAAACACGTCCATTTTTGGGCGTGTTTTTTCCCCAGTGCCTATCATAGATAACATTATAGAAGAATGCAAGATATTCCTTAAAAGAGAGTGACCGTAAAAGCAATAAAGGTGTGTCACATGTGGATTCTCAAGCACAAATTGAAAACAATCCGGCAAATCGTTTCTGAGCTGATTAAGAGCAGCCAAGCATTGATAGAAAAGTTAAAACAAAACATTCAAAAAAATCAGGATCAGATTTATTTGATTTTATTCTAGAAGATATCCAGCAATTAAAGAGGAGCTTAGCTGATCCAGTAAGTATGGGTGTAATTATGGCTGCTATAAATGCTTCATCATGGATCAATGAAAAAATGATGGAGTGGTTAGGGAAATTTTTACAAGTTAGTAACTATATTAAAGGGACTAGTTAAAGCTGAAATCATCATATTTGATAAACAGGTGTACTTATGATAAACATAATTCATTATACGCATAGGCATAGACATATTAACTTTTTATATAATATAATGATTTTAATATATAAAATAATTTAAAAGGGGAATAACCTATGTTAAGAATCAAATTTAAGAAAAAGTTTATTATTTCAGCCGTAGTCTTAATCATATTAGCAGGGGGAATAATATTTAACTATCTTTTTTCACCATCATCATATCCAACCTTTGCGCCAATAGGTAAGCAAGAGATACTTACAAATGGGGAATTCATAGAGGATTTTGATTTCACCTATGAAATCCTAAAGACTTACTACCCATATTTTGAGGTAAATAAAAAGGTACATAACATAGACTGGCTTGGAAATAGGGCAATATATAGGGAGAAGATATCTCAGTGCAAAACAGATGAAGAATTTTATCAAACTATGAATGATATCTTATCTGATCTTCATAATGGGCACACTCATCTTTTAGATAAAGAGTATGGATTACAGTATTACGTTCTTTATAAAAGTCTGCCAAGATTTAACTGGCGCGTAGATATGGTAAAGATATTTGAGAAACCAAGAGTGCAAGCAAGATATGAAGTTACTAATGAAAATATTGATAAGATATTAGAAGCTCAGGCTAACTATGAGCCTAAAAAAACTAGTTATAGAAATGTAATAGTAGGCGATATAATTTCACAAAAAGCAGGATACATAGCTGTAAAGCAGATGATTACTCCTGACTTAAGTATGCCAAGTTTTAAAGAGGAGTATGATATTACTAAAAGCTATTTGGAAAAGATAAAGGATTATCCAATTTTAATAATCGATATTCGTCAAAATGGTGGGGGTAATTCTAATTACTGGTCAGAATTTTTGATGCCTTTGATTGTAGATAGATCATATAGTCAGAAAACCTATACATTTGTAAAGGAGGGATCACTTTTTAGTAAGTTAAGAAGGCAATCTGGGTTTAAAAAGCTAACAAATAATACTATGTCAGGTCTTAATTTCCCAGAAGAAACTTTCAATATGATAAACAATTTTTCCTATTTTGCATCACATACTGCCAAGGTCGTCCCCCATAAGGATTCTATTGGTTTTAAAGGAAAAATATATCTTTTAGTTGACAAACATGTGTATAGCTCATCTGAAAAGTTGGCATCCTTTACCAAGGAGTCAAAAATGGCTACCTTAGTTGGTGAAAGAACAGGAGGAGATGGAATAGGAAGTGATCCTATGCTTATAGATTTACCTAATTCGGGATACATCTTGCGTTTTAGCAAGGAAATGGGTGTAACAGAAAAAGGAAGCATCAATGAATTAGATCAAACTGAACCGGATGTTTTAATTTCTAATCCTATAAAGAAGATCAGCTTTGACTCTAATGGTAATGCTATATTAAATGGAGATAAGGCGATTATTTCTATTATTGAAAGAGAAGGAATTTAAACGGAGAATTGCATA
>JAAZLH010000231.1 GCA_012799415.1 Candidatus Epulonipiscium sp. | reverse complement strand
CAAAAAACGGTGTTTTTTCATCGATTTTCGACCAAAATTCCATCCTCAAACCACTATATGTTGTGGTCAAATCACATTACCCCTCCCTTGAACCACAATACGTCATCAGAATTATACTCTCAACGTGCTCACTCTTAGAGTAAAAGTCTGAAAAGCACTGTTCTACCGAATCAGATTTTAGCTCTACTGTTCCAGTAAACATCCCTCCCATCCAACTTCCTCTAGTAATAGAAAGAGAAGCACCTTCTCCTGTTAAATCCATGAATTCTCCATTAAATACCTTCAGATTAGAAGAAAATGAACAATGAATATTACCACTACCATCTATATCACAATGGACTGAACATCCTTCTGGTTTGAATCGTATACTAACATTTAAACGTTGGTCCTTTTCAGTTAAAAACCCACGTAATAAGCTACAGCTAGTAAATATTTTTTTATAAAGTTCTTTTGCAAAATCAGCTTTTATATCTTTTAACTTACTTTGCACTAAAATATCTGTTGTATCAACGATATATAATCTGATTTCCTTATCTGATGTTAGCAATTTTACTAAATTATTCTTCATACTAAGACCTCCTAAAAACATCATATATCATGACGTTACGTGAGGTTCAAGTATCTTATTTATTTATTATGCTATATGAGATCATCTTCTAACATATGTGAGTTCTGCCATACCATCAACTGCTTTTGTTTCAATAAGTTTAAGTTTAATCTCTGGATTATTTTCTATAAAAAGTGGAATGCCGTCACCTAAAATGGTTGGTATTATTGTTATAATATACTTGTCTATCAAGTTTTGTTTCATAAATTGATTAATTAACTTTCCACCACCAACAAGCCAAATATCCTTACCCTGCTGGCTTGTTAGATTTTTAATAAATTCAGTAATATCCTCTGATATATACTCTACGCTATTATCAGATTCATCATTTCTTGTTGTTGCTACATAACATTTCTTGCCTTCATATACCCAAGCACTGGGTGATAGTTCATTAATAACTTGTTCATATGTGGTTCTACCCATTACAACTGTATCTATTGAACTATAAAATTTATCGAATCCTGAATCCACATTTGGATCACCACTACTGCCACTTAACCAGTCAACTGCTCCATTGCTCCTTGCAATATATCCATCTAAACTCACTGCAATATAAAGAATTATATTCCTACTCACTTGTTTACCCTCCTAATCTTTTTTGCATTAAATCATATCTTTAACCACATGGTTTTTCTTTGCGATATAAAATACATAGCTGTAATAATCCTTAAATCGATTATACATGTCGGCTTCAATTTTACCTGCTTCAACGAATTCTTTAACCTCATCAGCATAATCATATTTTTTCAAGAATGCTTCTGACCTTTCCAATATGGGTTGATAATAATTATCTTTCCAACATTTATCATCCAGGGAAAAATGGGCGACAGAAGTATATCCACATTTCTCAATAACAGACAACTTATTTTCGATTGTATCAATCTCGGGATATGCATTAACCCAGTACTGCTGGATTTCCTCTGGTCTTGTATCGGTTAGCCATGAAATTTCAGAAACAGCAATATAACCGTTATCCTTCAAATAATTTCTCCACAGGGACAGTCCCTTTTCAAAACCGATGTTGTAGATTGCCCCTTCCGACCATATTACATTAAAAGAATTTTTATCAAAGGTTAAATTGTCCATTAACATTTCTTCCGCTGTTATACGATCTAAAAAGTTATTCTCCTTGGCTTTTTTCATAAGTGTTTCTAAAAACTGCGGCATCATATCAACCGCTGTGATTTGTGCAGTTGTGTTTTTTGCAAGGGTTATTGTCTGACCTCCAGTTCCACATCCAATATCCAATATTTTAGTTTTTTCATTCAAATAAGGAATAAGCTTAAGGGCTTTCAATGTTGCTTCTTCACTGCCCGGTCCCTGCCGTTGGTTATCCTTGTGAAACTCTATGATTAATTCTAATAAATCCATTTTAATTCTCCTTGTAAAATATTTTTTTATCTATGATACACTATTTTGAAATGAGGCTATCAAGATTTTTCATGTCCATTTTATCAACTTCTCGAAGCTCGTATCCACTATGAAATATTTTTTGAGCTTCAGCAGAAATACATGGAACAACTCGACCTTCAAACACCGCCGTGGAAAACCATTTTGCTTCAAACTCATACCAACCACCATGTGGATCAGCCTGTCTGGCACTTCCATCTTTATTTATTATTAAAGGATGTATATCTATATATCCCAATTCAGGATGGTATAATTCAATACGGGAAGGGCTCCAATCAACTACGATTTCATAACCTATTTCTTTCAATTTATTCAATAAAGTTTCCGTAAACTCTCCATCAAAATCAACGTCAATATCTCGATGTTCTCTGTTTTGCTTTCCGAGTAAAATATCTATTCCCCATCCACCATCTATCCAATATTTCATTTCCATACTATCTAATAAATCCAATACTTCTATTAGATTTTCCTTAGTTACAATTTCTTTTTTATTCATAAAATCTCCCTTTATAACCTTATTTATTATTTTCCATTAATTCTTCTAACCCAGCTTCTGATGTTAGCTTTTCAAGATTATTGAATATCTTCTCTTCATCCCAGTTCCACCACTCCAGCTTTAACAAGAATTGAGTCTTTTCATCACTAAACCGTTTCTTGATAAATTTGGCTGGGTTACCACCATAAATTGTATAAGATTCAATACTTTTTACTACAGTTGAGTTCGCAGCAATAATAGCACCATCACCAACTTTAACACCCGGCATGATGGTAACATTTTGACCTATCCACACATCATTGCCAATCACTGTGTCCCCCTTGAAAGGCAGCTGTTCTATTGTAGGTACTACCCTCTCCCAGCCGCCACCAAAAATATTGAAGGGATAAGTTGTTATGCCATCCATCCTATGATTTGCTCCGTTCATAATAAATTTAACGCCCTCAGCTATTGCACAAAATTTACCTATTATAAGTTTATCCCCAAGAAATTCGTAGTGGTGCTCTATATTATCATAAAATTTCTCTGGAGATTTTTTATTATCGCTATCGCTATAATAGGTATATTCCCCAATCTCAACATTGGGTCTTTTAGGTAGATTGCTTATATAGCAAACCGTCTTTATATTTTCATTTGGATATAGCTTTTTCTTATCTGGTCCCGTCATAAGTCATTCACTCCTTTCAGGCTTTTGCTTTCCACCTCATTGATTAATCCCTTAAGTATATCTATTCCCTTTCTTGTACTATCCTACCAAAACACTCCTTCATTACTTTTTATTTATCATCTAAGGATCTAATAACTGGAATAAGCGGGCAAACTATGGCAATACCAACTATTAGGATTCCCGATATTAAAAACCAATTATTCACACCAGTTCTATCAGCAAATATTCCTGATAAAATTAAACCAACAGGCATAGCTAAAGACATCATGCTCCCTGTAAGAGAAAACACCCGTCCCAAATATTCAGGTTTGATTTTTTCTTGAAAAAGAGCCGTTTGAACACCGCTATAAAAGGGAACTGAAAGTCCCATAATTGCGCAGCAGACTACAAATATCACAAATCCACTCGTTGGAAGTAATCCCGAAATGGTCAAACTAGCTCCCATCATAAAAATAGATGCCGTTATTAATATGATTCTCTTTTTAAAGTTGCTAAATAATCCTAATAACAAACCACCTACCAGCATACCGGAGGCATAGGCGATTTCGGTAATAGATACATGCATCGATGTTCCCTCAAAATATTCCATACTGATTAAAGGATAAAGTGCATTGATTGGCATATAAACAAACATATATAGTGTGCCTATAAGCAGCAAGGCAAATAATCCTTTGTTTTCTTTTAAAACAACAAATCCTTCTTTCATCTCTTTTATAAAATTTTTCTCCAAACTTTGTTCCTCTAAACTAAGCTTGGGAACACGTACAAGTGCTACCGTAATACATGCAATCACAGCTCCCAGCACATCGATGACAATAATTGCATTTAATTCCAAAACAGAATATAAAAACGCCGCAACAGCAGGACTAAGAATATAGCTTACGGACTGTAGGGATTGGCTGTAACCTGCACATCTAGTTAGTTGCTCTTCTGGTACTAAAAGAGGGGTAACTGCACTTAATGCTGGGGAATGAAAAGCCGTTCCAATACTACGAATAAATAATACTATCATAACCATCCAAACTGGCAGTTCCATGTACAATGCAATAATAGCCAATGCTGCTCCAGCTGTAGCAATAATTAAATCAGCACCTATCATTATCTTTTTTCTATCATAACGATCCACTAACACACCTATCATAGGACCAAAGACTGCATAAGGCAAAAATCCTACTAATGAAGCAATTGACAGTACCATGGCCGATCCTGTTTTTTCTGTAAGGTAAAAAATTATTGCCATTTGTAAGATGGCACTAGTAAAAAGTGAAATCGCCTGTCCTGTCCATATAGTAAAAAAATCTCGTTTCCATTTTAAAGTTTCTTTTGTCATATCAAATTTCTCCTTGCATTTTTATTGTTGATTTCATACTAGTTTTAGGCAATAAAAAATGCAGGCTAAAATCCTAAGTGGGATCTTTAGTCTGCATATCAACGTTAAAAAGACATAGAGAAAAATCGTATAGCTTCAAACATCTACACTTCACCCCTATCCATGTCATAATACGTAAAATAAGCACAACAAAAAAGCCCGTCATCACGGAAGTTTTCACCACTTTTTTTATTGCCTACTTATCTTAAACGTACTGAATACATAGATATATGTCCTCCTTAATCAAAATATACAAATAATATAGCATAAAAATAAAAATATTACAAGTTAATTTCTGAAATCTTCAGCAAAGCGCTTCACTACCGCCTTCACTCCATAAGCCTTTTTATCTAGTTAATCGTATATTACATTTTTTCCTTCTTCTTGTAACTTTTTTAAAGATGTAAGCATATGATTTATGTCTTCATTGGAATGTCTTTCCCATGAACCTAATTCAGCTATTATTTTCAAAGGAGTTTTAGACCTATAAGAACGTGTAGGGTTACCAGGAAATCTTTTGTCAGTTAAATTTGGATCATTTTCAAAATCACCTAATGGCTCTACAATATAAATTCTTTCCTTTAATTTAGATGCTGCTAATTCGGCACCCCATTTAGCAGCATCTAATGTTGCAGTGAAATATATATAGTTGGATTTTTTTTCTTGATAATTTGATAAGTGCTGCGGTTTTAATAAATCTCCAATTTTTAGTTCTGCTTTAGTACCATGAAAAAAAGGCCCATTATCTAAGACATCTTGTTTGTTATCCATACTGATCCACCTCTTATATTTTTTAGATTTATACATATCATTATAGTGTGTAAATTATAAAAAAAGTAGTCTATAAATAATATATAAGTAATGGTATAATATAAGTAAAGGAAGAATTATCGAACGACAAATACTATTTTTTAAACACTTCCTTCGTTTGCTGTATTATGTTCTTTGAGCATAGTATCCTTCCTTTTTAAAAATAAAACGAATAAGTAGAATTTATTCTAATTCATATCCAATTGTCCTAAGCCAATTTGTGACCTCTTCCGATGTAACTGTACCGTTTACAACAATACCAGGTAGAATTATGGATTTTGAGCACTCTTTAGCTACATCATTTTCAATTTGTCCAAACCCACCACCTCCATGGGTACAAAAAGGAATTACTGTTTTACCTTCAAAATTATGTTGTTTAAGAAAGCTCATAACTGGTGGGGCTAATGTTTTAAACCAGTTAGGCGATCCTACAAATATTGTTTGATAATCATCTATTGGCTCACTTCCAGATATCAGCTTAGGGCAGAATCCTCGAGAAATTTGATTTCTTACTTCTTTAGCGGCAGTATTATAATCAAAGGAATAATTCTTATCAGGAATTAATTCTCTTATAGTTCCGCCAGTTTGAATTGCTATTTCTAATGCTAAATTCGCCGTGTTTTGAAAAAGCGAATAATAAACAATAAGTGTTTTGTTCATTTATGTTACTTCCTTTCAGTAAATGAATTTATCATGCTATTTGGATTTGTTAGATTCTGTACCTCATTTCTGATCTTCTCTACTAACATTCCTATATTAGCTCTATAGTTTTCAAGACGATCTTCTAATGTCTCAATTTCTAATCTAGTAATAGCTTTTCGCCCATAAAATATTGTAGCAATTTTCCATTCTAATTCGCCAATCTTTTTATGAAGAAAATCAAATTCTTCTTTGTATAGTTTTAATTCAGTAGTAAGTTTCTTTTCCATAGTATTCCCCTTTCATTCATTTGGAATTTTCTATCTATCTTTCATCCGTAACAATATGTTCTACATAACTCTGTATATTTGATAGTTTATCAATAAAAAAAGCAGGAAATGCTTTGTACTTTGATAAGTTATTTATTGGCAGCCAATGCATATACTCTTTAAACTCGCCTGAATAACTATTACTATTAAGTTTTTGTGTTCCCCTTGGCTTCATCAAAAAGTAAAAGGCAATTTCGTGGCAATTATAACCTTCAAGACTACCACTACCACTAAAAAAATTCTCATGAATAAATGCTAGCCTATCAATTTCATAGTGTATCCCTGTTTCTTCATATACCTCTCTCACCACTGCCTCTTCAGCCTTTTCACCAATTTGAACGCCTCCTCCAACTGGGTAGTAATAATCATCCCTATCGTTTTTAGCAAATAGTACACTTCCGTTTTCAATAATTATTGCTGTTGCTTTATATCTGAACCATCCATTGTCTTTAGTGAATCCACAATCATACTTCATTTTTAGCCCCTCATAAATTCCCACTTATCTATTTGATTATAAATAATACTTAGCTCACTATATATAAATAGTGCGACACAAGTTTATTAAAATTATTATTTATAGTGTATGAAACTTCTTTAATTCGTTAAGCTGCCATTTCCTTTCTTTCGTTACAGCATCAAAATCATTTAGACTAATCAAGTTTATTGTTTTTATAGCATAATCTGATGCCACCATTGCATGCTCTCTCATATGTCCACTTCCAACTGCTTGACCTACTACCCTTAATGCTGTTTTTATTATTTCTGAATCGCTTTCACGAGCACCCTTATGAATTTTAAACCCTGCTTGTCTCACATCATGCATTCTTGCTTCACCTATTTGCCATAACTCATTTACTTTAAATCCATTAACTATTTCATCTACAGAATGATAATCTATATCTACGATATCTAAAATATGTTTTGCCATTAATAATGACCATTTTGCTAAATCTACTTGATTTGTCTTTTCATACAACTCATCAATTTTCATCCTTAATTCACTATTATCTTTTATCTTTATTTTTACCTTCGTTGGCATATAAACCTCCTGAACCATATCTCTTGCTTCACATTTTTTTACCGATGTACATCTATAGTATATAAGTCATCCATCTATCAACCTAATTTTGTCAATTATCATCTATCATCATCCAAATTACCCTATGTCATCTATATTTTACCCTATTTTTAAGGGTCATAAAACGGTGTTTTTTCACCGATTTTTTACCCTTTTTCCGTCCTCAAACCACTATATGTTGTGGTCAAGCTCTAATTTTTGTCTCCCGAACCACAATACGTCATCAGAATTATACTCTCAACGTGCCTTGATAGTACAATAAAGATGTCGTACGAAGATAATATCCCCTTGGTGATTTTTTACTTTTAACTTATATTATTTAAACTCTAACTATTGCATCTAAGTCAAAATAAGTATTTCTTCTTCTAAATGGTGAAGGACTTTCAACTTGCAACTTGAATTTTTCAAAATCATTTATTCTTTTAATATGGTAATATGGTCTATGGAATTGTAACCTTTTATCCCTTACCCATTTAGGCATTTCAAGTTTATGTATTTGAAAGTAATAATCAATTAAACCTGAAGCTATCGTTAAGTATCTTATTTCGTCATGGTTACATAAATCTAGATTTACATAATCATTTTTTAGACTGCATATAAAATTTGGATCTTTATATTTTAAAAATTCTAGTAATTGATTTATGCTTGTATCCTCATCTGGATAATTAAATAATTCTTCTAGATACTTATTTCCAATCATAGCCTAAATCCTCTCCTAAATATTTTATAAATCTAATCTGTCTTTCTCCGATTAATGATAGGGGTAAGTATTTTTCAACAACATTTAACAATTCCTCTTTTGTCCTAATGTCTAAATCTCTGCATAGTATAAATGCATCTATAAAATCCTTTGAAGGTTCTGGTCTCGCAGCCAATATTTTCATAGCCAGTAACTGTTCGGATTTAGGTTTTAGTATTTTTAGATTTGAATATATCTTGTAGGTTTCTTTATCTTCTTTTATTATTGATTTTAGAGGTTCCCTTATTTCTTCATTAATCCAGTTTTCTGGGAGGTTAAATGTGAACTTTGTCATTTCCAATATGTTTTCTAGTAACTTTTGATTTACTTCACTAAATACACAATCAATATCTCTGGTAGCAGGTCTGTTGTCATAAACCATTGTCATAATTGTCCCACCATAAATAGTTAATTCCAGTTGTAATTGATTTTCTTTTAATCTTTCATTAAGATAATCAAATATCTGGAGTAGCTTATCTCTATCCATAAGTTTATTATTAAATTCACCCATATTTCAATCCTCCACTCTTAAGTATTTTGCTAAACTTCTATTTTAATTATATCATATATGCATTCTATATAGACAATTCATCTCATCTTTTATACCACCTTGGCAGTTAAAATAATTATTGATGACTATACCACTTCTTCTTGGTTAAAAATTCGGAACCGATTGTGTCAAGTTACTGTAGGAAAAATAAATTTAGAATCCCCCACAATTTTATAGAAGTATCATATTTACTGCATCTCAATTTAAACTATGAATTTCTTGTATTTTTCGTAGTCTTAAATTTAATCCATATTTCATTAATTTATTTAACTAAGCTCCTCTTAATGCCTTAAAATACTCTCTTCCCCAGCTTCTTCTACCATTGGCTCTGTATACCCTTAATCTAGCCATCTCATCTGCACCTTCTAGACTCCATCCTAATGGTCTAGAACTTATTCTAGAGGATAATATATGACTTATGTGCCCTTCTGCACTACAGCCTATATATTCTTCATCATATCTTCTTTCTATGCCTTCCCAGTTGCCTAATATGTACTTTTTACTTCTCTTTACTGCTTCTTTCTTTGTTTCCTTTTCTGTTTGCTCTATTATTAAATATAATGTTTCCTTCACACTCTTTTTATCAAGATTATCTATATACTTCCATATTGTCTCATTGTAACATTCTGGCATGTGAGCTATTGCTATTCTTACGTATTTAGCTAAATGAAATCCATCTAGTACATATTGGCTTCCCTTTATCCAATTTAGTCCTTCTTTAATCCTCCATCACCTGATAGATATATCTTTTTTACTTTATCCATTTCATATCCTTCTTCTAGATAGTCTGCTACTTGTAGCCATAATTCCTCATTATTCATGTAATGTCCTGTGAAATATCTTACATTCTTTAATTTGTATCTATCTTCGGATATTAATTCTCTTCCCTCATGGACATATATTAACGTTTTCTTATTGTATTTAATACGGTCTGTTTACTTACAATCATGTTAGGTGTAACTGTTTCTCCCGTTTTCTGATATGATGAGTCTAATGATTCTTCTATTAATGCAGCATCATATGACATATCTTTTCTATCATGTGGTTCTATTCCTACCATCTCGTCTGATAAATACACATAGCTTCCATCTTTTTTACTCTTGTAATATGTCCTACAGTAGCTGACTTCTCCAAATACTGTCATTATACTTTTCTTATCATTTCTTCTTTGTACGTTATATTCATTTTTCCTACTCTTTGAATCTCTTATTATGTCATCTAGCAACTCAAGTGAATTAGCGGATAATTCAGTTCCTACCTCATCTAAAACTTTCTTTAATTCTACTATGAACTTTGAAAAATCTTTACTTCCATTAACCAGATCTTCTAAGATATTTGTATAACCAGTAGTGATTTTTTTAGTAATTTCGTGTATAATTGTATTCATTAGAATAGCTCCTTTCATTGTTTTGATGTGTTGCCTGATACTTCCATCTTAACATATGGAGCTATTCTTTTTTGATTTTTTTCCTACAATAATTTTACACTAACCTGAAAAAATTCTTCATTACAAAAAGGATCATGTTAAGGAAATACTCAAATCAGATGCATTAAAACACTATTCAGATGATAGAATTGAGGATTTCATAGAGAATAACTTAAGGACTATGGATATTTTTCTAGAGGAGTGATTGAATGACAAGCTATACTAAACTACTTAATAATTTAGAAGCATTAAAATTAGAGAAGATTCGAAGTTATTTACCTAACTATATAGGTGAAATAACTGAAAAAGAGCTCCCATTTACGGAAGCATTACTGCATTTAACAGAGCAAGAGCTAGAATTCAGAAAAGAAAGAGCATCCAAGATACAAATATCAGTATCAGCATTCCCATTTGAAAAGACACTAGCAGATTTTGATTTTGGATTTCAACCATCAATAAATAAATCTCAATTATTAGATTTACAGAGCTTAAGATTCTTAGAAAATAAAGAAAACATATTGTTTTATGGGCCATCCGGAGTAGGAAAAACTCATTTAGCTTGAGATTCTAAAAAATATACATTTTGGGATTGACATTTACACCGGATACCTTCCCGTCTATCTGGAACTCAACATAGTCTTAAAAGAAGAGCACGTGATTCAGCACCCCTGCGTTATGTTAATTCCTTTATTGTTGCATTAAACCTACATTTATATTACTCATGCAAACTAATCATTTTGTCGTTTGTTAACTTCAATTTTGATGAACTCCGGCAAATAGTTGGGAGTACATCCTTTTGCTACTTTTTCATCTTTGTAAAGACCCGATTTCTCACCAAGCTCAATACACCGTGCGCGATTCTTTTCATCATAAACGCCTATCCAACCTGCGACGAAATTCATAGCCCATTGAACTTCAGGTTCTTCCTGCATAATATTTGCTTCTAATGCTGATAGCAAGTCTGCAGTGTTTTCCGGCGGTGTTTGTCCAGTCCATCTCAATCGCCCTTGATAATACCAGAAAGCTCGCCTTTGAAGAGCTGATGGACTATCTTCCCATGACTCCATCAATGCAATGGTCTTCTTGTCTTTGCTGAGCTGATTTGCCATTAACCAGTCCATTAAGTGATTTTTCTCATCAAAAGTGTGAATTTGCATATCCTTATCCAGCTTACTGAGCACATCATTTGAAATAAGCTTTTTGTCCATAATTAAGATTACTAATAATCTAGGTAAAAACTCTTCGGTTGACCAAAGTTCCATAGCTAGCTCATGATCTCTTTTAAGTTCCTTTGCGATTTTACGTAAATCGCCCATCATTGGTTTAGTATGGATTTACCTTCCTCACAACCAACCTTTCAATTATCAGTTTAATTTTTTCAAGAATTCCTAAAAAATTTTTCTTGATAGCAATACTACGGTTTCCACGTGCGTCTACACATAGGTCTTATACAATTTAACAAGTCTAGTTGTCAATGGGGTAATTTATGCGTTTTTTACCCCGGGGATTCCTTTCGCCAAATAGTATACAGCTTAAACATTGTCTATTTCCAATGCCTTCTTCGCCATTTGAACATATTCCTCAACACCAGATACTATTGCAAACTCAGCAATTGAAACCGGATATGCAGCGACCAGTTCAATAATATGCTCTTTCATTTTAGGCCAGTAATAACCCCCAGCTTCTTTATAAGCAATTATCAGAGCTTCTAATCCTTCTTCTCCAAAAGCCTTGTAGTTGAAAACAAAGTCATTTGAAATATCTGTTACCTTAGCTTCAGTCCAGTCGATCAATCCAGTCACGTTAGCTTCTTTATCAATCATGGTATGTCCGGCATGAACATCTCCATGAATCAGTCCAGTTTTCTTTGGCCACATTTCATCATCATTAACCCATGACTGCCATCTGTTCCATAATTTCTCACCTACACCGAATTTTGTTTTTACATCATTCATACGCTGCTTCATTGATTTTCTCGCTTCTTCAGGTGTTTGCACTATTAGTCCAAATTCTGTAGCTTTATCATTAGGAATACTATGAAGCTCTGCTAACACTCTTCCAAGAGACATGTGAAATGATGGTGGAACGTTATTAATATCTATCTCCCAAACATAGTTTCCGATATTATGATCAATGGTTCCTGCTGGCACACCATCTAACTTCGTGTATGCTATTAGCTCATTTGTGTAAATAATCCAGTTTGGTACCTGAAAAGATTTAACATACTTATTAACCAAATCTAATGCTTGTTTTTCTACCCTTGTTCTAGGCATAACATCTTCACGCCTAGGCAATCTAAGAACCCAATCTATTCCACTTTCATCTAGTGCAAATACAACTTGAAAATCAAGTCCGGATTCATTAAACTGCATTGTT
>JAAZLH010000230.1 GCA_012799415.1 Candidatus Epulonipiscium sp. | reverse complement strand
TTTGCAAAGACTTTAGGGCTTGGAATGTTTGGTATTTGGGTTGCTATGATTTGTGATTGGATAGTAAGGGATGTCTTTTTTGTAGCTCGTTATAGGGGACGGAAATGGGAAGTTCTAGGTAGACCAGCGGTAAAATTATAAACTATTATAATAGGAGGAATTAAAATGAAAAATACTCCTGTTGAGAAATGATAGATGTAAATAAACTATATCTAAAATTAGATGAATTATCTCTGCCGTTGGGGTTTAGCAAAATACATAGACGGAACTATCAGATTTAATACCAATAGTAATAATTAAGGGCAAATTATACTTAGACACTGGAAAGGAGAGTGATATTACTGGAAGATGTGGGGTAATGGATGGAAAAATAACTTCAACCGTAGGACCTTTTGAAAAACCTACTCAAGATAAGCAATCTAATTTTGGTGTTGGATATGAATATCAGTTTGTAAATGATAGCAGCATTGATATTTATATGAATGAAAAATGGATTAGATTTGAGAATTCATTATCCCCTCGTTGCGTTTCGTAGAACAAGTATAGATAAACTAATAAGTAAAACATGGCTTTCATCAGAATACTGATGAAAGCCATGTTTTACTTACTCTTCAGATTACAAACCATTTTTATTAAAGCCAAGGAAGGTTTTCTACAAAAGCATGAAAATCCTCATAACTCCCTTGATAATCTGCCGGTATATCTTCCTCTGATCGATGAATCATATGGTCCGTGATTAAAAAGGTTTTGATGTCAATATCTCCTGCAACTAAGTCATCTTGCACATCATTACCCACCATTAAACATTCTTCAGGTTTTCTTTGAATATTTCTCAATATTTCTAGAAAGTATTCTTTTTGAGGTTTAGAAAAATGACAATATTCATAAGAGGTAATATGTATAAAGTCATTAGGCTGGAATCCAGCCCAAGCAATTCGATGCTCAATGGCAGGACGGGGAAATAATGGATTGGTAGCTACAACTAATTCATACCCTTTTTCTTTTAAAAGACGCACACTATCGTTAATGACTGGAGAGAAACCAACAGAAGATTGAATTTTAGGAAAAACATTGGCATAAAAACTATCGAAACGTTTCAAATATAGTCTAGGGTCTCCTTTTATTAAGTTGAAAAATGTATCCATAAAGACTGTTTCGTTGGTTGTTTCACCAGAATGATTCATCATGGCTTCTGTGGCAATGCCAAGATAGTTCATAAATTCTTTAGTATCTATTAAATCATGAAAATAAGAACCAATATGATGAAAATAAGATCGTAGAAACTCATCTAGATCCATAGGCAATAAAGTTCCATCTAAATCAAATAAAATAGTTGTAATCATAAAATCCTCCTCTTATCGTAAAAAATCTAATTATATGGTAGTATAGCAGAATAGGTTAAAAAATACCATCTAGATTATGATTTCTGAATTGATTCACTTATCTGAAGATATACTAGTTGTGCCATATCTATTGACAGTTAAAAAAGAAAGTGTTATTCTAAAACAAGAAAACCGAGTGCGTAAGTAGGGATTGAAGGAGTGAGGATATGAAACTATCAACCAAAGGGCGCTATGGTTTAAAAATAATGTTAGATTTAGCTATTAACGGGCAAAATGGTCATATTGCTCTAAATAGTATTGCTGAACGTCAAGGCTTATCAGAACATTACTTGGAACAGCTAATCGCGGTACTACGTAAAGCAGGCCTGGTTCAAAGTATGAGAGGAGCTCAAGGTGGGTATATTTTAGCAAAACCACTTGATGAAATTACCATTGGAGATATCTTAAGGACTTTAGAGGGATCATTAGCACCAGTAGACTGCGTGATTGAAGATCAAGAGATAGATTGTGATAAATCCGAATTTTGTGTTACAAAAACAGTTTGGATGAAAGTGCGGGATAGTATTAACGAAGTTGTTGATAATATTACCTTAGAAGATTTAGTAGAAGATTATAATAAAATCCACGACCAAGCCGTAGATATGTATTATATTTAATGACCCTGAAAAGGAGAGAAAGACATGCAAAAAGTATATTTAGATCATGCCTCTACCACTTTTACTCGACCTGAAGTAGTGGAAGCTATGTTGCCCTATTTTACACAACAATTTGGCAATCCTTCCAGTGTATATGAGATTGCCCGTAGTAATAGAAAAGCAGTTGATGATGCTAGAGAAATGGTAGGAAGTATTCTTGGTGCCACCAGCGCAGAAATATTTTTTACTGGTAGTGGAACAGAAGCAGATAACTGGGCTATTAAAGGTATTGCAGAGGCCTATGCAGATAAAGGTAAACATATTATTACATCTGCTATTGAGCATCATGCTGTTTTGCACACTTGTCAATATTTAGAGAGAAATGGATATGAAGTTACTTATTTACCTGTAGATCAGGATGGAAAAATATCTCTTACAGAGCTAGAAGCTGCAATTAGAGAAGATACGATCTTAATTACTATTATGTATGCAAATAATGAAATAGGAACCATTCAACCTATTGAAGAAATAGGAAAAATAGCAAGAGAGAAAAGGATTGTATTCCATACAGATGCTGTGCAAGCAGTAGGGGCAGTACCTATTGATGTGGAAAAAATGCAGATTGATCTTTTATCTTTATCAGGTCATAAAATTTACGGACCCAAAGGAATTGGAGTTTTATATATTAGAAAAGGTATTAAAATTAAACCTTTACTCCATGGAGGTGCTCAAGAAAGAAATCGGAGAGCAGGCACAGAAAACGTTCCGGCCATTGTTGGGTTAGCTAAAGCACTACAATTAGCTGCTGAGGGGATGGAAGAAAATACACAGAAAATGAAAGAACTACGAGATTATTTTGTGGAAGAGCTCCCTAAAAGAATACCATATATTCGTTTAAATGGTCATCCAACGGATCGGTTACCTGGAAATGTGAACTATAGTTTTCGGTTTATTGAAGGAGAATCATTGCTTATTGCTTTGGATATGAAAGGTATTTTTGCATCTAGTGGGTCAGCTTGTACATCGGGTTCCCTAGATCCATCTCATGTACTTTTAGCTATTGGCCTACCTCATGAAATTGCACATGGATCATTACGTATTTCTGTAGGTCCTGAAAATACAAAAGAAGAGATCGATTATGTATTAGAAATTTTACCCCAAATTGTACAACGATTAAGGGATATGTCCCCTTTATATGAAGATTTTTTAAAAGAACAACAATGATGAAGGAAAGAAAGAGGGATAACGATGTATACTGAAAAAGTGATGGATCATTTTATGAATCCTAGAAATATGGGAGAAATCGAAGGTGCTAGCGGTGTTGGCACAGTAGGAAATGCTAAATGTGGCGATATTATGCGTATGTATATTCAAGTAGAGAATGATATTATTACAGATGTGAAGTTTAAAACTTTTGGATGTGGTGCTGCTGTTGCAACAAGTAGTGCAGCTACAGAACTTGTTAAGGGTAAAACAGTAAAAGAAGCCCTTACGATTACAAATAAATCTGTGGTAGAAGCCTTAGAGGGGTTACCACCTGTGAAAGTTCACTGCTCATTACTGGCAGAAGAAGCTTTACATGCGGCTTTATGGGATTATGCTCAAAAAAATAATTTAAAAATTGAAGGGTTGGAAGCACCAAAAGAAGATGTTCACGACCATGAATAAAAGATAATTAGAATAGGTGGAAAACATGACAAAAACAAAAGTAGTAGTAGGGATGTCCGGAGGAGTTGATAGCTCCGTAGCCGCTTATTTGTTAAAAGAACAAGGGTATGATGTGATTGGCGTAACAATGCAAATTTGGCAAGATGAAACTCAAGAAGTAAAAGAAGATCATGGTGGTTGTTGTGGCTTATCAGCGGTAGATGATGCCCGTCGAGTGGCCCAGGCCTTAGGTATTCCTTATTATGTCATGAACTTTAAGGAAGAATTTAATCAATATGTAATTGATTATTTTATTAAAGAATATCAGAAAGGGCGAACACCGAATCCTTGTATCGCTTGTAATCGATATGTGAAGTGGGAATCTTTACTAAATAGATCGTTACAACTAGGTGCTAATTATATTGCAACAGGACATTATGCCAATATTGTAAAACACCCTGAAACCCATCGATATACGTTAAAGACTTCTGTTACTGCTCACAAAGATCAAACCTATGCTCTTTATAATTTAACTCAAGAACAATTGGCACATACTTTAATGCCAGTTGGCCAATATACAAAAGATGAAATTAGAGAAATTGCAGAAAAAATAGGACTTTGTATTGCGCATAAACCAGATAGCCAAGAAATTTGTTTTATTCCTGATCATGATCATGGTCGTTTTATTGAAGAAGAAACAAAAAAATTGGCGCCAAGGGGTCATTTTGTAGATCAACAAGGAAATATTTTAGGAGAGCACCAAGGCCTAATTCGTTATACCATAGGGCAACGAAAAGGTTTAGGTATTGCTTTAGGAAAACCTATGTATGTAGTAGCCCTACGGCCCGAAACTAACGAAGTAGTTCTGGGAGAATCGGAAGAAATTTTCACAAACACTTTATATGCTACAGATTTAAACTTTATGATGATTGAAGATCTAAAAGGTTCTATGAAAGTAAAGGGAAAAATACGGTATAGTCAAATACCAGCATCTTGTACTATTCGAAAGATAGATGAAGATACTTTAGAATGTGTATTTGATGAGCCCCAAAGAGCAATAACTCCTGGACAAGCTGTTGTTTTTTATGATGGGGAGTACGTAGTTGGTGGAGGCACCATTCAATCTCGTTAGGGTACAATAACAAAAAAACCTGGTCCTGATAAGCAGGACTCATATCCTTAATGAAAAATAAAAAAAGCAAGTCCTATACTGGGATAACCCTATAGAACTTGCTTTTTTATTGCCCTTTAATTTTTAGTATAGCTTTCTATAGATATGAATTCCGGTTTTTGGTCTTTAAAAATAGTTACATATTTAAAACCCATATCTTTTAACATTTTATAAGCCTCATGAAAACAAGCACAAATATCTTGGGGGCGATGGGCATCAGAACCTATTGTAATAATTTCTCCCCCAAGACCATGATAGGTTTCTAAAATAGCTTTTTGAGGATGAAATTGTCCTAGTCCATATCGATGGCCAGAAGTATTTACTTCTAATCCCTTGCCTTTATGAATTAATGCTTTTAATATTTCATCAATGATATTTTGATAGTCCTTATAGGACAAGACTTTATTTGTATAATCTCCATACCTAATAATATAGTCTAGATGTCCATAGACATTAAACTCATCAAAAGTACGGATGCTATGTAACACATCTTCAAAATAGCGTAAATAAGCATTTTTTTGTGTTTTTCCTTTAAAAAAATCACCGTTATATAAATCAGCTCGATCTACAACATGAGTGGAACCAATAATGAAATCAAAAGGATATTTGTTAACCAAATCAGCAATTTCGTGCTTTAAATGAGGTTGAAAGCCAATTTCTACACCTAAAAGTAATTCAATTTGATCCTTATATTTATTTTGATAATAAGAGAAGGTCTCTAAATATTCATCATAGTCAATAAGAAAAGGAAAAGCTACATCTGGATAGTCAAAGTCCACATGATCTGTTAAAGCAATTTGTTTTAATCCTAAAGAGATGGCAGCTAAAATCATACTTTCCATGGGTGCATCAGAGTCTGAAGAAAAGGAAGTATGCATATGATAATCCGCAAAGAACATAGCACTCGCTCCTAACTAGTTGTTTTCTGAGTAGTAAGGTAGTTTATTATCTAAAACTTGATATGTTTATAATATATTGTAGCATTTTTTCGGAGTATTAGCAATTTATCTAGAATTTTATTAATAGAAAAGTACATTTCTTACATCCTTCTCATCAATAAATTTTTAATTTTTATGCAGAGAATAAAAAATTGAAAATAGACTTGCTTTTAGGGTATAATATAAAGGATAAAAACTTACACTTGATTTTCGTTTTTGCTACATGTACAATGTGTAAGGATTTGTGAAGTTTTATATTATATCTATTATCATTTTAAATGAGGTTTAGGATATAAAAGTACAA
>JAAZLH010000029.1 GCA_012799415.1 Candidatus Epulonipiscium sp. | reverse complement strand
TTACCAGTACAAGCACTAAATAATAAAGAGCTGACAATCAACATTGCTAAACATTTTTTTAACTTCATAAATAATACACCTCCGTATAGTTTGTTACTTACCACTTAGTTTTTACAAAAAAAACAAATGTATTCTTCAGGTCAATGGGCATTTTCTATAAAATAAGATGTATTTACCCTGTAGTTATATGATAAAATATATAATAAGTAAATTAAAGTTTAATATATTAATATAAGTTTGTTATTTTAAACAAACTTTTTAAGGGGATCTTAAAAAGGAGAATGAAAGGATTAAAAGCATGAATTCTTTATCAAAAATAAAATACAAATTAAAGTACCAGCTTATTATTACTTTTATGATTACTCTTATATTACCTGCATTTTTAGTGCAAACAACGACTCGTTTCCTTATTCATACCATTATGAATAAAAAAATAAATGAATTAGTTAGTGAAAATCTGGCGAAAAGCAAGCAAAATGTAGATTTATTGCTTAAAAACTATACAACCATGGTAGGAGTATTGTCATCAGATTATCAACTTATTAATGGTTTACATCTTATTAATAAAACAGATGAGGATCTAATCATTCAGGAGAAAGTAAAAGAAATTACAGAACAATTGTATTTATCATCTTTTTCCTATAGTGAAATTCAAAGCATCACAATAGTCACTAAAGATCACAATATTATTCCCTATTTTAAAAAGAATATAAGTTTTAGCCCAATATTATACAAGCCGATCTGTGATGAAGCTAAAAAAGTGGCAACTACCATAGGTGGCGTACTACCATATGGCAGTGTTAATCAAGAAGAATCATCTATTTATATAGCTAGGAGGATTATGGATCTTAACACATTAGAATATCTAGGCACTATTATTGTATGTATTGATCCTAAGGCCATCTATCATTTGTTTTATCATTATGATACATCTGTATATGCTACTAGTTTTATTATTTCATCGGAAAATCAGATCATTATATCCTATAAACAGGATGACCAGGGGCAGTATGTATCCCAAGAACAGATGCAGCAAGCCATCAATAATAAGATCCAGCAGCACTCTATGCCTCTTCGATATTTTAAATGGGAATTGGTTTATATGGTAGATAGAGCTTTGGTAATGAAGGAATTAAACCGTTTAGAATATATACTGTTATTTTTGAGCATTGGTTTTTTAATTGTGCTGATTATGAGTATTATCATTGTCAGTGATCGCTTTACAAAACCTATTCCCAATTTAATAAAAGGGATGAAAGAAGTACAAAAGGGTAACTTTAATATAAGAGTCCCTATTTCAAGTAATAATGAAATAGGAAATATTGAAGAAACATTTAATTATATGACATCCACAATTCATCAATTGATGGAAGAAAATACGGGTCAATATAAAAAATTATTAATGGCAACCCAGAAAACAAAAGAAGCAGAAATAAGAGCTTTAGAAGCTCAAATCAATCCCCACTTTTTATATAATACTTTAGATTCGATTAATTGGATGGCCATCGAAAAAGAAGAATATGAAATAAGCCTAATGCTTAGTAATTTAGCTAAAATCCTACGATATACCATCTCTAATATTCATTGTGTAGTCAGTGTAAAAGATGAAATCGATTGGTTAAATCAATATTTATATTTGCAAAAACAAAGATTTGTTAGTGTGTTTGACTATGAAATTGAAGCAGAAGTTAATGTTTATCAATATAAAATTCACAAATTATTACTTCAACCTTTGATTGAAAATGCAATAATACATGGATTTGAGGGGTATAAAAATGGAGGATTACTAAAAATAATATTTGAGGTAATAAAGAATGATTATATAAAGATACAGATCCAGGACAATGGAAAAGGAATGGATGAAGATATTATAAAAAAATCGAAAATTTTTTAGTACAATCGGATTTAGATTATTCAACACAATCTATTGGAATTGCCAATGTAATCTATAGAGTAAAATCTTATTATGGTGAGAAAGGAAAAATTTTTGTGAAATCAAATCAAGATGGAACCATATTTACACTCATGTTACCCATGATTAGAGAGGAGGCAGAAAGATGTTAAAAATTGTATTAGTTGAAGATGAAGTAAGAAGCAGAGAAGGATTAAAACGATTACTTGATAAGTATCCAAAGTTATATACTGTAGTGGGGGAAGCCAGTAATGGTACGGAAGGATATCATATCATTAAAC
>JAAZLH010000229.1 GCA_012799415.1 Candidatus Epulonipiscium sp. | reverse complement strand
TAATTGTATTTTAAAACAATTTCTTTTTATAATAACCATTAGCTAAATATATTGCTACTAGTGGATCATGTCCGGTAACCCGATCCTTAACTGCTAAAGTAGTCATAGGGGCTTTTAGATACTTCATAGCAAGTGTATCATGGCCTACACATAAGCCTAAAATTACATTGAAATCCGTATTTTGTTCATTAAGCAGCAAAGCTTGACCTATAGGATTGCACATTACTTCATCGCATTCATCTAAAATCTTTTCTTCATCTTTAATTCCTATGTATGATTTTTCTATACCTCCATTTTTGCATAAAACAGATATAATATCAAATCCATGATGCTTTAAAATATCTGCAAAACATTTAGCTTCATTTATCAATCCCATACAGAAAACTAACCCTATTCTTTTATACTCACATTTCTTTGCAAAGGATATGATTTCTTCTACCCTTGTCTTTACTCCATAGCCTTCCGCTTCTACTATAGCAGCATTATGAGCAATTTTTTGATTTTCCTCCTCTAAATATAGTTTCTTTGCTTCTTCTTGAATGTTTTTTTCTTTACTGGGGCAATTAGGTAAGGTTTTATCTAGATCACCTTCGGAACAGCCTTTTAAGCCACAATTTGCACAACTATACATACTATCACTCCATTTTTATATCTTTTATCTATATATTTGTAGCCTTATTGTTAACTACTTCTTCTAGCATAATCAGTATATCATTTGACATTTTTGCATATTCCACATGGGCTCGATTTCTAGGCCTTGGCATTTTTACATTTATAATTTCTTTGATTTTTCCTGGTCTTCTAGACATGACCATAATTTTATCTGCTAAATATATTGCTTCGTCTACGCTATGAGTAATAAATAAAATGGTCTTTTTATTTTTCTCCCATATATTAAGTAGTTCTTTTTGCATTAATATTCGTGTATGGGCATCTAGTGCACCAAAAGGTTCATCCATCAATAGCATCTTCGGATCATTTGCTAAAGCTCTTGCTATAGCGACCCTCTGTTGCATGCCACCAGACAACTCAAAAGGATAGGCATTTCGAAACTCCTTCATATCTATCATTTCTAAATATCTTTCGGCTACCTCTTTTTTAACCGCCTTCGATTCCCTTTTAAACTCTAATCCTAATGTAATATTATCTTCTACAGTCCTCCAGGGCAATAAGGAATATTGTTGAAAAACCATACCAATATCTCTAGATGTCCCCTTCAACTCTTTACCATTGTAAAAAACCTTTCCCGTGGTAGCAGTTTCCAATCCGGCAATAATACGTAAGAGAGTAGATTTTCCACAACCAGATGGCCCTACAATACATACAAAATCATTTTCATATATATCAATTGTTGTTTTATCCAATGCGTGAACAATATTACCTTTTTCAGATTTAAATTCCTTACTCAGATTTTCTGCTCGTAAACATATTTTTAATGTATTCATAATTATTCTCCTAGCATTATTTTAAAAATTTTTAATTTGGATACAACCATTAATCCGATTTGGAACTACTTCCCCATACAAATTTTTTCTGTTCAATAAATCGAATACTATAATCTAATAGTGATCCTATTATTCCAATAGTAATCATACCAGTCATAACTAAATCTATTTTAGCCAATTCATAAGCATGGGTAATCAAATATCCTAATCCTGATATACTCCCTGGTAACATCTCTGCAGATACAAGACTAGTCCAGGCACTACCCAATCCTGTTCTCATGCCATTTAGTATAGTTGGTGCTGCTCCAGGTAGTAATATTTTGAAAAAAATATCCGACTCACTTGCACCTAAAACTCTAGCTGATTCTATCAAAGTTTTTGGCACCTGTGTAATTCCATGTATAGCACTAGTTACAATAGGATAAAAAGCCCCAAGAAAAATAATGAAAGTCATAGATATTTTGAAATTATGAAGATATATATACCACATACCCTGCTTAAGACCTAAAACAGTAGCAATACTGCCTACACCAAACCAAGCTAATACCAAAGGAACCCAAGCCACTGGTGGAATAGGTCTAAATAAGGATAATATGGGATTAATTATTTGATCTGCCGTTTTCTTATACCCCATTAATATACCAATGGGAAGACCAATTATTAAGGCAATTATATATCCAATGAGAACCCGGATTAGACTGATTATAATATTCACTATTAAAGAGCCTAATCCAATCATATTCTCAGTAGGTGTAAGGAAATGCCCTACTACTGAGCTAAGTCTAGGCAATATTAATCGGTTATCTATATGTTTAGCTCCATAATCCCACAATATTAAAATTAATACTGGTCCTATCATAGATTTAACTATATTTAATATATTCTTTTTCAATTATATCTCCCCATTTTTACAAGGAAAAGTTCTAAGCACAATATGCTAGAACTTTTCCTTCTATTATATTTAGTTGTTTATATATTTGAAATTATAAAATTCATCTTCGATATCTTCTAACTTTCCACCTTTTAAATCTCCATCAAACTTGTCTAATTCATCTAGCAAATCAAAGTATATACCTACACCCTCTTTCCATTTATCTGAAACTTGGTTAGTGAATACGATACTAGCTGAATCAACAGCTTCTTTTGAGACCCCTATAATTTCAGATAAAATAGTTGAGGCTTCATCCCTGTTATTGCTAATCCATTCTGCGCTATGTGTAAACAAATCTACCAAGGCTTCAAATACTTCTGGATACTCTGCTATTACATCGGCTCTGGCTGCAAAAACACAGCAAGGAAAATCGTACCATTGACCTTCCGGCGGGAATTGGTTTAACTTTAAAGCTATGGAACCTATCCCTTCTGCCTCTGCTGCCTCTGGATAATGGGATGGTCCTACCCATGCATCCACCTGATCCCCAGCAAAAGCTGGAAGTAAATTTTTTGCTCCTTTTAAATCTATTAACAGAACATCTGCGTCATAATCATTTGGATCTTCTGTAACTTTTATATCTGCTTGTTTTAGGGCTGTTTCAAGTACAATTCTAGGTGCCGATACAGGTGAATGGTATCCAATTCTTACGGGTGTTTCGGAATCTAGTATATATTGGGATACTTCTTCCCAGTTATTAAATTCAGTTCCCTGAGGAAATACCAAACCAATTCCATCCACGTGGACTGGGCATAGTACTTGTACATCTGTACCTTGATCTTTTGCTGATAACATTCCTGTTACAGAATTAAGGCAACAATCAAGCTGCTTTTGTCCTAGCATTACAGCAGACTCTGAACTTCCTTTTGTAACTATTGTATTAACTAATGCTAATTTTTCTCCTTCTTTATAAAGCTCATATTGCTCTTTTTCAATAATTGGCTTTAGCCAAATTCCTGAATCTTTAAATTCTTCTCCACGAACAGCTGCTACTAACATAAGACTAGCATGAAGATCAAAATCCCAAGCCATATTTAAAACGGGTACTTCCTTGTTAGTTTCATCTTCATTGTCTTCAATAATATTTTCTTCATCGGAAGTAGTAGGTTCCTCAATCCCTTGGTTTGTACATCCGACCAAGATACTAAATACTAGGACAATAACAAGTAAAATAGAAATTACTCTTTTATTCATTGCTTCATTCCTCCTCAGTTATAATATTAAATTAGCCATTGATGGCATATGAACTTATGACAATTCCATCTGAATGATTAATGGTTTATAATTCTCCTTTACTAACCCATAAATTTTAAGATTAACAATGTTTTCTAAAAAATTCCTTACATAATGCATATTATAGTCTTTTCAAACAACAATCAAATTGAAAATATCTATAGTTAAACTAATACTTATAGGTTACATTTATAACAATGTTTTTATCAGAACTTGAATGACGACTTTTCCAACTATTATAAAAGACCATGGAGTCAATTAATTAACTCCATGGTCTTTTTAAAATCCCGCCTCATAATAATACCAGCAATCCTCTATCTTTTCAGTATAGTACCAGTTATCTCCTTTTAAAAGTATCATTGTAATGTTTTTTTCGATTTTTTTCTGGTTAGAAGAATTATTAATATTAAGAATTATTATGGTCGAACAAAAGCTGCAAAATACTACGCTTAAGCTCCGAAAACAAGTGATTACCAAGCAATGATATTGACCTTGGTTTTGAAAACGGCACACTAATTTCTTGTCTTATACGGCCTGGAAGCCTACTCATAACATAAATCCGATCGGCTAAAATTAATGCCTCATCGACATCATGTGTGATAAAAAGGATAGAGGGATTAAGTTGCATAGAAATAGACAACAGCAGTTGCTGCATAGAGATTCTTGTCTGCGCATCCAATGATGCAAATGGTTCATCCATAAGTAGCATTTTGGGTTCCATTATCAACACCCTTGCAATAGAAACTCTCTGCTGCATACCACCAGATAATTGGTCAGGGTAATAATCTTCAAAGCCTTCCAATCCCACTAGGCTAATATACTCTTCACATTTTTCATTGATTAAACTGCAATCTAATTCCTTGAGTTTTAAACCATAGGCAATGTTCTGCTTTACAGTAAACCAGGGAAAAAGAACAGCCGATTGAAAAACCACACCTCTCTTTGAAGAAGGCTCTGTTACCGGTTTACCATTAAACAATATGTTACCCTTATCCGGTTTCTCAAATCCTGCGGCAATACTCAAAATTGTTGACTTGCCACAACCACTTGGACCGATTAACGCAATTATCTCACCCTCATCTATCTTAATTGATATGTTTTCCAAAACCTTCAGTGGCTTATCCCTATTCGGGGAAGGGAAGCTTTTCGAAACATTATTCATAGTAAATACATTTTCATTATTCATTTTCTCTCCCCTCCTTGATAAGGGAGAATTGAACGGCATATTCGAAGCAGCAATCGGTCTGTTAGTACTCCCATGGTAGCAATACAAACCATCGAAACAATAATCATTTCAATCTGTCCCAACATCCTGGAATCCATCATCACTGCACCAAGCCCTTCGCTTACTCCGGTCAATTCACCCAGTACAAGATATGCCCAAGAAACACCCAGTCCCAGTCGTGCTCCAACCACAACTGATGGAAACGCTGACGGAAGAATGACTGTCTTAAACAATTCTGTCTTATTTGCGCCAAGCATTCTTGCAGCTCTAATAAGAAGACAAGGAACTTCTGATGCCCCATAAGCAGTATTTATGTAAATCGGGAAAAAAGCAGCAAGTGATATTAAAAAAATTGTCGTCAGTTCTCCTATACCAAACCATATCATCGCTATGGGCAACCAACTGATACCCGGAACAATCCTAATAGCATGAACAAGCGGATCAATAATTCTCTTAACAATACCAATTCGCCCCGTCAAAAACCCCATCAGTACACCAAAAAACAATGCAATTCCAAACCCTGTAATTACTCTTAATAAACTGGCTGTTAAATTCTCAAGCAACTTTCCCGAATATGGTGTCAGCTTAGCTATGCCGCTTGCAAAGTCAGCCATTACCTTAAAAACGCTTTTTGGACTTGGCAATAAATACGGTGGAATCGCTCCACTTTCCGATGCCACATGCCATCCCGACAAAAGCAACACAGGTAAAATTAAACCAATGGGATCAATCCTTTTCCAGCTATTTTTCATTATGAAGCTCCTTTTCAGCATTTTTAATAAACCTCAAATCAAATATTTCATTTACATCAGGGACTTCCGTGATTAATCCCTGCTCAAACATTCGCTGGGCAAGATTTTTAACGCTTTCTATGTAATGATCATCGATATCCCAGAAAAGCTCAATATTGTCTGCGGAAACATATAAAACCTCTCTATCAGTTCCAAACTCATAGGCTTTATTAAGCCATGCTTCTCTATCCTTTTTTAAATGCTCTGTTGCTTTCATATGAGCCATTACAAGCTTCTGTATCACTTTAGGATTATTTTTGATCTTATCTTTTGTCGTCATCATGGCACTATTAATAATTCCGAATCCTTCGTTATCATCAGGGTAAAGAAGGATTTTTCCATATCCCTCTGCTACAGCAATGGAAGGGTACGGTTCTCCGCTATAGAACGCATCTATAGTCCCCTGTGCAAGCGCCTGCCCCATGTCAAAGAAATCGATTCTAATAAGCTCCACGTCTTCTTCAGGGTTTATGCCATTATTACTTAAGACCTCTAATAAAAGCAGGTGGTGCATTGTTCCAGGGACATAAGCTATTCTTTTCCCCTTCAAATCCTTTGCTGTATTAATATCGGAGTCTTTCGCTACCACTAAAGCGGAGCATTTATTTGAAAGACCACTTACAAGCACTACCGGTTCCCCTTTAGAGGCTGCTGTAATAGCTGTTACAATTGTGGTTCCGCACATATCTAGGCTGTCTGCCAATAATGCAGCTTTCATGTCTCCTGGATTCGTAAACGGCAAAACTTCAATAGGATCCTTTAGATAATCCTGATAAAAGAAGGGCTGGATTGTTTGGGCAGTTTTCCATGTCCCTACATTTATCTTAGTATCCAGTTCCTCTATATCTCCCCCGCATCCGGCAAGCCCTAGAGCTAATGTAAAGCATAAAACTACTACTAGTATCTTCCTCATCAATCATTCCCTCCTCTGAAAAACCTTATATCCTTTAGCTTCAAACCATCTCTTTGCTGTTTCCGATGTAAACCCTTTCCACTCTTCCTTTAGCGTACAGCAAGCATCTCTCGGTATTGCTCCTGTTTCTACTACTGTAACATTTGCACCCCATTCAAAAGCGAGTTTTGATGCTCGATGGACACAGATGTCTGGTGCATGAAAACCAGCAGCAAGCCTTGAAACAGCGATAACCTGAGCTAATCTCCTTTCAGAAATGTCAGGTAATTCACCAAGGGGAGTCCCCGCAACCGGAACTCTTTCCATACATCCAGTTACAACCGCTCCATATTTCAGAGCAGATAAAAGTGCATCAGCAATCTCCTCATTGGTATGTTCAATGCCAAGTGGTTCAATTAGATACACAAGATCAAGCGTAGATTTACTAATCGCTTCTAGTGTAACAATCCTTTTTGCAGGGTCAAACCTGGTGTTTATACCCTCTCTTAACCTTAATGTGTGATATACAAATTCCAATCCTTCCTTTGCCATTCTTTTGGCAATGCTTTCATCAAATTCACCAGCATTTAGACCAAGCTCATATTCTCCACACACTTCCTTCTTAATTTTGCCTGCCAGTTCAATCAGCTTGTCCAGACTGTAAAACTGAGTTGTTCGAAGCACAATCCAACGGACACCCTGAGAAACAAACTGTCTTACCCGCTCTATCACTTCATTGTCGCCGAGCTCGTTCTCCTCTGTAACTATTCCCCATTTTTCACCTAAAGAACAAAAATCACAGTTCATAGGACAGGGTTTAAAATCTATGCCGATGGCAGCCCAAAGATATGCTCTATCTTTACAAATGATAGAAGCCACTTCCCTGGCGGCTTTTCCTAGAAAATCACATTCTTTAGATTCAGGATCAATTTGTAGTAAAGCTATAATACTTTCCCGATCTAGAATATTACCATTTAATGCATTTAACTTTGCACGTTTTATCAAATCAAATTCTTTCAATCAAACACCCTCCCCAAGGACATTTTTTGCGCTCATTATGATTTTTTCTAGCAACTCTTTGTAATTCTCAAGCGTTTGAACCCAATTGTTTAGACATTCTACACCCTTCTCAGTTATCATATATTTTTTCTTTGCTGGACCCGGTTCGTCGAGAACCCATTCAAAATGAACCATTCCCTTATCTTCCAGAGTCTTTAATGCGCGATATACTCCAGTTTTGTCTACCTTTTCGCCCAAAACAAAACCATTGTTCTCCAATTCCTGTATGATAGAATATCCATGTAGATCTTGTTTAGCAAGAACAATCAATATTTGGGGTTGAATCAATTTGTCAAGATTATATCCCTTGCATGAACATTTGTCTTCTTCACTTATTAGCCTTAGTCTAATATTCGACATCATCTATCACCTCGTTTACAATATATATTAATATTGGCAATATGTCAACGTTTAATTATTTCATAATAATATAATGATCTAGAAAAGCAAACATATGTGACAGGACCTCTGGAAAATTTTCTCTGAATAACGCTGCATGTTTTCTAATAATTGTTTTATCCGGAAACAAAGCAAAGCAATCCTTGGCTAAATAATTATTAGTAATATCTTTTTAAATAACATTTTTTTAGAGAAATATTCCTCAGCTATTTCATTTAGAGTTTTAACACTTTTTTCTATTGATAAATCTTTTAAATGTTTCTTGCATTTATTCATAACTTTTAAATCTAGTTTATTGTAAAATAATTCATTATCTATCCTATGATTACGCTTTACTATTCCATTTTGCCATGGTGAATTGATATAATACTTCCAAAGTAGACAGTCTAATTAATTAAATTAGATTATCTACTGGGAGGTAGGCAAAGTATAGATAATTGACCTATGGAAAGTTTTTTTGTGCTTCAAAAAAGCTAGGATGCAAGGCTCCTTTAGAATATAGAAACCATGCATCCAATTATGCATAAATTTTAATTAAATTGATTGTCTACTTGACAAGGGTCAGTTCACTTCAAAACTGGTTATATATCAATATCAATTTTCTTGTGTCTACTTACACTACATCCGAACAGCTATTCCTATCTCTAACTCAGAAATTGGTTTTTTATTTCGAAAATCAGGTCCATTTTTAATAAACTGAAAACCGTCGGAAACCTTAAAAAATCGGGCTATTTCAAAGATTATACTTTTTGTATCTCTACCACGCACTCCACATG
>JAAZLH010000228.1 GCA_012799415.1 Candidatus Epulonipiscium sp. | reverse complement strand
TATTTTAAGTAAAAAAAAATAGTATTTATTGTAAAACGTTTATTTGATATTTTTTTTTCTTTTTCTGGCCTACTCCTGTTATCCGTGTTTTTTTTAATCATTGCCATTGCAATAAAAATAGATTCAAGGGGGCCCATTTTTTATAGACAAATAAGAGTTGGGAAAGATGGAAAAAAATTTAGGATTTTTAAATTTAGAACCATGGTAGAAGATGCAGAGACAAAAGGTTTACAAATCACTGTTGAAAAAGATAATAGAATAACAAAAGTTGGTGGATTTCTTAGAAAACACAAAATTGATGAACTGACACAGCTTATCAATGTGTTACAGGGAGCTATGAGTTTGGTAGGACCTAGACCAGAAGTCCCTAAATATGTAAGTTTGTACACAGAAGAACAAAGAGAGGTGCTAAAAGTAAAGCCTGGTATTACTGATTATGCATCCATTTTATATAAAAATGAAAATATTCTCCTGGCTTCCAGTGAAGAACCAGAAAAAATGTATATCCATGAGATTATGCCAAAAAAGATAGAGTTAAATATGAGGTATATAAAAGACATATCCATATGGAATGACATTAAGATTATTTTTAAAACCATAGTTGTATTATTATAGATTGATAGCAGGGAGAGAAAAGGAGTGGGGGGAAAACCTTTTGTTTCAATTATTATACCTGTACGGAATGAAGAAAGGTATATTGAGAGATGTTTATATTCAGTACTAAATCAGGACTATGCCAAAGAACATTTAGAGATTATCTTTGTAGACGGAAAATCAAATGATAAAACAAAAGAAATCATTACTCAATATACAAAAGAATATAATCATATTATATTGCTAGAAAACCCCAATAAAACTGTTCCTTATGCTATGAATAGAGGAATTAAACAAGCAAAGGGTAAATATATTATTCGAATGGATGCACATAGTGAATATGAGCAAGATTATATATCTCAATGTGTATATTATCTGGGGACTACAGATGCAGATAATGTAGGTGGGGTAGCCCTATGTAAAAGTAGTGGTTATATCGGAAACACCATAGGTTTGGCATTATCTTCCGTATTTGGTGTTGGCAACTCAATATTCCGTACAACAGGAAAAGAGGGCTACGTGGATACGGTTCCCTTTGGTGCCTTTAGAAGAGAAGTTTTTGAACAGTATGGATTATTTGATGAGAGATTAACTAGAAATGAAGATAATGAAATGAATAGTAGAATAAGAAAAGCAGGAGGGAAGATATACCTAACGCCTAAGATAAGGTTTTATTATTACCACAGGGATCGTATTCCTGATCTTGCTAAACAAGGATATTCTAATGGAATGTGGAATATAATCGCACATTTTTTACATCCTGGGTCTATGGCAATTCGGCATTTTGTACCTTTTACCTTTGTTATTTCTATCACATTATTTTTATTGGTTGGAATGATTGGTAAAAATAATTTTTTTATAAATTTCTTCTTATTAGAAATGGGTAGTTATTTTGCTTTAAACATCTTTTTTTCAATAAGATCTTGTATAAAAAAAGGATTCAAATATATACCCATGCTTATTATTGTGTTTTTTATATTTCATTTTAGCTATGGGATAGGTTCCTGTATGGGGCTACTGAAAACAATCTTAGGAAAGGTGAGGCAATGATTAGTTTGATTGTACCTACATTAGGTACTAGAATGGATGAGCTTAACCGGCTATTTGATAGTTTAGATAATCAGACATATAAGGAGATAGAAGCCATTGTCGTTTCACAGGCGAATTGGGATGTAGTAGAAAACTTATTAGAAGGAAGAACTTTTAAGTATAAACATGTAAAAACAAATATAAGAGGACTTTCTTTTGCAAGAAATGAAGGATTACAATATGTTTCTGGGGACATCCTTACTTTTGCTGATGATGATTGCTGGTATCCTAACAATGCTTTTGAAGTGGTTTCTGGTAAAATGCTAGAGAGTAATTATGAAATAGGGTGCTTCCAATATTTTGATCCTATAGGGTGGGAAGCACCTAGAGTTTATGCAGAGAAAGAAAAAGAGAAAATTAATAGAATCGAAATACTACAAAAATGCTCTATTGAAATATTTATAAACCTAGAAAAAGTAAGTAATGAAGATCTTTTGTTTGATACTCGATTTGGAGTAGGAGCAGAATACCCAAGAGGAGAAGATACTATATTATTGATGGATTTATATGAAAAAAAATACTGTATTAGTTATATTCCTAAAATCGTTGTATACCACCCTTGTAAGGAGAGAAGTCGTAGTTTTACACAAGAAGAGTGGTCCATTAAAGGGATTGTATGCAAGCGAATGTTTAAGAATCCATTAGTAGGACTAAGTGTCTATATTCTGCTTACGGTTAGAAAGTTTCATAGATTAGATCATCCTGTAGGAACATTAGTAGAAGGAATAAAGAAGTTTATTACTTTTAAAAAATAAGGGACGATTTTATGAAGAAAGTGTATATTAAGTTATTTTTATTTTATATCATCGTATTGGCTACTTTTTTTCCAGAATTCTATATTGAACTTTTTTTTGCTTTTAAGCCATATATGTTTGCTATGGTATGTACAGCTTTTTTTTTACTAGTATACAAATTAAAAATAAATTTTAAAGTATATTCTTATGAAAGTGCATTTGCCATCTTTATAGCCTATATGTGTATAAGAGGTGCTATTTCATATGATATAAAATCAGCCTTTAGAATGGCAGTAGGTTTTATTATCATTATTTTATTTTATATTTTGGTTAGTAGCTTAGCCTATGCTTTAACAAATAGACAAATTATCAATTGTCTATTAATTTGTGGTAGTCTGTTTTTAATCGTAAGTTTACTCATCTATTATGACATCATTTATTTAGGGATCCCAGGTAAAGAGATGGATAACGGAGGTTTATGGAGACTTCAAGGAACAATTAATGATCCTAATATTTTTTGCATGTTTGATATGATCATCATCATATCATCTTTGTACCATTTATTTCATAAAAAATATTTAGCTCTTATTCCATTATTACTTTCACTTGTCAGTCTTCAGCTTTCTTACTCTAGAGGTGGCTATCTAGGAGTTATAGTAGCAATTGTGTTTTTTATCATGACAAAAATACGACTAACTAAAATAAGCATCGCTAGTTTTTGCGGCATAGGAAGTATGCTTTTATTATTCAAAGACTATATATTCAGACTGATAGAACCATATTTTATGACCAGTACTATTATTCAAAGGTTTGGTGATCTGGGGGGAAGTGGAAGAATACAACTTTGGAAAAATGGAATCAGTTTCTTTCTTGAAAACCCCATAGTGGGAATTGGATTATATAATTTTTCATCTTATAATCTACGCTTTTATAATCATAACAACTATATGCATAATATGTATTTGGATATTTTGGTAGAAGGAGGGCTTATCGGAATCAGTTTATTTGGCCTATCTTTTATCCTATTTATAAAACATATACTTTCATATAAACTAAGGCTCAGTTCAGAGTCAGCCTTAGCTCCCGTTGAACGCGAAGCGGAAGGGATCATAGTGATGATGGCCATTTTAATTGGGCAATTTATCATGATGTCTTTCTTGTCAGGATATATATTTGAAAGTATCTTTTTAGTGTTGGCAATACAAAAGGGAATATTGATGAGGAGGGATGCCAATGATTACCTTTATTGATGATGATGGAAAACAAGAGGTATGGACGAAATTGAGGCCTCTATTTGTTAGTAAAAATATTCCTTGTGTATTGGCAATTTCAACAGGATTGATAGGTCAAGAGGGGTATCTAAATATGGAGCAACTTCAAGATTTATATCAATCAGGATGGGAAATTGCATCTCACACAAAGAATCATGTAAATTTATCTCAGCTATCAAGAAAAGATCAGGAGTATGAACTACATGAATCAAAAAAGGATTTGGTATCTTGGGGACTAGGGGGGAATAGCTTAGTATATCCTTATGGGGAATATAATTTAGACACCATCAAGCTTGCGAGGAAATACTATGATTCAGCTTTTCGGGCTACTAGAAGAGGAGAAAGCAGATTGCCTTTGCATCAATATATTTTAAATAGGGATGCTTTAGGTACTTGGACAAGAAAAGGGCAGGATACATTAGGATTTTACAAAAAACGAGTAGATATTTCAAAGAAAAAAGGCCGATGGGTTATTTTTGCCATTCATATTGCTGATACCAGTGAAATTCAATTGGATTATATAAGCCAGTTATTAGAATATTGTATAGAGCAAAAAGTAGATGTTGTAACCATTGAAGAAGCATTAAGAAGAAAAAGAAATCAATGGTATGAAAAATTAGATTGTAAAAAGAAAACATACATGCTCAATGTTTTCTGCTTTATGCATATCAGTGCTTTGAAAATCTTTAGGGGAATTAAAAAAATAGGTATATTTATCATGAGAAGGCGATCATAGATGCCTTATTTTCAATTAGTTTTGTTTTAAAAATCAGATATCTATAGATGATCCATGTAGCATGAGCTATTTTATTGATGGTTATTGAGGGGATGAAAATGTGAAAATAAAGATAAAAGATATATTATTACACTTGGGCATTTATAATAATGTTTTGATTCAGTACTTCATTAGAAAATATAGGAGTCAGAGAAAGAAAAAATTAAGTAAAAACCTTTTAAAATATGGAGAAGAATGCTTGTTAATAGTGAAAGATGCATTTGAGAAGGAAGGTATCGAATTTTGGTTGACTTATGGAACTCTTTTAGGAGCCTTTAGAGAAAAGGATTTTATTCCATACGACATTGATGTTGATATCGGGTGTTTTTATACAGAGGAGAAAAGTAAGCAGATCAATGAAGTTTTAGAAAAAGTAGGGTTTAGAAAACATTGTGAATATATTGGGGATAACATTCCTTTAATAGAAAGTTATGTGTATAAAAAGGTAGTTTTAGATATTTTCTATTATTTTAAAGATGAAAAAAGTATTTGGTCATATATGTTTACCCTTACAGAAAGCCCTATTATTGTTCAATCAGATAGAAACAAAACAACTTATCAAGGAATTGAAGGACAAAAAATTATTTCTACCTATACTGGTTTTCAATCTTTTAAGTTTAAAGG
>JAAZLH010000227.1 GCA_012799415.1 Candidatus Epulonipiscium sp. | reverse complement strand
TATTCTAGGTACTTAAAGGAGTTACTATTGGTAACAAACCAATGAGTAGATACTGCCTTCTTCCATAATTCATGACCTTCTGTTGTATCAATATATATGTAAGGTGTAAAACCTTCTGGATCTTCCCAGTTCTCTGCATAATAAGGTCCTCCTGCATAATGTGCAGGTTCTTCTCGCTTAAATCCAGATATGCCTGCATAAAATTGGGCATCTTTTACAATCTTATATGTGTTTCTATGATCTTTATGAATGCTGTTTTTCCAATGAGTAATTAAAATCGTAGGTTTATACTTTCTAATAAGATCACAAACTTGATATCTTACTTCTTCATTATCTGGTAATTCCCCATCTCCGTATTCTAAGACAATGGCTTCTCCATTTAACATCCTAGCAAACTTTTTAGCTTCTTCTATTTTTTGTTTTTTATATTCTACTGTTGTTATCTCTTTAGGATTCCCTTTTTCGCCAGCTGTAAGGGCTACCGTAATAACTCGATCTCCTAATAAGGAATGCTTCGCTAATACAGCTCCTGCCGTTAATTCCATATCACCGATATGTCCACCTATGGCCATAATGGTCATTTGCTTTCTCTTCATACTAACTACAACTCCTTCCTTAGCACTGCCCATGATTTTACAATGCCAAACCCTGCTCTCTCATACATCTTACGAGCTGGATTTGATTCCCCAGTAAATAATGTCATAAAAATAGCTCCTTCTTTTTTGAGAGATTCACAAAGTTTAAAAAACAGGGTTGTCCCTATGCCCATTCCTCCATATGCTGGATGAACTCCAATACCTGCAAAATATCCCCTTCCACTTTCTTGTACGGCTAAGGGGCCTGTAAATCCAAAGATTTTCCCATTATGATGAACAATTAAAATGGGCCGTGGGTTTTTCTTTTGAGTTTCACCAATAATCTCTTTTCTCCACTGCTCATTATTAAGTTGATTAAAAAGTTCTTCAAAACCATTATGTTTTTTTGGATCATAATACTCTATAAAGATCTCCTTATCTTGTAATCTTTGAATGGTATGCTTTACTTTCTCATTGATCACAAGTTCATTTAAAGGAAGGTAATAGGAGTTTTCCTTTGTCCTTTGCTCATAACCCTGAGAGAGAAAAAAGGAATATGCAATACTATCTATGTCTACTCCAGGAGCATTGGGATGGTCATGATTTTCGGTCCCTGGTACATTCCATTCTAAATTAATAGGATTAAAAAAGATAATTTGCACTTGTTTTTTCCCATTTCTTCTTAAAAAATCTTCTACTGATTGAAGAAGCTGTGTACCTAGACCTTGGTTTCTATAATTAGCATCTACCAAAATCATAGTTAGATATCCTGGTGTACTTTCATTGGTTTCTCCAGGTAAAAACTCTTTTTTGTAAAGGCCATTAGCAAACCCAATAACCTGTTCATCTTGGATAGCAACAAAACTACCTTCATAACTAAAATGAGGATTATCTATAAATTTGGCTTTGAAACCTTTTTCATCAAATGTTTTATATTCCATATCTGCCTCACATGCATGATTCCAAAGTTTTACTACATCACCAATATGCTGATCAGCAAACTGAACAATTTTCATTTTTCTTCCCTCCCAATACCTATTTTTTATAACATTTCATTGATAATGCTGTTATGCAATAAGCGTCTAAATCTAATAATCTTAGTATTATTTACACCTAAGTAAACTCTATTTGTCAAAAAAACTACATAGATGCCACTATTTTTATCTACCCATAAAGATGTCCCTGTAAATCCAGTATGTCCAAAAGAACCCACGGCAAATAAATCACCTGCTGGATGAGTCTCACTGTTTTTCAAACTAAAACCTAGGCCCCTATCCTCATTCATCCCTCTCGTATAGTTTTTAAGGGCTACCTTTAGCATCCTTTCGTTTATCAGTTTTGTATCATTAACTACTCCGCCCTTAGATAACATCTGCGCAAATTTTGATAAATCACTTATATCTGAAAAAAGTCCAGCATTACCTGAAATGCCACCTGCATATCTTGCATTCCCATCATGAACAATTCCTGAAAAATATTCTTCTTCCTTATCATTAAATGAAGTAAGTGCTATATTATTATGTTTTAAACAAAACCCTGTGTTTTTTAATCCTAGAGGTTTTGCTATATTTTCATTAAAAATTATATCAAGTGGCATCCCTTTTACTTTTTCAATAATCTTAGCTAATATAATATATCCCATGCAGCTATAAATAACATCTGTACCTACAGCTATTGCAAGAGGCCAATTTAGAATGGTTTCTAAAATATTGTCAGGTGACTTACAATGATTCTCTAAATCAATATATGCCGGTAACCCACTGGTATGGGTCATTAGATTTTGAATCGTAATATCTTTTTTATCCTTCGGAACATCAAAAAAATCACTTAATTTATCATGTAGTGAAATATCCCCTTGTTGGATTAGTTGAAATGCGATTGTTGATGTACATACTATTTTTGTAAGTGATGCAATATCAAAGACTTTATCTGCTGTCACATCCCCAACACAATATCGAAAGATTTCTCCTTCTGGGTTTCCAATCCCTATTACACCATAAGGATATACTTGATCTTGTAGCCCTTTCTCCAATAATTTAACTGTGTTTTTAAAAGTACTTCTCACATTTCTTCCTCCTTTTTTCTGTATGTATAGATTTAAATAATAACTTTTATATCATTCACCTCAACTATATTCTTTTGGTAATGCACTATTGATTCTATTATATACATCTATGAGCTGACTTTCAACTTTTTTTCATGTTTAAGTTATATTTGAGAAACTTTATTTTACGTTCCAATTAAAAATTTTATGCATATTATCTATGTCTTATAATAGATAATTTAAATTCAAGTTAGATATAAAAACTAGCTTTATCAATGCTTAGCAACAAAAAAGAGGTATTATAAAGTAATTTACACTTTATAATACCTCTTCCCCTATTGCTTTAAATAGGATCTATATCATTGCTCCTCTGAGCAAGTTTACACCTTCAAAACTGCACACTTTTAAGGTAATCATATAGGTCAAGCCCTCGACCGATTAGTACCACTTAGCTGAGTGTATTACTACACTTACACCTGTGGCCTATCTACCTAGTCGTCTTCTAGG
>JAAZLH010000226.1 GCA_012799415.1 Candidatus Epulonipiscium sp. | reverse complement strand
GTTTCATAAGTATAAGGAACTTTGTTTGATACACCATAATCATTGTTAACCACATAAACTTGGGCTGGTCCTTTGATACCTTTGGGTGTTTCTACAACCAATAAACCAGGTCCAAAATCAGTCACCGTAGCTAATTGATTACCAAAATAGACTTTGGGTAGAATGGGTAGGATATTTTTATCCCAACCACCTGCTGTTTTTTGTAGCCTTTCAAAATGCCCCTCATCTAATAAGTTATCCCATATACCATTGCCATTTTTATCTGTAAATGGTTCCCCTACATCCCATATGCCGTTGTTGTTTGTATCTCTAAAGGGTTCAAAGTATCGAAAATCTTGCCCTTCGACTCGAACAGTTCTTCCTCCTGCTGCTGATCCACCTTCAAGAACCAATTTAAATATTTCAGGATTACTAATGGGAATAATATAAGCAAATCCATCAATATGTGCACTACCACCATCTGGATTGGTCACAACGATAGGCACATATTTTCTATCCATTTCTGTCTCTGTAGCCAAGTCCCCTGGATATTTGGGAACTTTAAAACGAATATAGGTTTTATCATAAGAAACTTCTACATCTTCTGGCGGTACAGTAACGCCGCCAATGGTAACGGTAGATTTTTGTTCTACAGTTCCACCACTGACAAAGTTTTTACCGTAAATATAAACATCATAGCCACCATCTACAGAGCCTTCTGTTGGCTCAATTCTACTTATTTCAGGTAAATTTTGTGGTTGGAAGGAATAATAGAATCCTTGGTTGCCTCTTCTTTCATCTTTCTTTGTATCTGGATTTACAATAGCTACATCATAATAGCCTTCTCGTGCTAAACTAGGTACGGTAAAAGTCAACTCATGGTGATTTACGACTTTTACCCGATTTCCTGTAATCCGATCTCCATCTTTTTCCCCTGCTTGATTTTTAAAATCTTCTTTTGCATAAGGGGTCATAAACTTAAGGGTTTTCTCTTCTATTTTTATGGATTCCTGTCCTACAATAATAGCAAATTTATCGCCACCCTTTAAACCATAAAGTTGAGTGCCTTCTGCTATTATTTCATAGACCTCTCGATTTCCATCTGTTAACATGGTTTTTCCTGTATAGGTATCAAAATAAACTTTATAATAAGCAACATTGTTGGTTGCCTTTTCGCCTGCTTGCAAAATAATACTATGAGCATCCTCTGAAAGTCTTACAATATTCCCTTCTTCTGTATCAATAAGGGGCTGTGTAGAAGGGGCTTTATAGGGCTGTAATCCTTGATCTGTATAAGTATTAATATCCTTCCCACCGATAAAAACTCTGGTTCCAATGAGTTGTAAAAGACCAATTCCACTTTCTATATCAGCTACCAAAGGATTTGGCGGCAGTAAGTTTTGTCCTTTTAAAGTAACCAAAGTATTATAGGTCCCTTTTTTAGGGTTAAAGTCTGTAATTTTAGGATCTGTATAGGTTTTTACATATAAAAAGTCATCATAAATAGCCAATGCCCCATCATCATTTTGAACAATGATTTGTACATACCCTTCTTGATTGGTAGCTGGAGCATCAAAGATGATCTCTGTTCCTGTTCCATTTCTCTTGGCCGTGTTGTTTTTCACACCATTAATATATAGATTAAACTTTTCAGAAAATCCTTGGCCTTCAATTTTTACTCCCTTTTCTCCGCTCACTGTAACTGTACTAGGTGTTACAGTACGAATTTTAGGTATTTTATCCTCTGCTGGTTGAATAAACTGAAATTGATAAGGATCCGATTCATCTCCATCTTCTGTCGTATCCGCTGGTACTCGCAAAGGATTGATAATGGTTAAGTTATTGCGGCTATCTAAAGCATCTTTTTTTATAACAACGCCCTCCGTAGCTCCTTTTTCAAAAGTAACCACCATTTTCGTACCTAAATCATTACCTTCTGTACCATCTACCTTCTCTCCACTGCTATTAAATATCTCTACAGTAATCCCGGAATCTTCCTTATTAGGATCTAAAATCTCAGTGGTAACTCCTTCTACTGTTTCAACACCTGTAAGCCGAATCTTAGGATAACGATAATGTACTTCCCCATTTTCATCATG
>JAAZLH010000225.1 GCA_012799415.1 Candidatus Epulonipiscium sp. | reverse complement strand
TGGTATTGCACTAATTAACGTAAATCGAAGAATACAGCTTATTTTTGGTGAAGAATATGGCCTTAATGTATATAGTCGGCGTAATGTAGGAACAGATGTAGAGATAACACTGCCCTTAATGCAAAAGGAGTAAGTTATGAAAGAAGAAATCTTACGCTTAGAAAAGGTGACTAGAATTGTGGAGGGGGTAACCCTTTTGGATAATTTCAACCTTCATATATTTAAAGGTGAGATTATGGGACTTGTTTGCATCAATGCTCATGGTGAAAAAGAGTTAGTGGATTTACTTTGCCAAAATCTTCCCATTCATTACGGTCGGATCTATCTTGATGATATTCTGGTAAATAATTATGAGGAAAGCACACTTCGCTTCAATAAGGTGGCAGTAATTGAAAAGGAAAATGCTTTGGTAGAGGATTTAACTGTTGTCGATAATATATTTGTTTTAAAGAGTGGCTTTAAGAAACAACTGATAAAAAAGAAAACATTAAACGCTAGATTAAAGGATGTAATTCAAGAATTAGAGATGAAGATCGATGGAAATGAGCCCGTCTCAAATCTATCTCCGTTAGAGAAATGCGTCGTTCAACTTCTAAAAGCGGTCGTAGCAGGTATACGATTGGTGGTTATTAAAGATATTAGTAACTATCTAAGTGCGGCTGATCTAGTTAAATTTCAAAAGCTGATAAAGTATTATTGTAGCGCTGGCCTTTCCTTCCTTTATATTTGTAACCATCATGAAGAAGCATTTAAGATATGTAATAGGGTGTCATTAATGGAGAATGGTAAAATTATTAAGGTTCTGGATTATAAAGATTTTACTACAGAGAAAATCAAACCATATTGTAAAGATTTTTATGATATGAAAAATCCAGGTAGCCATAAGGTTCATAAAGAAAAAATATTGCAACTACAGAATGTATCAACAGAGCATATGGCGGATTTGAGTTTTACCATAGAAAAAGGAGAATGTACAGTTCTGCTAGATATAAACAATACAATATTAAAGGATATGGTTGATATCATGAATGGGGCCCTAATTCCGAAAGAGGGACAAATTTATTTGGACAACCAAAGGTATAAGGCGCCTAATCCTTCCTATGCCCTCATGCAAGGAGTTTGCTTTATTGATGAATATCCTTTACAAACCATGGTATTTAAAGACCTAAGTTACTTTGAAAATTTATGCTTTTTACTTAATAGAAAGCAATGGAATCTACATATTAGTAGGGGAATACAAAGAAGTGTTATTCAGGAATATTCACCAATCCTTGGGGATGATATTTATCAAAAAGAGATCGAATTACTACCACCAACCTCTTTATACAGTATGATTTACTATCGTATTCATTTGTATAATCCGAAAATTGGTTTTTTATAAATCTCTTCAGGGCTACCAACTTGCATTATATTGCCCGATTCCATAACAGCAATTCGATCAGAAATCGCCAATGCCTCTTCTTGATCATGGGTTACATATATTGTAGTAATACCGAGGCGGCGTTGTAATTTTTTAATTATTGTTCTCATCTGAACTCTTAGTTTAGCATCTAGGTTAGATAGTGGTTCATCCATTAAGAGGACACTTGGTTCAATAACAAATGCTCTAGCTAAGGCTACTCGTTGTTGTTGGCCACCGGATAATTCATTGGGCTTTCTATTCTTTAAGTCCTTAATCTGGACTAAATCCAATGCATTATCTACCCGCTTATTTATCTCATTTTTAGGGACCTTCTTAGCTTTTAAACCATATGCTACATTTTCAGCAACTGTTAAATGGGGGAAGATAGCATAATTCTGAAATACCATACCGATATCTCTTTTATGTGCCTCAAGATTATTAATCATTTTATCATCAAAATAAATACTTCCACCTTCTACTGTGTTAAATCCGGCAATCATACGAAGTAATGTAGTTTTGCCGCATCCTGAAGGACCTAAAAGTGTGAAAAATTCACCAGGCTTTATCTCTAAACTTACTCCTTTTAAAGCAGTAAAATCTCCGTATTTTTTAACTGCGTCTTTTATAATAACTGCATGGCTCATAGCCAAAACCTCCTAGTCGTATTTGATTTCTGTTATAATGTTTATTAGGTTTATGCTAATATATATAGAAGAGTTTTGATAAAAAAAGAGGACATTTACAGGAAAATGCCTCTTTTTTTATTATAATGAGACGTCTATTTGTTTATCTTATTAGTCAACCATAATATCATTAAATCTTTCAATAATAGCTTCTTTTTCATTTGCTGCCCAGTCAAAATCATAATCGACAAGTTTTATATCACTGAGTTTTGCCATACCCTCAATTTCAATATCATTACGAACAGGGCGTCGTCCCCAATTTTTATTTTGCTGTTCCTGAAACTCTTTTGATGTTACGAAATCGATGAATATTTTTGCATTTTCTTCGTTTGGTGCACCTTTAATTAAAGATATACCATCAGGAACGGCTGAAGTACCATCTTCCGGATAAATAAAACCAACAGAATCATTTTCAGCATACAGCAATGCGGATTTTTCAATAGTAATTCCTACATGGAACTCGCCATCGGCAACCATCTTATGACATTTTCCTGATGAGTCAAGAATTTTTCCATCTAAATTATCATATAACTTTTCGATAAATTCCCAACCGTCTTCTTTACCACCATGACCAAGAAGCATTGTGATAAGCTGGGTATATGCTGAACCGGA
>JAAZLH010000028.1 GCA_012799415.1 Candidatus Epulonipiscium sp. | reverse complement strand
TAATTAACAAATCAAATAAGGGGGAATGTATAATGTTAAAAATACATTTGAACACTGGAACTGCTTGGACAAAGTCAATTGAGGTTGATGGAAGCTTACAAGATGATCTATTACAATTAATAGATAACTATTATGAAGAAAAAGGAGAACTTCCTGTAGCTACATATACAATGGAAGAATTGTCTGAAATACATGATGAGCAAGATTTAAATGAAGTACTTGAGGCAATGATTCCAATAAATGGTGGGGAATTCTGGATTGATGGAATAAGTCATGTAGAAGAAATTTAAGTTAATATCTACATTCAGTGACTATTATATATAAGACAGGACACCAGAAGAGGGCATGAGATAAAATATATAACTGAAACTTGGTAACAAAAAGGGGGCCCTTCAGCGAGCTCCCTTTCTTTCATTGTTTATGACTTATCAAAATGGCTTTCTATTGTTGATTTAGTCTACTTTGTACGCCTGACAGGCTTTAAAAGGTAAGCATGAGACTGCAAAAGAAAACGAAGCTCCCTTATAAATCAAAAAATCAAAAGAAATTAACTGTGTTCTAGCACTGCCGTTCTCCTCAGAAAAGTGTTCTTTACGGTCAGTTGTTCATAAAGCGGCTTTTTCTCGCTTTTTTCGATTTTTTCACAAAAAGCGATGGCTACGATGCGCTAGTCCCAACGCATCTAGCCGCCGCTCTCAGAGCGCAGTTCTAAGCCTTCAGAAAAAGTTCGAAAAGGTGTTCTAGAGTGAGCCTGGAAAACCTTTTGTTAGTTCGTCATTTTTATATACTTTTAAACCTACTAAATCTTGATGGCTTAGTAGTCTTGGCTCTCCTTGGAAGCTTTTAGAAATCTTTTTTAATTGTCTTTTGGTGCAATAATAGTTGAAACTCTCACTTGTTTGCCATCAATTCTTATTGTTTTGTCTTCTATTTTGTATCCTAATTTTTTGAGATCTATTTTTACTGACGTCCATCTTTTATAAGTTCCTCTCTCATTAATTATATTTAGTTCTTCGCACAAATCATTTTTGTCTGAAGCTGTCAGCTGTCTATTTAAATAACTTTCAGGAACTTCTATGTTTTTTATAGTTAAAGACTCATCTTTTGTTCTTTTTATTACTAAATCAATATCTTTTCTTATTCTACCAAGAGCTTGTACTTGTTCAGTAATGTCTACAGTGTCTAATATAGCCAATGTTACTTTATCATCATAAAGATTCCAGCCTTCTTGCATTGCTCCATTTATTATTAATAAGTTATAAGGTTCAGGTATTAATCCTGTATTTAATATTGTTTTTCTAATGTTTAATTGTTCTTCAGACATTTTAAATTCATCATTATTTACAGACCACAAAGCAATAGGTTTGAATCCTTCTTCCTTTGCAATTTCTTCTATCTTTTTCTGCTCGGAAATTAATCTTGTAAATGCAAGTGCCTTGTAGCCATAGTAGTCAAAGGATTCTCTTTTAGCTCTTAAATGTTCTCTAAGTTGTGTTATATGGGTTATATAGTGAGTAGAATTTGCTACATATTTTTTTATCTGCGGATGATTTAGATAGTTGAAAACTGTAACATTGTCAAAATACCCTGGTTTTCTTTTTTCTAAACTTGTTATGCTATCCTCAGTAGCTGTAAAATAAAAGATCTTGATGTTTTCGTGTCTCTTAAGCAACCAATTTAAAGCCATTCCTAGTTTATAGCTATTATCATATTCAAAATATTTAGGAAGTGAATGGATTTCATCACAAAATATAATTCCCACGTTTTTTACAACTTCTTCGTTTGGATGGTGTATTCTTTCTCCAAATTCTGAATATGTCATGACATGAACACTATAAGGAACATTTCCAATCTTTTTCTTGTTTCCCGATGTGAAGAATCCCAAAGATACTCCCTTATCTGCAAAAGCTTTTCTTATCTTATTGTCATTTGGACACACTGAATCTTTTAGTGCAGTGTTAGAAGTCAAGTAAATTATCTTCTTATCATAGTCATCAGGTATTAACATATTTTCTATTAAATGAGACTTTCCTGAACCAACTGGTGCTAGTATTAAATTATTACTTTTAAATTCAGGTTTCTCTTCTTCAATTATATCACTTAAATATTTCCTACTGTATCTTTCTTTTCTCTTTATTTTTTCACGTTTTCTTTCTT
>JAAZLH010000224.1 GCA_012799415.1 Candidatus Epulonipiscium sp. | reverse complement strand
CTTGAGTTGGTTTCACTAGCCCCGTTTTCAATTCTATCAAGTCTTGAGTTGGTTTCACTAGCCCCGTTTTCAATTCTATCAAGTCTTGAGTTGGTTTCACTAGCTCCATTTTCAATCCTGTCAAGTCTTGAGTTGGTTTCACTAGCCCCGTTTTCAATTCTGTCAAGCCTTGAATTCGTTTCACTAGCCCCGTTTTCAATTCTGTCAAGCCTTGAATTCGTTTCACTAGCTCCATTTTCGATTCTATCAAATCTATCATTTGTCTCTTTTTTAAATTCTATTAATTCTCCATACATTTTTTCTAGTAATTGAAATGTCTTGTCTGCCACAACAACACCTCCTATTGCCAATAATTATATCACATAATATCAATCGTATTTATCTTATTTGTAGATATTACCCAAAAACACACCCAATAAAATCTCCATCCTCAATACCTTTAAAATAAATTGATAGGTCAATTCCCTCTAATGCCTTTAATACCTCTTCTTCCTTATATTGTACTCCCCCTAGCTTTTGCTCTAAATCTTCTATTTCTCCATGACTAAAAAAATCACCGAAAATAGCACAGTCTTTTATTACTCCTGATTTTACTTCCAGCCTTACCTCTAGTCCACCCCATGGAAATCTTTTGTTTTTTTGTATGCTATATTTGGGAGATTCTCCATAGTTCCATTCCCACTTTTGATACCTGTCCTCCATCATTTTTCTAATTTGTTTTAAATCTTCCTCTGTTAATATGTATTCTTGATTTTCTTTATCTTCTTCTAATAAATACTTTAGCAAAGCTTCTTCAAATTCTTTAACAGTTATCTTTTCTTCCAAATATGGGTAGACATTGGTTACCCTGCTTTTGACAGATTTTATCCCCTTTGATTCTATTTTTTCCTGCTTTACATTTAAGGCATTTTGTACCACAGATAAATCTGAGTTAAATAAAATAGTCCCATGATGTAGCAGTTGGTTTTTATAAGAGTATTGGGAGTTGCCGGAAAACTTTTTACCATCAATAGTTATATCATTACGTCCAGACAGTTCGGCCTTGATCCCAAATCTTGCTAATGCCTTAATAACTGGTGCAGTAAATTTCTTAAAATTGTTTACATCACTTTCATCCTGTATACCCATAATAAAGGTAAAATTTAAATTCCCCAAATCATGATAAACTGCCCCACCCCCGGAGAGTCTTCTGACAACATTGATCCCCTTCTCTTTTATATAGTCACTATTTATTTCTTCTATGGTATTCTGGTTTCTTCCTATAATAACAGAAGGTTCGTTTTGCCATAAAAAAACATAATTTTCCTTTGGGTCTAAATGTTTTAAGACATACTCCTCTAAAGCTAAATTAAAATGTGGATCATTACTATCATTTTTTATATAGATCATTTTTTTATCCCCTTTTGGTTTTAAGTTAATTGTTCAACAACAATTGCCAGCAAGTAACATTTATGGTGAATTTTTTTATAAATTATTCATTAAATAATAATGTTCTTTTTATATAATCTATAGGCATATCATGACCTGTCCATATTTTAAAAGCCAAGGCTCCTTGATGGATAATCATACCTATGCCATTGATAGTTTTACAGCCAATACTTTCTGCCATTTTAAGTAGTTTGGTTTTCCTAGGATGAT
>JAAZLH010000223.1 GCA_012799415.1 Candidatus Epulonipiscium sp. | reverse complement strand
GATTCGTTACTACTTATATGCCTATTATTATAGGGGATGTAGTTGAGATTAAAGCAGGAAATACGACAGCTAGGATTTGTTATGATAAAGGCAAGATGACACCTTCTATTTTAGAACATACTCATATAGACCATAGTGGAGAAGAGGTTATTGTTTATAGTATCGATTTTGTGATTAAAATGGAAGAACCTAATTTTATTTGTATATTTGAAATTAGATAGAGAGTGTGAGAAGGACTATAGATATGCCTAATTAAAGGAGGAAAGATTGTGGAGAAAATAAATTACAAGATGGTAAAGGAAGAAGAAGTAGAATTGGCCTTACAGCGTTGTATAGAGCAAGTACGAAGAAATTTAGAAACATTTACTTATCACTTTCCCTTTGCATCAAGCGTAAATAATTTCTATGAACCTATTGAGAATAATTACTGGACTACTGGTTTTTGGACAGGGCAAATTTGGCTGGCTTATGAAGCATCCAAAGAGAATATTTTTAAATATGCAGCCCTTATCCAAGTTGAAAGCTTTTTAAAGCGAATTCAAGAACAAATAGCAGTAGATCATCATGATATGGGTTTCTTATATTCCCTATCTTGTGTTGCTGCTTATAAACTAGTGGGGGATGAAAACGCAAAAATGGCAGCTCTTTTAGCAGCAGATCATTTGTTGACTAGATTTCATGAAAAGGGAGAATTTATTCAGGCTTGGGGAAGTGTGAATGAGCCTACAAATTATCGCTTAATTATTGACTGCTTATTAAATTTACCTCTTTTATATTGGGCTACGGATGTTACAGGAGATAAGAAGTATGAGAAGATTGCTAGAAAGCATATTACAACGAGTTTGAAATATGTAGTGAGAGAAGATTATTCTACTTATCATACTTTTTATTTTGACCCTGTAACAGGAGAGCCAAGTCATGGTGAAACATGCCAAGGTTATCGGAATGATTCCGCATGGGCTAGAGGGCAGGCTTGGGGTATTTATGGTGTAGCTATTAGTTATCGTTATACAAAAAATGAGTTTTACATAGATATATTTAGAAAGATTACTGAATTTTATTTATCTAAATTACCTACAGATCTGGTGCCTTTTTGGGATCTAGAATTTACAGATGGGTCAGATGAGCCTAGGGATTCATCTTCAGCCGCTATCGTAGCCTGTGGATTATTAGAGATGGCAGAATTCTTGTTAGCAGAAGAAGCAAAGTATTATACAGGGCTTGCAAAGCAGATGGTTCAGTCTTTAATTGAAAATTATGAAGTGAAGGACCATTCTATGTCCAATGGGATATTGCTACATGGAACTTATTCTAAGAAATCACCTTATAATACTTGTAATCATTATGGAGTGGATGAATGTACCATATGGGGAGATTACTTTTTTATGGAAGCTTTAACTCGGTTAACAAAAGATTGGGATAGTTATTGGTAAGATAAAAGATATAAGGAGCCCTCAGCGGATATTTTATTCCTGCTGGGGGTTCCTTATTGTATGAGAGTAAGCATGGGTAAAAGAGTAAGGTTGATTTCGCACTAAGAGGTTTTCTACTCATTTGTTTTGTATTGCTTAAGTTTCTACAAATTGTGCTTTGTGGTGCCTAATACCTAATAAAATATAGTTAGACGCGATAAAAGAAATTACTATTAAACCACCTGCCAGAGAAAGGGGACTTGGTAATTCTGATGTTACTAAAAACACCCAAATAGGATTAAGGATAGGTTCTAAAGTTGTAATTAGGGATGTCTGAATGGCAGAAATATAACGGATAGCGAAGGCATAGAGTACGTAAGGAATGCCTAGTTGAAAAACACCTAGAACTAGCAGCATTCTAAAATCATTTGTAGAAACACTTTGAGTGAAGAAAAAAGGACTACATAAAAGGGCAGTTAAGAGGTTTCCAAGGAAGAGAGGTTCTATTGGAGATGAGGTATCTATCTTCTTTGATAGCAAGATAATACCTGCAAAAAACATGCCAGAAAGCATTGCAAGCACATTGCCAAACATGCCTTTATTGGTTAGCCCATCATAGGCAAAGAGAACCATCCCGATTAGGACACCTATAACAGTGATGTATTCGCGTTTAGAAATTCGTTCCCCTAAAAAACTAGCGGAAAATAGCGTTACATAAATAGGAGCGGTGTATTGGAGCAGAATTGCATTAGCAGCTGTTGTATATTTGGTTGCTACTACAATTAAGGTCACATTACCAACATAACATAATGCACATAATATTTTAAGCTTATTTAATTTTAATTTAAAAGGGTTGCCTATAAAAGGTAAAAATATGATAGCAGCAAAAAGGGAGCGAAAACCAGCAATTGCTATTGGATCTAGGTTAATTAATTTAATTAAAATACCACCAGTGCTCCAAAGCAATGCGGTTAACAATAACAAAAAAGTAGCTTTTAACTTAGGGTTATTTGGATCTAACTTTCTCATATCAACATTCCTTTCATCTGAAATGATATTTTCAACTTTTCAACCAAATATAAAAAAATAAATATCATTCCAAAAAGAATTATAATCAAATCAGAATTAAGACTATACTAAAGAACAAATCAACATAATTAGATCTATAATAATGTTGATATGTCGTGATGTCAAGTTTATTATTACTGAAGTTTATGGATAACCTACTTTGAGGATTTAGGATTTTATTTGTTATTGTAGGCAAAAATATGCTCTATTTGATTAAAATAGCTTTTATCAAGAAAGTATCATTGATTTGTCTAGAATGTGATTATTGATTGTTATACTTATGAAAACTATAATTATGTTAGTGCGTAAAATATGGGATAAGCATCCAGAATAGTTTAAAGCAAAATATATTTTAAAAAAGAATTTAAAATCAAAAAAGGAGTGAAGAAATTCATGAAAGGAAACAAGAGAGAAAAAATAAGGAGGTATTATGCAGTATTACTTAGTTGTATTATGGTATTGCAAAGCATATCATTGGTCTTTGCAAATGAGACAGAAGATTTCGACCTAAGTGATTTAACTGTCCAGTATGATTTAGAGTCTTCAAATGATATGAAAAGGTCAGAGCCATCAGTCTCTGAAGCAGTATATTCTGATTATGACTTACGTTGGAGCAGTGATTTTGAGAATGATTCACCTTTTGGATTTACTCCAGGTAATGGAGCAACAGCGACGGTAGTAGAGTCAGAGGGAAATAAGTATTTACAATTAACTGGTGCTGGTAGTGGAACACGCACAATTACAAAAACATTAGAAGAGCCTACAGATAGTAAATATGTAGAAATCTTTTTTGATTGGAAACCAGGGGATGTTGAAACAGCAGCAAATTCCAGTGAAGTTTTATTTAGCGATATTAATGATAAGCCAATTTTTCGACTCGTAAAAGCAGGAGGTACAG
>JAAZLH010000222.1 GCA_012799415.1 Candidatus Epulonipiscium sp. | reverse complement strand
TTCAGGATTGCTTCTTTACTTTGTCTAAATATTTCTGTATATAAAGCATCAATGATAAATAGCTGAGCAATTTTTGTAGACATAGCACCTCCTTGTAAAGGACCTTCCTTAGAGCTCATTAGTAAAATCACATCTGCAAATTGAGTAATAGGAGATCTTGCATGACGAGTGATGCAAATTGTATTAGCTCCAGCCTCTTTCGCTAACTTAAATGCATCAATAATATCCTTCGTACTACCTGAGTAAGATATTCCTACCACTGTATCCTGAGGAGTTAATAAACTGGCATCCATAGCCATCATATGTCCATCCATAAAGCAATCTACAGGTAAACCAATACGTAAAAACTTGTATTTTGCATCTAAAGCCGTTACCCCTGATGATCCTACACCATAAAAATGAATTTTTTGACTCTGTTTCATCATCTCTACTGCCTCTAATAATGCATCTGCAGATAATAAGGAAAGAGTTTCTTCTAGTACTTGATGATGACCTGAGCACAATTTTTGAATAATCGTACTCATTGTATCTGAATCTTCAATATCCTCGTTGAGCACCACTGCATGTTGACTTTGTGAAAACGAAATCTCTTGGGCCAAAGCTACTTTAAATCCTTGATATCCTACAAATCCTAATTTTCTACAGAAACGAATCACCGTCGTATCTCCAACTCCGATTGAATCAGCAAAATTAGTAATCGAAGAATGAATCACTTCTTGAGGATTAGCAAGGACTGCTTCTGCCACCTTTTTCTCTGTTTTTGTAAAACTCTGTAGTAAACTTGCAATCATAGGAAGCAAACTTCCTATCTCTATCATACTATTATTACTATGCATCTTGGTTCTCCTTTTCCTTCTGTATTATAGGATAATTATTGCCTATATTATATAACATTCCCTAATAAAACAGAAGGAGAAAAGAAATATGCCCAAGATTCGTATTAGCTTCTCATCTATCTAAAGAGCTTTGTCTTATCTTTTACAAATCTTCCACCAATCATAATCCTCAATGTAGCACAAATCAAAAATCATACAACCATCAGATTTCTTAAAACACATATCGATAGCCTTTTTAAATTGTTTAGGATTATCTTTATACTGCAATACAAACAGACTTCCTATAACAGGAGTCACCCCTTGCACAACTTCATTAGCGATTCTTGCCGAACCTTCTACACTATGCCAATAAGCTGCTTTCCCCTTCTTTACTATCTCTTCTTCCGTTACTTCATGGTAGTAAAAGCCTGATAATAACCCATCTATATCTTCTGCATAACCTGTTTTAGCGTATTCTGGGCCAACCCAAGGATAATGGGTAGTAGGTATATAGTTTTTACTAGCCCAGTTGGCTCCTGTACCATAATATTCTGGATACCAAGAACCTGTATAATCTATCAGCTCTATGTTTTTATTCAGTCTTTGAATAAGAGAACGAACTTGAAAAATAAAATCTTTAATTACCTTAGATCTAAATGTAAGCCAAGCTTCAAAAAGGTATCCATATTCTTTTACTTCTACCACTCCATTAATACGATGCAATTGATAAATATCCTCTGGCCATTTTTTTACTGAGTGCCCAATATAATTTTCAAATTTCTCTCTTGTGTACTCACTAAAATCCGATCCTAAACCGATGAATCGAACCCTATCAAGCACAATACCATCAAGGGAATAGTTTTGTATGATCTCTTGAATAACACTTAACTCATATTCCTGCACTTCTTCATGAACTGGGTTAACAAAGACATCATGAAAATCATCTGTCGATTCTACTGCCTGCACTTCTTTCATATCTGCAATTGGGCGAATTTGTACGCCATCCTGTTGGTCTAATCCATACATATGAGTTTGCCATGAAGGGTTTTGATACCCTGGAGATAAAGGAGATGGGTCATCTCTTTTTCCCTCAGAAAAGACATCAATGGCAGCATAAACTTTTAATCCCCTTTTATGGCCTTCTTCAATCATCATCTGAAGATAATCTTTTTCTATGGAAAAGGTCTGATTCACCAATCCATAATGATTCACGATATTACTATGATAAATACCAAATCCAGCTATATTTTTGCTACCTACAACAACTGATTCAAAACCCGACTCTACTGCCCTATCTAATACCTTTTCCAATAATCGTAAATTGGTAATTCGGCTCTTATTTGCATTCATATCTATCCAAAGATAATAATTCTTTTTCATTTTACATCCCCCCTCAAAAACCTCTGTTAATAAGGAAAATAGAATAAATATCCTTATATAAGTTTTTCCATCTCATAATAAATATGGAAGAATGTATCTGCTTTTAAGCAAATACATTCTTCCACTATTGTAGAAAAGTATTATATTTCTCCCCCTCTTTCCCTCATCCTAGCACGAACCTCTTTTCCTTCTACCTGTCGAAAGGGTATTTTCTTTTCCAAGGCATAAGCTGCTGCAATCCCTGTCGCTTCTCCCATAGCTCTGCAGACTTGCTGAATACGAATAGCTGATTGGGCAATAAAATCAGACCCTGTACAACGTCCTGCTGCTAATAAATTATCTATACCGTCCACAACTAAACTTCTATAAGGAATTTCATAGTATTGTTCTGAAAGTCCAACTTCACTATATTCCAAATCTTCTTCTTGATCACCATTATGAATATCAATAGGATAATTACTTCTTGCAATACCATCTTCAAATTTTGCATAGGAAACAATATCTTTACCAGTCAAGCGATATTCAGCTATTACCCTTCTAGATTCTCTAATTCCTAACATAGGGGCAATATCACTAATATAAGCTTCTTCAAATCCCGGAACATATTTTTGTAAGAAGGACGCTAAACGCATAATTGCCTTTTTTCCTTCTATTTGCTTTTGAGTTAAAAATGTAGCATCTACGATATTTTTCTTCGCCCCTAGTTCCGGACAATTAAAAGCCAAATCCCTTGGCTTTCCTGGTACAGAAAATATCTGAAAATACTTTAAATCTTGGGGCTCTAAAACTCCTTGCTCAATTTTTTCTTCAAATAAGGGATTTAATACCCAATCTTTTCCTCGTACAGCTGCTGTATGAAGCAATGGTTGACGTGTTGTTCCTTCTTGCCCTAAACTTTCAAGATATTCCCCAAAACGGTCACAATCAATATTTGTCATTTGAAAGCGTAGGGATAAAGCTTGGTTCATCCCATTTTTATCACCAGATTCCAAGGGTAGCCCTAGATAATAGGCTACGTCTCCATCCCCTGTGCAATCAATAAAATAACTTCCTTTTACAGCAGAGATGCCATCTTTATTATGTATTATAATAGCCTTTATCTTTTCTTCTTCTTTCAACACATCAATGAGAGAAGTATGATATAAAATATCACACCCTGCTTCTATAACCATTTCTTCCAGAACAACTTTCAACATTTGAGAATCGAACCATCCCTTGTTTGGCCCCCCATGTCCTGATCCGTATCCAATCTGAATCATTCGCTCACAAATTTCTTCATCAATACTAGAAGAGTAAGGATTTCCTTCAATCTTATTATGCATCATAGGATTCACCAACCCTACGGTTTGCGAACCTCCTAGACTTCCAAATTGTTCTACTACTAATGTTTTTAAACCTTCTCTTCCACTACTAATAGCTGCTACTGCCCCAGCAGTTCCCCCTCCTACAATAATTACATCATAACTACCGTATAGAAGTACTTTTTTTTCTTCCAAAGTTATATATTGCATATCTCTTCTCTCCCCTCACTTTAAATAATTTTTAATAATATCCTTGTTCCATACAATAAATACAGTAATCTTACCTACAATAAATAATTATTCTTTGAGAAATGCACCTAAATCTTCTTCTTTTGACCTCTATATTACATCGTTTTTACTAAAAGTCAATGATTTATGGAAACTTGTTTCTTTTTTCTTGTTTTTTAAAATATTTTCTCCTTTTTAGATTCCATAAACTTTTATATTCTAAGGATAGCTCACTTAACAAAAAAGGCATATACTCGAATTTTGTATAGAAATCAATCTCAAAATTCAAATATATGCCTCCACTATTTAAAAAATTTCTCTAATCACAGGGTATAACGTATTTGCCATACTCATAAACCCAAGATCCGTTGGATGAACTCCATCTACTGTTCCTTCTAGCCATTGCTCCCCAAGTAAATAAGAGCCATCATAAAAATGAAGATTTTGGTCACCATTTTTTTGTTCTTCATGAATCCATGATTTTTGGAATTCCTTTCTTTCCAATCTTTCTTCATGAAAAGTCGGTGAAATGATATCCATAGAAGATTGAATCCGCGAAATAACTAAGATAGGTACTAAGGGGTGAACCTTACGATAGGTATGAATAAACTTGGGTAATGTCTGTTTGTAAAGTTCTGTACTCATACAATTGGCTTCATAATCAAGAATCAACCCACCAGGATTTGGAATACTCGAAATCACTTTGGCAACTTCCGCCTCTCCTTTACCATTACCCGAAAACCCTAAGTTAATACACTCTCGTTGTAAGTATCGACTTAGAATATTGGTATAAGCTAGGCCAGGACGTGAAGCACAACCTCCTTGAGTAATAGAAGTTCCATAAAAAATTAAAGGGTTCTGTTGAAAATCTGAAGAACCAAGAATCGTAGCATCCTTTTGTACACCAATAAAAACTTCCTTGACCCCTTGATATAGGGGAAAATTAAGAATAACTTTACGCATCTTTGATGACTCTAAATCAAGTAATTGTATCTTGTAATGATCTTGTTCCAAAGGATAACGAGTTACATTACAAAACTGAAAACCATCGCCATGACCAAAATCCACATAACAATCGAAACCACATTGTCCTGTGGCAGGCATATGCACCATATTTGCAGGAGCCTGTAATTGAACAGCAATCAGAAGTTCTTTACTATCTGTTTGAAAGTGAATTTGGCCACCTGCGGTACAATTAGCTAAATAGTTTACAGCCTCAGGAATGGGAGGGGTACATACCATAGGCATCCTGCGATAAGTTCTTTCCTTAGAAAGCCATGGAAACCCTAAAATTCTAAAAGGCGCCTCCATAGGAGAAAGCCATTTTATCCCTTGATCCTCTATAGGATTTATACTCATATTAGAATCTAACTTTTGTATCAAGTTTTCCCCGGATTGTTCTGCCATCTAAATTCTCCTTTGTTTTTTATATTTTTTCATGAATCTCCTTGTATTTCCCTGGAGTGATCCCCTCATATTTCTTAAATACTCGAATTAAACTAAGACTGTTAATATAGCCTACTCTTTCTGCTACTTCATTAACACTGAGATCCTCATTTTCTAATAAGTTTTTTGCCTCCTCAATTCTTTTTATATGAATATAATCCAAAGCTCCCATACCAATATGTCTTTTAAAATATCTTGATACATAGGAAACACTAACACCAAGTATATCTGCAATCATGGATACACTTAAATTTGGATCCTGTAAATGAGCGTGAATAATCTCCACTGCCTTTTGACATAATTCTTGTGTGCTACTCTGGGTCTCATCCTCTTTATAAAATTCTTCTGCCTCCCTAAGCAAAAGTAAGGTTTCCTGATGAAAATCATAAATACCTTTATGTTTCAATAATCTTTCCTGAATGGTTTCTTGGTAAATTAGATCTATATTTTGTTGAACTTCTCCTAATTTCTTAAATCCTTCAACAATCATATGAACCAAAACATATTTTCTACACCTTTTCATTTCAAAAGAAAGATTTTCTTCTAAAAAAGCTCCATTAAAAGCTTCTTCAAAACACTCTCTAGCCTTGTCAAAGTTACGAGCTGTTAAATAGTAAATGAACTGTCTTTCTAAATCCAGCAAATCAAAAGATGGATTGTTTAGCTCTGATTGCTTTCCTTGCATAAAGAATTGTAATCCTTCATTATTAACCAAAAGTCCATATTCATAAGCAATTAAAGCTTCTTTATAAATCGTGTCTATATTCAAAGAACCAATGTGCCCATGACTTACAGCACCAGTAAATAGAATATGAAAGTTTTTTTCTATAAACATTTGTGCCTTGTTAAAAATTTGTTTGATATCTTCCGGAAAGCTCTGTACTTGATTCATATTCATACTAATGATAAAAGCAATAAATCCATCCACCTTGGTTTTTTCTATCCCATAGAACTCCCCTAATAACTCTCCTACAATATTTTCTATAATAAATAAAGCAATTTCTTCTTGCTCTATTTCTCGTTCTCCTGTGCCCTCCTCTTCTAGTTCCATCTCACTGCTATCTTCTAAATTAATTAATAACACTGCGCTGCCTTCCTCATGTAAAGATAAATTATAATATTGAATGGTTTCCTCTACAGAAGAAGTATAAACGTTTCCTCTTAATAGGCGTTCTAAAAAATATTCCCTCATTACATCTTCTTGATTTTTAATCTTTAAATTCATTTCTCTATATTCTTGGGTAATTTTTTCTAATGTTTTTTCTATTTTTGCAAACTCAGAAGAACTTAGTTCATCATTTTTGCCCCAATTACTATCTATAAAATCAACGATCTTTTTAACTGGACTATAATTTTTTAAGGTAATAAAATAAGTAATCATTCCACTTAAAATTAAACATAAAGCTAGTACAATTATAATAATAGAAACCAAAGTTTCTGCTTGCTCAAAAAACACCTTTTTGGGAATAACGGATATATACTTCCAGTCTGTTACTTCTGACTGGACATAGGATATAACCGAGTTTTCATTATTAATCTTATCAAAAATAACTCCCGATTTATTTTTTAAAGTTTCATAGGTATAACCATCTGGAAGGAAAGCTTTGGATGGGTTAGATATAAATTCATTTTCTTGGTTTAATATAAGAATATTAGCATCTGGTAACCATTTACTTCTTTCAATAATAGAATCAATCACATCCCCATCTAACAATACTACAAAGTTACCCAAAAAATCTTTTTGCAACATAATAGATTGAATATATAAAATAACAGATTTCTTTTTACCACCTAAATAAGTTGTTGCATTTCTTGATCCAACAACAGTAGGTTGGTAAGTAGCTTTATGCTGGCCAGATATAAAATCATACCATTCTTCATAAGGA
>JAAZLH010000221.1 GCA_012799415.1 Candidatus Epulonipiscium sp. | reverse complement strand
GATAGCTTCTTCACCTGTTACAGCTTTGATTTTGCCAGTGTATCCTTTTGCAACTACAGTGTACTCTGTACCAGCTTTGATTCCACCAATTCCACCGATGTAGGCTTTTTCAGCTGCATCATAGGTTAGTTTTTCACCATTTACTGTTACTTCTGCAGTACTCTCAGAAGTGTTTTTTAGTTCAATCCTTGCTACTCCTACATAGCCATCTATGATTGCAATGATTTTACTATCTGCTACATTGACGATGTCTTCGAATGTGGTTTTATTACTACCTCCACCACCACCGCCACTACTACTTCCTCCACCGCCGCCACCTGATGAGGCTTTTTCTACCTTTACTTCAAATTTAGTTTGGGCAGTTTTTAGGCCTTCTTTGCTAGCTGTTACGGTGATTGTAGCTGTTCCTTCTTTTAATCCCTTTAAGGTGATTACATTGTCTTTTAGTGTTGATTTTACTATCTTGTCATCATCATTTTTGATTTCGATTTTGGCATCCTTGGGTTCTACCTTTACAGTAAGGTCAACAGTCTTGTCTACTTTTACTGTTTGTTTGCCAATTTCTTTGATGGTGATTTCATTTGTTTTTACTTCATCTACTGTGATGATTTTATTTAATACTACAACAGCTTCTGCTCTAGTGATATTTTTAACGGGTTGGAAGCTGCCATCTTCATAGCCTTTCATATAACCTGCAGCTGATACTGCACCTATATGTCCTTTACTCCAGTCTGGAATAAGTCTGGCATCTGTGAATACATCAGCTGCCTCTGAGTTCTTGTCTAAATCCTTAAGTTTTGCAACAATTGCAGCTGCTTCTTGTCTGGTGATAGGAGAGTTGGGTTTCATGCTACCATCTTCATATCCTCCTATATAACCTGCAGCTCTAGCTGTTGCTATTGCCCCATAAAACCAATCTGCCTCTGATACATCATTGAAGAAAACTGGTATTGTTTCTGTAAATCCAAATGATTTGTTAACTAGAACAGCAAATTCTGCTCTGGTAATAGGATTGTTAGGTTTGAAAGAGCCATCTTCATATCCCCTAACATAACCTTTGTCTATCCATTCTTGGATTTGCTTACTTGCCCAATGTCCTGATATATCAGATGCGCTATTTGCATGGGCTACTTGAGCAGGCATACCTAAGGCAAATATAATAACAGATAATACTAGCCATGCTACAAGTTTTTTAGATCTTGTGGTTCTGATTGTCATTATTATGTACCTCCTTTTTTAAAAATAAAGTCTTGTCAAAGTTCAAAAGTACTGCCTGTGCCTCCCCCTTTCCCAAGATTAAATTCAAGATTGTTGAAAATATGAAAATTAAATATAATTATACCATATTATTCATATAATTCAAGTTCTTTCTTGGTGCTTAATTTATAATTTTCTTGTAATTTTTTATACAATATGATTGTACCATAAGGTGTTTGTCGTATTTTGTCTAAACTTGTCATATTGATATAATTTTATTTAATTTATATATTTCACAGACTTTTTCCAAACTTATTATAGGAAATCCCATGATTTCAATCTTATGTATGCATTAATTGAGTTCAAAAAAACAAAAAAAACGGATTTTAATCCGTTTTTTTGTAATAAAAATTCAATTTATTTTTCTACACATTTTCTAAAAAATTACACTAATCCCATACTTATGTAATTTTACCTACTATATTTAGGTTGTAGCCAATGGTTCAATAATTTTTCTCTCTTTAGTTGTGAGTATTTTTTCTGTATTAAGAAGAAT
>JAAZLH010000220.1 GCA_012799415.1 Candidatus Epulonipiscium sp. | reverse complement strand
CGTTTATATGATCGTATTGGCCTTCTTAAACCTTATTATGTAGATAAAAATACAGGATATCGTTATTACAACATTAAGCAATGCGCAAAATTAGATATGATTCAATATATGAAAACTCTTGGTATCCCTCTAAAAGAAATAAAAAAACAACTCCATCATCATGAACCTGGATTGGTACAAAATCTATTATTGACACAGCAAGCTCTTATTGATGACAAAATTATCGAACTAACTCAAATGAAAAATGCTGTTTCTAGAGCCCTTGATAGCTATCATCGTTATGAACTTGCCCCCAAAGAAGGCGTCATTGTTATGGAGTATATTCCCAAAAGAAAGATCTATACCTATGATGGTGAAATTAATATCTATGATTACGGATTGGAAACCTACGAATACATTTTGCGTGAGTTAAAAAAACATATTCTTTTGAAGCAACTTCCTATGCTCTATTTTTATAATGTAGGATCTATTTTGAGACAAAAAATGTTATCTAAAAGAAAGTTAATCTCTACTGAAGTGTGTCTTTTCGTTGATGAACACTTTAAAACCACAGAAAATATTGAGATTATTCCTTCGAATACTTTTTTATGCATTTATTGCAAAGGATTTAATAAAGAAAAGGAATATGCTCATAAACTTTTGAATTATATTGATGAAAAAAGTTATACTATTTTAGGAGACTATATTTGCGAGGTTGTAGCTGAATTGCCAGTTTTTCCTCAAAATGAACGAAATATGTTTATTAAATTGCAAATACCCGTAGAATGTAAATAATTTTAAATTTATATTTAAAAGATTCTAAGTTTAGTCAAGATTCTCTTGACTTTATACTTGGTATAAAGTGTATCGTTAAAACATAAACAAATGAAAGGAGATTTTAGTATGAAAGAAAAAATTAGAGTGATTCAATACGGTTGTGGTAAGATGGGACAAGTTTTTTTACGTTACCTTTATGAAAAAGGAGCAGAAATCGTAGGAGCTATTGATAGCAATCCTGCTATCATAGGAAAAGATATCGGTGAAGTGGCAGGCCTTGGATTTAAACTAGGTATCCCTGTACGCTCTGATGCCGAAAATGTGTTTAAAGAATGTGATGCTCATGTTTGCATTATTGCCTTACAAAGTTTGATGGAAGATATTGAACATGCCTATGAATTATCTGCTCGCAATGGGGTCAACGCAATTAGTATTTGCGAAGAAGCTTTTTATCCTTGGAATACATCTCCTGCCATTACAAATAAATTAGATAAATTAGCTAAAGAAAATAATTGCACACTTACTGGAGCAGGATATCAAGATGTTTTCTGGGGTAATCTTATTACAACTTTAGCTGGCGCTACTCATAATATTACCAAAATTAAAGGATCTTCTAGTTACAATGTAGAAGACTATGGCATTGCATTGGCAGAAGTTCATGGTGCTGGCTTAACTCCTGAAGAATTTGAAGAACAAATTGCCCAAAGTGATTCTTTGCCTTCTTATATGTGGAATACCAACCAATGGTTATGTGCCCAATTTGGATGGACAATTAAATCCATGGAACAAAAACTGGTTCCTTTGTTTCATGATGAAGATCTCCATTCCTCTACTTTAAACATGACGATTAAAGCAGGAAATGCTATCGGTATGTCTGCTGTAGTTACCACTGTCACCAACCAAGGTCCTGTCCTTGTTACTGAATGTGTTGGAAAAGTATATCCTGAAGGTGAAGTAGACAAAAATATTTGGACTCTCCATGGGGAACCTGATACAACTGTACGTATCGAACAACCTGCAACAGTAGAATTGACTTGTGCCACTACCGTCAACCGAATCCCTCAGTTAATCTCTGCTCCTGCTGGATTTTATACAACAGATAAGCTACCCCCTGCACAATACATCACCTATCCTCTTCATTATTACGTAAAGGAATGTAAATAAGCCTAATGGAGCAGGAGCTGAATAAAATAATTATTCAACTCCTGCTCCATTGATTTTAATCCCAATTTTCTTTATATTTTTCCCACCAAGCCTTGGCAATTTCCATATACTCTTCATGGGTAGAAGCATCAAAGTCTAGATTTACTTCAATATACTCACCTTTAGTAAAAGTTTTTACGTCCTCTGCCTGGGAAGCTAACAACAAAGCATAGAGGGTTAATGCTCTTTCATACTCATTATTTGTTTCTAAGTTTTTGATAAGAAAAGGAATTGCCTCTTTACCTATCGTACCTAATTCCTCTGCTGCTGTATACCAAGTTTTTTCATTTTCTCCTCCATAAGTAGAAGTAAAATCTTTATCTTTTAACTTATGAATATAATATAAAACATCTGCTACTTGTGTATCCTTTACTTGATCTTCACTATCCTTTTTACCTGCATCTTCTTTTATATCCTGCTTTTCCTCCATAAATGTATCCCATTTTTCACTTACCTTTTGGTCGATTCGTGCTTCTATTTCTTCCTCTGTCATTGTAACAGTAGGGGTTCTGGTGCATCCTACTAGTAATAATAATATCATTACAATCCATACCATTTTTTTCATGTTGTCGTCCTCCTTCTGTATAGGTAGATATATAGACTATATCCTTTCTTCCTTACAAGCCAGATAAATTTATCTGATTCAAAGTAAAGTTTTATAGTAGCTATGTATATTTATATTATACACTAAACTTATTACAGAAGTAACTCTTCTTTCTAACAAGTTTTTTACGAATAAATGACAAAGGCATCCCTTATACATTATATGGATGCCTTATTTTATATTTCTATTCCAGCAGCAACTTTTCTAATACAAGGGGTTCAATATAGATCCCATCTTTATAAACCCTCATATTCCCCCCTGAAATCTCATCAATTAAAGCAATGGCTTGATCTTCTCCTACTCGGCCAAACTCTAATTTAATATCATAAAGTTCCAATCCCTTTTTCTCCAGTTCTTTTTTGACTAGATAACTGATTTGTTGTGTTAGCTTTTTTACAATTGCATACTCTTCTTTTGATAAGATCCCTAGCATGTCAAGAGCATCCTCTGTAATAGGAGGGTCTTGGCGCTTATCATCTTTTAAAGTAATTTCCACAAAAGCATCTAAGGCTTGTCCTTCTTTAGCATACATTCCGTATCTCCGTAAAAAGCTTCCTACTGCCCGATATCGGCAAATAACTTCAAGGCCGTATCCAAACATAGTTGCAGGTTGTACCGTCATGGTTGCTTCTTCTATATTCGCATCAATATAATGGGTTGGAATTCCTTGTTCATTACATTTTTCAAAAAAGAATTTTGTTACTCGCAAACCCGATTTTCCTGCACCTTCCATAGTTAATCCTACCGTATTAGCACCAGGATCAAACACCCCATCTTCCCCCGTTACATCATCTTTAAACTGAAGTAGATAGTTACCATCTGCTAATTCATACACATCTTTTGTTTTCCCTTTATAACGTAGTTCCATTGCTCCCCATCCCCTTCATCTTTTCAAAACTTTGAATCATCTACAGAATGTAGCCATTGTTGAATAGGCGCCACTACTTCCTTAATAGTACCATCTACAAAAGGATTTTTCAGATTTGCTAGTTCAACCAATGCTAGAAAAGGCTTACTTCCTCCTGCTTTACAAAGGCGGATATAATCTTCCCATGCCTCTTCTTGATTGCTTCTTGTTTTTACCCAAAATTGAAATGCGCATACTTGAGCCAAGGTATAATCAATATAATAAAAGGGGCTAGAAAAAATATGTCCTTGTCTAAACCAATAACCACCACGATTTAGAAGATCATTATCTTCATAATCTCTAAAAGGCAAATATTTTTTCTCAATGGCTCTCCATTGACTTTTTCTTTCTTCAGGAGTTGCCTCTGGGTTCTCATATACAAAATGTTGAAATTCATCTACAGTGACACCATAAGGAATAAAGTTAACAGCACCACTTAAATGACTAAACTTGTATTTATCTACTTCTTCTTCAAATAATAAATCCATCCAAGGCCAAGTAATAAATTCCATACTCATAGAATGAATTTCACAAGCCTCTAATGTGGGAAAGTTATATTCAGGAATAAGGAATTCTCTACTCAAATAACCTTGGAAAGCATGACCTGCTTCATGAGTTAATACATCTACATCACCACTAGTTCCATTAAAATTAGAGAAAATAAAAGGAACTTGATATTCTGGCAAATAGGAACAATATCCTCCGCTCATTTTCCCTTTTTTACTTACTAAATCCATGAGCTCTAAATCTAACATCATGGTAAAAAACTCATCTGTTTCTTTAGAAAGCTCATGATACATTTGCTTTCCTTTTTCTACGATCCAATCTGGATCACCCTTTGGTGTTGCATTCCCAGTAGTATACTCTAATGGCTCATCATAATATTTAAGCTCTGCAAGGTTTAATCTTTTTCTTTGTCTCTCTTTTAACTCACTAACCAAAGGTACTAAATCTTCATAAACTTGCTTTCGATAATTAGCCACCATCTCCGCATCATAATCGGAGCGAGACATTCGGTCATAACCCATTTGTACATAGTTTTTATATCCTAATTTTGTTGCCATAGCATGTCTCATTTTTACAAGCTGATCATAAATTTCATCAAATTTACTTTCGTTCTCAGCAAAGAAACCAATATAAGCTTCATAAGCCGCCTTTCGGATTTCACGGTCCTTTGATTGCATAAAAGGCTGCATTTGGCTTAAGTTTCTTATTTCACCTTCAAACTCTATTTTAGCTGAGGCGATCAATTTATTGTACTCTGTGACTAGTTTGTTTTCTTGAACTAAATCTTCCATAATTTCTTTTGAGAAAGTTTTTAATTGTAATTCTGCTAAATTAAAAATCTGTGTCCCCCATTTATCTTCTAATTGTTTTCTAAATTTAGAATCTACTAGCACTTGATAATATTGGTTAACCATATCTTGATATAGAGGACTATTCTCATCTAAAAAATCTTGTTCCTTCATATAAAATTCATCTTCTGTATTGATGGAATGTCGAATATAAACCAGGCTCATCATAGTCTCTATATGGCTTCTAAGCTGATTGATTTTTACCATAGCACGATTTTGCTCTTCAAAGGTGGATGCTTTTGCAAATTCGTCTAACAATTGCTGGAAATCTTGATCTAATTGATTAAAATCAGGTCTTACGTATTCATAGTCTTGAAATTTTTTCATTATTTTTCCTCCTTGAAATAAAGTTCTATAGATAGATAGTTAAACTTAAACCTCCTGTACTAAGTGCCTATATTTACTTTTCTAGTTCATAAGAGAAATGTAAAAAATGGGAATCTCTCAGTGATATCAAAATCACCAAAGGAGAGATTCCCATGAAGACACCTTCATCACTTTCTATGGATAATTCTAATATGCATTTTTGTATATCTCCATCTGTATATTAGAATAATGTTTCTTCAATATTTTGTCAAGTAGGAGAGACTAGCGTTTTTTCTCCCTGTCTCTTGGGACTGAGTTTTAGACTTCAATACAATCCAAACTGAAATTCCTAGTGTAATGATTTCACTACCTATGGGACTTAGCCATATGCCCGTACTGCCCCAGATATAGGGCAGTAAAAATATACATATAGAAATTGCCACCAGCCCACGAAGTAAAGAAATTAAAGTTGCTTTTTTACTTTGTTTTAGTGCTGTAAAATACCCAGACAATATAATATTAAATCCACACAATATAAAAGAGTAACTAAAAATTTTCAGACCTTGCTTAGATAAATGGTAAACATCTACGTTATCCGGACTAATAAATAGTGAAACTAATTGATCCGTAAAAAACTGGCATACCAATAGAAACATGATAGAAAATACTATACCAACTTTAAAAGCTAAATGGATTAACTTTTCAATACTACCAGAATCTTTTTTGCCATTATAGAAGCTGACCAAAGGCTGCATTCCTTGGTTAATCCCTACCATAGTCATAAGGACAAGATTATTGATGTACATAATAACTCCAAAAGCTGCTACTCCATTAGATCCAATATGTTTTAAAATCATAAAATTAAATAAAAAAACTGTAATCCCAGCAGAAAGCTCGGTTAGTGAATCTGGAAACCCAATAATAAACATCCTTTTTACAATAGACCAATCTATCTTTATTTTAGTGAATTTTAATTTAGATTTTCCACTTAAAAAATGTGCTAAAAATCCTAAGCATGTAACAAGTTGTGAAAGGCCTGTAGCTAATGCTGCACCTTGAACACCATAGCTTAAAACGATAACAAAAAGATAATCCAATACAATATTTGTTAAACCGCCAATCGTCACAAAAAGGATAGAATAGGCAGGAAAACCATCGGCCTTGACTAAAACCTCTAAGGAATATCCAACAATAAAAAATGTACTAAAGATAATAATCATCCTAAGATAATCCTTTACATATACCAAGGTTTCTTCTGTAGCTCCTAGAAATATTGCTAACCTTTCTAAAAACAATAGAGATAAAAAGCTAATTGTAACACTTAATATGGTAAGAATAATAACATTTAGAGTAAATATTTCATTGCTTTTTTCGGGTTCATTGCGCCCCAAGTAAAATGTTACAAGGGTAGAAGATCCTACAGCAATAGATAAAGCAATAGCAAAAATAGTATTAATAAAAGGCATTGATAAATTTACTGCCGCAAGAGCCGTAGGTCCAACCCCTTTACCGACAAACATTCCATCTACCATAGTATAGATAGAAAAAATCCACATAGCACCAATAGAGGCAAAAGCATATTTAAAGAACTTTTTGCTTAACCCCCCAGAATGAGATATATCTTCCGTTGTTGACATCATACCGACTCCTTAACTAATTTTTGACCATACTATATGGCACTTGTTCACCAGTATAAAGGTTGGTATAATACCAATGTCAAGAGATAAGATAATAAAAACATTATATAAGCAGGTGTTAAAGATGAAAAAAGAATATACCATAGGAGAGATTTGTGCTTTATATAATATCGGTCCAGATTCTATGCGATATTATGAGAAAATGGGACTCATTACCCCAGAACGCAAAAAAAATGGATATCGAGTATATACTTTGCAAGAAATTTGGAAGTTAAATATTATCAAAGATTTAAGAAAATTAGATTTTTCTGTTAAGCAAATCAAAGAATATTTAGAAGATAGGACTGTACAAACGACCAAAGATTTAATAAAAAAAGAAATTGATATGATTCAAAATGAAATTGCTGAGTTATCAAAAGTTCAAAAAAATTTAGAGAGAAGACTAAAAACTTTAAAAAGTATAGAAACAATAGAAGAATACGAAAAAATAAAAATCAAAAAAATTAGTTCTAGAAAAATGGTTTTAGTAAAGGAATCTACCTCTAAAGATGAAGAAGTAGATTTAGCTTTTCGAAAATTGGAAAGAAAAAATGATGAAAAAGCCTTGTTATTTGGTAACAAAAATATGGGGGTTTTTATATCAGATCAAGGAATGGAAAAAGGAATTTATAATTTATATGAAAATGTATTCTTTTTCGTAGACGAATCAGAAAAGGATTATGACATGATCTTACCGGAAGGTGATTACCTTACCTTAATTTATCAAGGTGCCTACAAGAAAAGCCAATATTTCTTTCAACAATTATTGAGTTATATTAAAGAAAATGAATATTCTATTGTAGGCAGTCCCATGGAAATCTATCGAATCGATATTCATGAAACGTCTAGAGAGAAAGAATTCATCACAGAAATTCAAATTCCTATTACAAAAAAAGTGTAAAAGCCTATTTTACATCTCGTTTTTTGCTTTTTATGGTTTTTAAAAATTCTTCTAACTTTCCTTTTGTTAAGTGAGGATAAATCCGTAAAAAACTAATATGTCTCTTTTTAAATTTCATTTGAATTCCTTGAGCCCGTTTAATTAAATCCCACTCTTGTTCTCTATCTTTAAGTTTCTTGTTTAATTCTTCTTTAATCGCACGTAATTCTTTTAAAATCGTTCTAAACTCAATCAAAGAATGGATGGTAAGGGTCAAATCTACAACAAAAGCAATTAAAATACCATGGTATAAAATAGGTACCATAATACTAGGAATAGCAGCAATCCAACTTGCTACTTTAGGATGTATGACCTTCATTAAAAATAGAGCTCCTATCCCCCACATCAATGAAAACCTGATACAAATATACCCTTTTATATTCCAAGGTTCACTAGAATAGTCCCACCATTTTGTATCAAAAGCCAGTTCTAAAATATAGCCTGTAATATATTCAATAACCGTGGCTACTACAACCCCACCAATAAATAGATAGAGTACATTGTGCTCCAAAGGCGTTAAGAAAGTAATCATTAATACAGCCCCATTTCCGTAAATAGGACAAATGGGGCCATATAAAAACCCTCGATTAATTAGCTTTTTCTCTGTGTAAATATGAAAAATCACTTCTAATAACCACCCTATGACTGAATAAACAATAAAAAAGAAAAATAAAGTCTGCCAATCTATATAGCCTTCCATCAATATCCTCTCCTCTATTTTACATCTATAATCATTTATGATAATTAGCGATATATGTCATATTCTATTATTGTATAATATTCCTTCTTTTTTTTCCACATTTTTTTCATCCCTTAATTAAGTCTCTCATTTGCTACATAATATGTTAACTTAGAATTGACATACATTTTTTATAATGTTAACATTCTTATATACTTATGTTTAGATAAGTTTAACAGAATGTAAAGTATATAAATAATAAGCGGTCTCATTTATTTTAAAAAACAGTATAAAACTACATAGGAGCGATAAAATGAAAAGACTTCCTATTATTATTGAAATGTTCATTGCTTTAGTTTTCCTAAGCATTATCCCCATGACCATTACTCTATATAAATTAAATGATAGTATTACTTATTATGTAGAAAGCGAAATTGCTCAAGGATCCATTTCTAATTTAAATTCCATCGAAACTATTGTTTCCATATTTAGCCATAACATTTATAGGGAAGCTATCAATTATTCTATGATTGATGATTTGGAACAATTAAGATCTTTAAAAAGTTATGAGCAAATTTCGTATACACCTTCAAATATCATTATTGCTAATAACATATACAATAACTTAAAAAACTCTGTCTATTCTAATCTAAGAATACATTCTGTCTATTTATATCAAAAAGATACGGATTTTTTTATTACCACAGCAGGTGGAGTACAACGAATAGAAGGGTATATTGATCATAATTGGCTTAGCATTTATCATAATATTTTATCTGGTCATGAAAAACACTACTGGAAATCAAGACAAATTCCTGTGCACCTTGATGCATCTACTTCCAAGAAAAAGAACTTTATTGAAGCGATCTCCTTCTTTTATCCTTTAACACTACTAAGTAGCCCTTTAGAAGGTGTCATTGTCATTAATATCTACCCTAGCGAAATACAATCAATTATTAGTAATTCCTATGGTAATAACCGGGAAGGTTACCAAGATAATATTTTTATTATCGATAATAAAGGTACTATTATCACACACAATGATTTTACTCTTCTTCATGAAAATATGGCGCTGGTAGATCCTATTGATAAAATTCTTTCCTCTTCATTAGAAGAAGGATTCTTTATTAAGCAGGATGAAGAACTGGGAGAACGCATGATTTTTTCTTATAAAAAATCTCATTTTAATGATTGGATTTTTATCAGCACCAACTCTATGGATTATTTAACTACGAGATTAAGCTCTATTCGATTGATTGGTATTATCTCCCTGTTTACTATTATGATTGCAGGTACTTTTATTGTCTTACTAATATACTACAAGATATATTCACCTGTAACAAAACTTGCTAAAAGCATTCGAAAGACAGAAAACGAAATGTCAACTACACGAAATGAAGCAATTCTAATATCTGATATGTTTATAAAAATGTCCACACGTCAAAACGATTTACAAAAGGCTATCGAAAGGAGTAAAGGTAGTGTAAAAACGATTTATCTTGAAAGCCTTCTAAAAGGAAATTTAGATACATATAGTGCGAAAATACAACCTCCTGTACAATTTTTATATCATCAGTTTATTGTGGTTTCTTCATCTATCGATAATCTTGAAGAAGTTCTCTCCAAAACAACAATTGAACAAAAACAGCTATTTCATACAATGGTATTAGATTTGCTAAAAGCTCAACAGAGTGAAAAAATTAAATTAGAAGCTATTTTATTAGATTGGGGACTTAATGTCTTTATTATCAATATCCATGCCTACGATTCTCTGAAAACAAATAAAATAATAGAAGAACTTTTTACAGGTTTTCAACAAAAGGTTCAAACTACTATTGGTATCTCTATATCTTTTGGAGTTGGAACTTGTCGTGAAGGATTAGAAGGAATCTCCTCTTCTTACCACGAAGCTCAACGGGCTTTGAAACGAAAGCTTATTGCAGGAAAAAATAGCATTATCTTCTGGCGAAGGGATTTTGAAGAACAAGGTGAGTTTTTTTATCCTTACCAATTCGAAAAGCATATCCTAAACTTTTTAAGTACCAACGATTTAAATTCTATTAAAACTACTATCTACAATTTAATTACTGAAATTCGGAAACAGCCTTATGTAAAATATGATAATGTAATTCATATATTTAACCAATTAGTAGGGTCCACGGTAAAATATCTTCTTGATTCTAATATTAATATCAGTGATATCTTAGAATATAATATTTATCATAGACTTTCGGAACAAGAGACCTTAGAAGATATCGAAGAACTACTTTTCGATTTTTATAGTCATATATGCGAAGTAACCGAAGCACCGATAGATGCTACCAGCCATAGTGAAAGAGTCCTCATGTATATTCACGATCATTATAAGACAGAGCTGGACTTCGAAAAAATGGCAGAAGATCTAGGTATTAGTTATTCGTACATTCGAAAAATTGTACGAGAGACCACTAATAAAAGTACTCAAGACTATGTATGTTTTCTTAAAATCGAAGAAACCAAACGATTACTTCTCAATAGTAATATGACTATTCGAGAAATTGCAGATGAAGTGGGTTTTTCAAATGTACAAAGTCTAACACGTTTTTTTAAAAAATTTAATGGCATTACACCTAGTGAATTTAGAAATGTAAATCGTAAAAAGGATTGATATGAAAAGGCAGCCAATCTTACTTTGTTCTCATAGATTATGGCTGCCTTTTTCGTTGTAATTCTTTCACATTTTTACACTTGTTTTATTCGTTTTTATGTGTATAATTTTTGATTCTATGTTTAAAACTGATACAAAAATTAGATCTATTTTCATCTTTTTAAATAAAAAATAAAGGATATTAACTATCAAAGTATAATCTAATACCTTAAAACCCTTGTATTATGGCTCATTAAATGCATTATCAAAAATGAACCCTCTGATCAATAATGATTGTTTACATTGTTTTATGTATCAGATATAGTGACAGTAGAGAGGCTCTAAAAACTAGACAAATAACATTACGAATAGAGGGTGATTTTTATGTATAATACCAAAGCGCCTATATCTAAAAAAACTTTTTTATTTTATGTAAAACGAGATTGGCAATTATATCTATTAATATCTTTACCTTTACTAGCTGTGTTCATTTTCAAATATATTCCTATGGGCGGACTTTCTATTGCCTTTTTTGATTATGACATCATAAAAGGATTTTCTGGAAGCAAATTTATTGGTTTAGATATTTTTAAAGAGGTTTTTACCATGAGTGAGTTCAAAAGGAGCTTCCGTAATACACTTACATTAAATATTCTTGATTTAGTTTTTGGCTTTCCTATGCCCATTATCCTTGCTATCCTTTTAAATGAAATTAAATCTGTTTCCTTTAAGCGCGTTTCTCAAACTGTTCTTTATTTACCTCATTTTCTTTCTTGGGTTATTATTGCCGGGATTATGTCACAACTCCTTGGAACCAATTACGGACTTATTAACAATATTATTGTAAAACTTGGAGGAAACAATATCCCGTTTTTAACAGAAAAATATCATTGGATTGTTTCCTATGTAGCGATTGGAATTTGGCAGTCTGTTGGTTGGGGTACAATTATTTATTTAGCTGCTATTTCTGGCATTAGTAGTGAACTCTATGAAGCCGCTATTGTAGATGGTGCAAACCGTTGGCACAAAATTATCTATATTACTTTACCCAGTATTAAAGGAACTGTTATTACACTTCTTATTATGAACCTTGGGCGTCTCATGGGTGGTTCCTTTGAGCGTTCCTACTTAATTGGAAATTCCATTGTCATTGAAGTGTCCAAAATTTTACCAGTATTTATTTATGAAGTAGGGCTTCGAGCCTACCGCTATAACGTAGCCACTGCTTTAGGACTTTTTCAGTCTTTCATTGGGTTTTTGTTGATTCTAGTTACGGATCGAATTGCCAAAAAACTTGGTGAAGATGGCTTAATATAAAGGAGGTGTAGAAGATGAAAAAAGACAATAGCTCTAAAATCATTGATATTATTATTTATATTATTATAACCATTATATCCTTGTGTTGCCTTATCCCCTTTTTACATGTTTTTTCTCTTTCTGTTAGTTCTAATTCAGCTGTTATGTCACAAAAAGTTTATATCTTCCCTGTGGAGTTTACCATAGAAGCCTATCGACAAGTTTTAGGTGATGCAAGCATGATTCGCTCCTTACTGACTACAATTTATGTGACTGTATTATTCACAGCCATTGGCATGATTCTTACTATTTGTGCTGCATATCCATTGTCTAGAAAAAGATTAAAGGGCCGATATCTTCTTAGTTTTATTTTTCTTTTTACAATGTATTTTCATGCAGGTATTATCCCTGATTATCTTTTAATGAATCGATTAGGCTTAATTAACTCTCTTTGGAGCTTAATTCTTCCCCTTGCTTTTAGCACCTATAACATGATTATTATGCGATCCTTCATTCAAAATACCATACCCGATAGTCTTGAAGAGTCAGCTTTTTTAGAAGGCTGTACTGATATTGGCGTCCTTATTCGTATTGTTATTCCTTTGTGTAAGCCTGTCCTTGCTACTCTTTGCCTCTTTTATGCTGTAGGTCGCTGGAATGCTTATCAAGATTCTCTTTATTATATTACAAAGCAAAACCTATATGTACTACAACATAAGCTAAGCCTTCTCATCAGTACCGCTTCGGATTCAACATCCCTTGCCCAAGATGTACACGCTACCCAGGTTCTTACACCTGAGGTTTTGAAGGCTGCTTGCATTATGTTTGCTACAATTCCTATTGTGATTGTATACCCTTTCCTACAAAAATATTTTGTGAAAGGCATTATGATTGGTGCAGTTAAAGGTTAAGAATCTATTTCAAGAAAAACTTTCCCTATTCTTCAAGCTCTGTCAATTTCGAAGAGTAGGCTAGTATATAAATTAAAAGGAGGATTTTTAGATGAAAAAGAACAAATTATTTACACTATTAGCAATGATATTAGTAACGATTTTATTGTTTACAGCTTGTGGAGAAAAACAAAAAACGGATACACCTACAACTGCGGCCCCTGATAAAAAGACAAATACACCTGTAGCAGCATCAAAGGATACAGATGCTACTATTGATCCCCTTACACATGTTTTTAAAAACAAAATAAAACTTAAAATTCCTGTCTATGATCGGGGTGTACAAGGTCTACCTGATGTAAGTAATAACTATTGGACTCAATGGATACAGTCCGAATTTGGTGATAAACATAATATTGATGTGGAATACGTAGCAATCCCTAGGGCCTCAACTACAGATAAGTTCAATATGCTATTGGCTGCTAATGATGAACCTACTGTAATCTTTGATTATGACTTTCCTGTTATGATGCAATTTTACAAAAGAGGTGTCTTTAAGCCTCTAAGTGAAGAGCTTTTAAATACATGGGCCCCTGATTATATGGAATATACAAAAGAAGTAAGCTCCTTTGGCATCATTGAAAACCAACATATGTTTCTTATGGGCGATCGTCCAGCATATGATACTTGGACTACTTTAGTAAGGCAAGATTGGTTAGATAAAGTAAATATGGAAATGCCTAAATCACTAGATGAATATAATAAAATGCTGGCAGCTTTTAAAGAAGCCAATCTTGGAAAATCTTATACAGTTCCAGCAACTATAAGCTTACCCACTTCTGGGTATGTAGCAGGAAACTTTGCTTTTCGTCCTTTTCCTCTTGAAGAAAAAGACAACGCTCTATATGGTGGCTTAACTATTGCTTCTCTTACCTGGGAGCCTACCTACGAAATGTTAAAAATGACAAACAAACAATATAACGAAGGCTTACTAAGTCCAGAATTTGCTCTTGATACAGATGGTGCACAAGCAAGAGCAGATTTCCTAAACGGAAATGCTGGGGTATATGGTTGCTATTTAAATGCTGATATTCTAAACACATTGCTTGCCAATGATCCTGATGCAAAACTTGCCATTTTAGATCCTTATGCGGGAGTTCCCGAAGGTGGAGTACCTGCTACTCGTCTATACCAACCTTATGGCATGATGTCTGGTATCGCTTATAGTGCGACTGATGATGAGACTGCTGCTGCCCTTATGTTCTTCAATTGGATGGCACAACCAGACATCCTTTATACAATGCAATATGGTATCAAAGATCTTACCTATGAAGTAGATGCCGATGGTATTGCAAATATGAAGCCATATGAAGGTACAGAAAGACTTAATTTTAATAATAACGCAGACATGTGGTGCATCGTAACCACCCGCCAATTACAGGCAACCCATGAAGATACTTTAAAAGCAATTGCAACTGCTTCTACAATCCCTGGATATGAGTATCTGATTACAGATGCTTATGACTACACTCAATCTATAGCTGAATATTCTTACATGGATTACACCTTCCTAGAAGCCATTGCATCTGAGGCAACATATAATGCAACACTCTTATCTAAGTGGCAAGAATATTATACAAAACTTGTTATGTGTAAACCAGAAGAATTTGATAAACTTTATAAAGAAGCTTGTGACGATTATCTTGCTTCTGGCTACCAAGCAATTCTTGATGAAAGAAGCAAGGTGTATGACGCTACCAAATAATAATACCCAGTAGCTAAATGTAAGTTTCATCTTAAATAAACTTCTGATGCCTTAAGAAGGTGTCTAGAAGTTTATTTTTGTATTTTATTTGAATCACAGTATAGATATACAGGACACAGATTTTATGTTATAATCATCTAATATTTGAGTAAAATCAACTTATAAACTAGTTTAAAAAAGAAAAGTGTAAAAACTGCACTTTATCAAGTGAATTGGGAAAACTTACCCTTTATGGGTAAGGCGAATATTCCTAGTTCAAAATAATATACAAGTAAGGGAAGGTAGTCACGTGATCACTGTAACAAATGTAAGCTTAGCATTCCAACAACAAAAGTTATTTGAAGATGTCAATTTAAAATTTACACCTGGTAATTGCTATGGTGTCATTGGTGCCAATGGTGCTGGGAAAAGTACATTTCTAAAAATCCTATCTGGTGAAATTGAACCGAATACAGGAGATATCAGCATTCCTAATGATACCCGTATGTCTATTTTAAAACAAAATCATTATGAATATGATGAAAATCAAGTTATTGAGACCGTTATCATGGGTAATAAAAGATTGTATGAAATTATGATTGAGAAAGATGCTATTTATGCAAAACCTGACTTCACTGATGAAGATGGTCTGCGGGCTTCTGAGCTAGAAGCTGAATTTGCAGAGCTAGACGGCTGGAGTGCGGAAGCAGAAGCTTCTTCTTTGCTACAAGGTTTAGGTATTCCTACTCAATTACACGATTTAAAGGTTGCTGATTTAAGTGGTAATGAAAAAATCAAAGTACTGCTAGCACAAGCTTTATTTGGTAAACCAGGAATTTTGATTCTAGATGAGCCAACCAACCATTTAGATGTAAAATCTATTCAATGGTTACAGGAGTTCTTAATGGAATTTGAAGGTACTGTTATTGTTGTATCCCACGACCGTCACTTTTTAAATGAAGTGTGTACCCATATGGTAGATATTGATTTTAGAAAAATTAAAATGTATGTTGGAAACTATGATTTCTGGTATGAATCAAGCCAGTTGGCACTCCAACTATTAAAAGATCAAAATAAGAAAAAAGAAGATAAAATTAAAGAATTACAGGCATTTATTACTCGTTTTAGTGCAAATGCTTCTAAATCTAAGCAAGCCACCTCACGTAAAAAATTATTAGATAAAATTACTTTAGATGATATTCAACCATCCACTAGAAGATATCCTTATATTGAGTTTCAGATGGAAAGAGAAGTAGGCAATGAAATCTTAACAGTTGATGGATTAAGTAAAACTATTGATGGTGTGAAGGTGCTTAATAATATTAGCTTTATAGTAAACAAGGGTGATAAAATTGCTTTTGTTGGAGAAAATGAATTGGCCCATACTACTTTATTTAAAATTCTAACAGGTGAATTAGAACCAGATAGTGGTTCCTATAAATGGGGAGTTACCATCACAAACTCTTATTTTCCTAAAGATAACTCTGAATTTTTTAATGATGTAGACTTAAATTTAGTGGATTGGCTACGTCAATATTCTGAAGAAAAACACGAAAGTTATCTACGTGGATTTTTAGGTCGTATGTTATTTTCTGGAGATGAGGCTTTAAAACAAGCCAAAGTATTATCTGGTGGTGAAAAAGTACGGTGTATGCTATCTAGAATGATGATGAGCAATGCCAATGTTTTAATATTAGACCAACCTACTAACCACTTAGATCTTGAATCCATTACAGCATTAAATAATGGATTACGTGATTATAAAAGTAATATCTTATTTACATCTCATGACTATCAGTTTGTCCAAACAATTGCCAATCGGATTATGGAAATTAAACCTGAAGGACTGATTGATAAGCAAATGAGTTATGAAGAGTATGTAAAGCTATCTTTGAACTAAAAATCAGAGGTAATTCCTCCATCAACAGCTTGAACTAATTCACGAAGATAGAAGATCCATAGCACTTTACGGCCT
>JAAZLH010000219.1 GCA_012799415.1 Candidatus Epulonipiscium sp. | reverse complement strand
TGTTCTTGGCAGTTTTTAACCGTAAAACTTCCTACATTGCCAAAGCCTTGTACAGCTACTGTAGCCTTTTCCATTGCAATACCCAATTCTCTAGCTGCTTCCCTAGCAATGACAGCAACACCAAAGCCAGTGGCTTCCGTTCTCCCTTTTGAACCACCCCACTCTACAGGTTTCCCAGTTAACACGCCCACTGCATGATGCCCAGTTAGCTTATTATATTCATCTACCATCCAAGCCATAATTTGTCCATTGGTATTTACATCTGGTGCAGGAATATCAATTTTTTCTCCCAAATATTTATATAGCCCTACCATATATCCTCTTGATAGTCGCTCTAATTCACCTTTTGATAAAGTTTTAGGATCAACACAGATTCCTCCTTTTCCGCCACCATAAGGAATTCCTGTTACACAACATTTAAAAGTCATCCAAACAGATAGAGCTTTTACTTCATCTAGGTTTACTCCTGGATGAAAGCGAATGCCGCCTTTTGCAGGTCCAATGGCATCATTATGTACAGAACGGTACCCTTTGAATACCTTTACTGTACCATCATCCATTTTTACTGGAATGGAGATCTCAATCACTCGTTGTGGTTCTTTCAAAAGCTCATATACAGATGGTTCTAAACCTAAGGCATCACAAGCCATTTTTACTTGTCGTTGTGCATTTTCTAATGGATTTAAATTTTCTACTGTCATTGTACAGCCTCCTTGTTTTCTATCGACATTAGAAAAATTATATCATATTCTTAGAACTTTGAATACTATTAAATGAAATTTTATATAGTCAAAATTTCTTTTGGCACACAATTAAGGAAGTAATCCTCGTTCCTTTTTCACCTTTAAAATTCGGTGTACTGATTGATTTAAGCGTTCTTCCGTAATCTGTCCTTCCTCTACAGCTTTTAGCAGTCCCTCATAACCTTCTTGCAAAGATGCTGGCATAAGCAAAATATCTGCTCCTGCTTCAAAGGCCTTAATACAAGCTTCTGACCCGGACCAATGCTTACTAATCGCTCCCATATCCAAAGCATCAGTAATCAGTAGTTGCTCATGTCCCAATTCCTGACGTAAAACTTTTTCCATGATCTCTTTAGAAAATGTGGCTGGAATATCCCCATGGATGACTTGTGGCAAATGAATGTGAGCAATCATGATCCCATTTGCACCAGCTTCAATCCCTTTTCGAAAAGGAATCCATTCTCGTTTTTCTAGCTCCTCTTTACTATAGTCTACTATAACCTGATTATGGTGGCTATCAAGATTAGTATCTCCATGACCTGGGAAATGCTTAATAACAGAACTTATATTCTCTTCCTGTAATCCTTTCACCATGGCCGCCACCATTTCACCTGCTAACTCAGGATCCGATCCAAAAGATCGTTTTCCAATCACCGTGTTATTTGGATTTGTCCATAAATCTGCTACAGGCGCAAAATTCATATTAAATCCAAGATTAAATAATTCTTGACCTAAAATTTTACCTGTATCATAAGCTACCATAGGATCTTTTGTTTCTCCAATAGCATAATTGCCTGGTAATCTGGTAGCTGGAATTTTACCACTTCCATGAAGACGACTTACCATTCCTCCTTCTTCATCAATGCCAATAAATAAAGGAATATGACTTATTTGTTGTAGATCATGAATGAATTTCTTCACTTGTTCTACCGTATCAATATTTTCCTTAAATAAAATAATCCCGCCAGGCTGATATTTTTCAATTTGTTTTTTTACTGTTTCATCTATCGCTTGTATGGGTTGATTATTTTTATCTCTCCGAAAAGCAGGCATAATCACCTGACCTATTTTTGTTTCTAGTGTCATTTCATCTATTATTACTTGAATTGGATCCACAATTTCATCTGGTTCTTTTTCAGCAGGGGTAGAACCTGGCTCTTTTCCTACTTCTTCCTCTATCCCTTGTTGATCATCAGGATACTTGTGATCTTGTGGAATTCCTTTATCATTACAAGCTACAAAAATGAATAAACACAGTATCATCCATCCATAAATCTTATACCTTTTATAATTCATCATAACTAAAACTTTCTCCTTCGTGCTGTAGCACTAACCTATCCTTTTAGTAATTTATTAAACAGATATATAAAATTCTATCCTGCCTTTGTCCGGGACATCTCTCTCTGAGCCATCACTAAACTATAGTATTTCCCTTTTTTATTCATCAATTCATCATGGGTACCTAATTCAATGGCCTTGCCCTCATCCAAAACTAATAAGCGAGTTGCATTACGTAATGTGGACAAACGATGAGCAATAGCAAAGGTAGTTCTATTTTTCACTAGACGGCCAAGGGCTTCTTGAATCTGATATTCTGTTTCTGTATCTACTGAAGCGGTAGCTTCATCTAAAATTAATATTTTAGGATCATGTAAAATAGCTCTTGCAATAGCAATTCTTTGCTTCTCTCCTCCTGATAAACGTTGCCCTCGTTCTCCTACTTTTGTATCATATCCATCTGGAAACCTAATAATAAAATCATGGGCATTAGCTATTTTAGCTGCCTGAATCACATCTTCAAGACTGGCATTTGGTTTTGCATAAGTAATATTTTGCAAAATTGTTCCTGTAAAAAGAAATGTCTCTTGTAACACAACACCTATTTGTGATCTTAGGTCCATTTGATCAATGTCTTGAATGTCCACACCATCAATGGTTATCCTTCCTTCATCTACATCATATAAACGCATAATAAGGTTAATTAAGGTAGATTTACCTGCTCCCGAATGGCCTACCAAACCAATCATCTCTCCTTTTTTCACTTCAAGATTAATATCTTTTACTACGGGTTCATAGAATTGATATCCAAAAGTAACTTGCTCTAATACTACATTTCCTTCAATCTGTATCTTCCTTGCATTAGATTCATTTTGAATAAAAGATTCTTCATCTAAAATTTCAAAAATCCTTTCTGTTGATGTAATTGCCTGAGTGAAAGCTCTAGGAAAGAAAGTTAAAAAGCCTAAGGGGCCGTAAATCATCCCAGCATAGCTTGTAAATTGAATTAATTCTCCTAATTCCATTTGCTCTGCTAATATATATTTTCCCCCATAATACAAAATAAAGAAATTACCAATTCCCATAATAAAATGTAAAAAAGGAAATATAGTATTATAAGTCTTTTCATTTGATGCCGTAATATCCGCTAATTCTTTACTAGTTTCCTCAAACCGCCCAACAGCTTTTTCTTCCATACCAAAAGCTTTGACAACTTTAATCCCTCTTAGTATATCATGAAGTATAGAGTTACTTCGATCACTGATTCTCCATTGTCTACCATACATTTTTCTAAACTTCCTTCTCATAATCCGGAAATAATAAGCGATAAAAGGAGCAGGAAGTAAAATAAGTGAAGCTAATCGCCAGTTCATCACAAATAGAATCCCACTAACAACAATCAACAGTAATATCTGATTAATACCCATAGAAGCTTGGTTACAAATAAAGTCTTGTATACGATTGGTATCCCCCGTTACCCGGTTCATCAAATCTCCTGTTTTTTGTGTATCTAAATACGCAATAGATAAGGATTGTAATTTTTCATATACCATCTGCCTAAGGTCTCTCGAAATACTCAGCCCTACTTTATTCATCATTCTATTTTTATAGATATTTAACAGAGTTCGAGTCAATTCTGATACAGCTAAGCCCATTATCAAGAAAAAAATAGGTAAAGCCTCTGCCTTCTGAGGAGTCAAATAATTATCAATTAAATAACGATAGATAAAAGGTGTAACCAAGCTCAGCCCAATGATAATCCAAAAAACACATAAAGAAATAACTAAAGGCCGAGCATATGGTTTCATAAGCTCTAACCACCTTTTAAAAACTACACCTTTACTGCTACAACGATAGCAAGTTTTTGTTCCCCGTGGATACATACGACCACAATTTAAACATTTTTCTTCTCTATTATCACTGACTATTTTAGGTATTCCATGATTGGCCAAGCTATTTAATATAGAAGCAATATAGGCATACCTTGGTACATGGGCCATACTAAAGCGCAACAACATAATATCTCTTCCCTCAACTTTTGCTTCTAGCATGCCATTTCCAACAGCAGTAACTAAGGTATACTCTTCCCCACTTTGAATCAATCTTGTTTGAAGCAATCTTTT
>JAAZLH010000218.1 GCA_012799415.1 Candidatus Epulonipiscium sp. | reverse complement strand
TGGTTCAGGGAGGTTATGATGATGTAGCAGATAGTGTGCTACAGATGCTAAAGCAAAGAATTACAGGAGATTATTTGCATACATCTTCGATTTTAACAGAAGATTTTGAAGTGATTAGTGCTATCAATGATGCCAATGACTATCAAGGTCCAGGTACAGGTTATCGTTTATCTAAAGAGCGATGGGAAGAGATTAAAAATATTCCTCATATCATTGAACGAAAGGAGTTTTCGTCATGAGGAGGTATAGAAATGAAATATGATGAAAAGCAAATTGAACAGATTGTACGGTTGATTTTACAGGAGTTAACACAAGAGTCCACAGAAGTTACTAGGCACTTAGAAGTAGACGAAAAGGAAATGAAAATACCTAGCTTGCCGCCTGAGACAAACTCTATATTTCGAGTGAAAGGTGTTGTCGGGCCTAGTGTAGATGGAAGAGAAGTAGGGATTGGCTTGGGTCCTGCTTTTGGAGGAGAAATAAGAAAGACCATTAACGGACTCTCTCATGAAGATGTTCTTAGAGAAATGATTGCAGGAATTGAAGAAGAGGGAATGGTACCACGTTTGATTCAAGTGTATAAATCTTCAGATGTTGCTTTTATTGGTAAAGAAGCCGCCCGCAGTAGTGGATCTGGTATTGGTATTGGGATTCAGTCCAAAGGTACAGTTTTGATTCATCAAAAGGATTTATATACATTAACCAATTTAGAGCTGTTTCCTCAAGCCCCTTTACTGACTTTAGACATTTACCGAAAAATTGGCCAACAAGCAGCCCGTTATGCAAAGGGGTTACAGGTAAATCCTATTACTGTGCAAAATGATTGGATGAGCCGGCCCAAATATCAGGTGAAAGCCGCCTTGATGCATATGCAAGAAACGGAAAAGGTAGACCGAAATGCTCTATCTTTAGAAGTGGTATATGAAAAGTAGTTTTATATACTGAGGATAGAGTCATTTGGGTCATAAGGTTGTATGTGGAAGTAGGAGATTGGTTGGATGAAAAGAGGTGTTAAGTTGGTTGAGTACCCCTTATCAAAACATGCAAAAGAGCAGATACGAACGAAGACAGGTAAAACCTTAGATGATATCAACATTACAAATATTTTAAATGGCAATATTACATCAGAAGATATTAAAATATCAAAAGAAACTTTGCAAAAGCAAGGGGATATTGCGAAAAAAGCAGGACGTGAACAATTACAACAAAATTTTATGCGAGCGGGAGAATTAACAGCAGTAGAAGACGAACTGATCTTAGAAATCTATGAAATGCTACGACCTTATCGCTCTACCAAAGAAGAATTGTTAGCTATGGCAGAACGGTTAGAAAAAGAGTACCAAGCTTTTCATTGTGGGGCTTTACTTCGTGAAACAGCAGAAGTCTATGAAAAGAGAAAGATTGTAGCAAATAGATAGAGAAAGGAGGGATTTTGTGAGATGGTTGGCAGGTGTAGACATTGGAAATTCTACCACGGAAGTATGCATCGCACAGGTAGATGAGCAGGGACATTTGCGTTTTATAAGTAGTGGTATGGCGTCTACTACAGGTACCAAAGGAACCATAGATAATGTAGTGGGGATTATGACTGCACTAACCAAGGCCCTTCACCTCTGTAACAAGTCCATAAGTACTTTAGATATTATTTTACTCAATAAAGCGGCTCCTGTTATTGGAGATACAGCGATGGAGACCATTACAGAAACCATTATCACAGAATCTAGTATGATTGGGCATAATCCTTCTACCCCTGGAGGCATGGGCCTTGGCATTGGTATTGTCATTCCTTTTTCGTCTCTATCCATATGTGAAAAGGATCAACCTTATATTGTAGTCATTCCTAAAGAAGTTTCTTATGAAGAAGCTGCCCAGGGTCTCAATCAAGCCATGCTACAATTTGAAATTGTAGCAGCTATCATGCAGAAAGATGAGGGAGTTTTGGTCTATAATCGTTTACATAAAAAAATTCCTATTGTTGATGAGGTAAAATATATTGAAAAGATTCCTTATCAAATGCTAGGCGTGGTGGAGGTAGCTCCCGTAGGCAAGATGATTCAAACTTTATCAAACCCTTATGGCATCGCTTCTATCTTTCAGTTAAATTCAGAAGAAACTCGAAGAATGATTCCGGTAGCTAAAAGTTTAGTTGGAAACCGGTCTGCCGTTGTGATTCGTACTCCAAAAGGAGGCGTAGAAGAACGAATCATTCCAGCAGGCACCTTACAGATTCAAACATCTCTAGGAAAAAGAACAGTTCAGATTGATGAAGGAGCTTTAGAGATCATGAAGCAAATTCAAGAATCAGAAAGGATCCTAGATATTCAGGGAGAAGTAGGGACTCATATTGGTGGAATGCTATCCCAAATAAAAACGGAAATGGCCCTATTAACAGAGCAACCTATAGAAGAAGTGAAAATCAAAGATCTCTTTGCCACAGACACTTTTTTACCTGTTAGAGTCCAGGGAGGATTAGGCGGAGAAACCTATATGGAAAAAGGTGTAGGTATTGCCGCCATGGTAAAAACTCAACAGCTTCCTATGGATCGGATTGCTAAAGCTTTAGCAGAAAAGACAGGGATTGAAGTGAAGGTGGAAGGGGTAGAGGGAGTTATGGCATCCCTTGGTGCATTGACTACTCCAGGGACAGAACTTCCCCTTGCTATATTGGATCTAGGAGGTGGCTCTACGGATGCAGCTTTACTAGATGTAGAGGGAAAAGTTTCTGTTACGCATTTAGCTGGCGCAGGAGATTTAATTACTATGCTGATTGATGCAGAATTAGGTTTAGAAAACAGGCAAATCTGTGAAAGGATTAAACGAAATCCTTTAGCTAAAGTGGAAAGTCTATTCCATATTCGAATGGAAAATGGAGAAATTCAATTTTTTTCATCTCCTTTATCTCCTAAATTATTTGGGCAAGTGGTTCTTGTAGAAGGAAATGAATTACATCCTCTACATACTCATTGGTCTATGGAAAAAATAGCACTGACCCGCCAAGAGATCAAGAAAAAGGTATTTGTTCAGAATATTCTTCGAGGATTACAAAAAATAGCGCCAGAAGGTAATTTGAAAAAGATTCCTAACGTGGTTTTGGTAGGTGGTTCTGCATTGGATTTTGAAGTTCCTGAAATGATCTTGGAGGCCTTAGCACCTTATCGTATTGTGGCAGGAAGAGGCCAGATACGCCATATAGAAGGGCCCAGGAATGCAGTGGCTACAGGGTTAATTTTATCTTATGTCAGTGAACATAAACTAAAACTCAGTTAAGAATGAGCATTGTAAGTGTATTTACCGCATTAAGAAGTGAGAGTGTTAGAATTGTAAGGTATAGGATAAAGATTTATTATAAAGAGATAGATAAATGGTAGAAGGGAGGGTAGGTATGAAAGTATATACAAAAAAAGGGGATACAGGGAACACAGATCTAGGGTCAGATACTCGTATTTTAAAATCAGATCATCGTATTCAACTTCTAGGACTCCTAGATGAAGCCAATAGTCATATAGGCTGGGTGAAAAGTCAATTAAAAGATGAGACTTTGCAAAAAGAGTTTCACCATATCCAAGAGCAACTTATGAAATGTATGTCATCCATTACCAATCCATCCTATTCTAGTTGGCATATTCATCAAAAGGAAATTCAGAATCTAGAAGAGGCTATTGATTTTTATACAGATCAATTACCAGCATTACAGAAATTTATTATTCCTGGTGAGAATCCTTTAAGCGCACAGATTCATGTATTACGTACGGTGATTCGAAGATGTGAGGTAGCCATGGTAGAGGTTAGTCAACAAATGCAACTCCATGACCTATGGAAAGCCTATGTGAATCGCCTAGCAGATTACTTTTTTACAGTGGCTAGGTATGTAGAGATATATGTTCAAATCGAGGAAAAGGTACGGATCAATCTTGAGAAAATAGAAAATCAAGGGATAGAGAAGAAGAGTATGGGGTTACAAGATGCTAAAAGGTTATTGGCTATGGTAGAAAAAAAGGCAAAACAAATGGGTTTGAATATTGTTATGGCTATGGTTGACTCCCATGGGAATCCTATTGCAGTTCATGTAATGGATGGAGCCTTGATAGCTAGTTATGATATTGCTTTAAAGAAGGCCTATACAGCAGTAGCCCTTCGAATGTCCACAGAAGAGTTGGCTACCTTAGCAGCACCCCATGGACCTCTTTATGGAATCCAAGAAACGAACCAAGAAAAGATTGTTATCTTTGGAGGCGGTGTACTGCTAATGGAGAATGGACAGATTTTAGGAGGTCTTGGTATTAGTGGTGGGACGGCAGAAGAAGATATTATACTTGCCAATTATGGGGCAGAAAATATAGGGCATTAAGTATGAAGGAGGTGTGGCAAAACCTATGAAAGTTCAAGATCAAGACTTAGAAAGAATAGTTCAACAAGTACTACAAAGTTTACGAAAAGAGGGAGAAGTAAAAGATCGATCCTATACAAAAGGGGTCTTTGAAAATATGGAAGAGGCCATTGCAGCTTCGATAAAAACCCAAGAGGAATTACGTCGAATGCCTATGGAGTTTAGAGAGAAGATTATCGCTAATATTAGAAAAAAGACTCTTCAATATGCTACAGAGTTTGCCCAGATGGGTGTGAAGGAAACGGGTATGGGACGAGTTGGAGATAAAATTCTAAAACATCAATTGGTGGCAGAAAGAACCCCAGGTACAGAAGATATCCAAGTGACTGCCTGGTCAGGAGATCGGGGGTTGACTTTGATTGAGCAAGGCCCTTTTGGTGTTATTGGGGCAGTGACCCCCTCAACGAACCCAAGTGAAACCATTATTTGTAATACCATTGGGATGATTGCTGGAGGTAATACTGTCGTATTTAATCCTCATCCAGGTGCTATTCAAGTATCTAATTACGCAGTATCTATGGTGAATGAAGCTTCTATGGAAGTGGGGGGGCCTAATCACATTGCAACATCTGTTATTAAGCCTACCTTAGGTACTGCTGATATTTTATTTAAACATCCTAAAGTTCCTTTATTAGTGGCAACAGGAGGACCTGGTGTTGTAACTAGTATTCTATCTAGTGGTAAGCGAGGGATTGGGGCTGGAGCAGGTAATCCACCTGTAGTCGTTGATGAAACGGCAGATATACCAAAGGCTGCTATGGATATTATCAATGGTGCCACTTTTGACAATAATTTGCCTTGTATTGCAGAGAAGGAAGTTATTGTGGTAAAGGAAGTTGCAGATGAATTGATTCATTATATGATACAAAGCGGTTCTTATTTGCTAGAAGAAAGTGCCGTAGAGCAATTGACAAATATGGTTTTGGAGAAGAAGGATGGACGTTTAATCCTGAATCGAAACTGGGTAGGGAAAGATGCATCTGCTATTTTAGCTGGTATGGGTATTATTGTAGATGATAGCATTCGGTGTATTATTTTTAATGCTCCTAAGGATCATCCTTTGGTAGTAGAAGAGTTAATGATGCCAATTTTAGGTATTGTTCGAGTAGAAGATGTGGATGAAGCCATTGAAGTGGCTACTATATTAGAGCAAGGTAATCGTCATTCAGCTCACATGCATTCAAAGAATGTCGACAATTTAACCCGCTTTGGGCAAATCATTGATACAGCTATTTTTGTGAAAAATGCTCCATCCTATGCTGCCTTAGGTTTCGGGGGAGAGGGCTATTGTACATTTACCATTGCCAGCCGTACAGGTGAAGGTCTAACATCCCCACGAACATTTACCAAAAGTAGACGCTGCGTCATGGCAGATAGCTTATGTATTCGTTAAGAAAAAGGAGGAGAAAAAGAAGTGGATATTCATCAAGTAAACATTGAAAGTATTGTTAAACAAGTTCTTAGTCAAATTCAAAAAGAAGAACAAGGATCACAACCCCAAAAGCAGCCAGTGGGAAGTTCATTTTCAGAAAGTATACCCACCAAAGCAAAAGCAGGGGTCCTTACAGCATTAAATAAGATTGAAGTAAAAGAGTTTCCCATTCCCGAAATTGGGCCAGATGATATGTTAATTCGTATCGAAGGCTGTGGGGTTTGTGGTACCGATGTACACGAATATAAAAATGATCCTTTTGGTTTAATCCCTGTTGTACTAGGACATGAAGGAACAGGTGTCATTGTTAAAATGGGAGAAAATATTAAAAGAGACTCTGCAGGTAAAGTTGTTAAAGTAGGAGATCATATTGTTACTAGTGTTATTCCTTGCGGAGAGTGTCCTATTTGTAAAAAAGATCCGGGTAAAAACAATTTATGTGATGATGTACAAGTTTATGGGCTTCTTCCAGATGACGAATATCATTTGAATGGTTGGTTTGGGGAGTATATTGTACTACGTAAAGGCTCTTCTTTCTTCCAAGTCAATAATATGAGTTTAAAACTTCGCTTACTCATTGAACCTGCCGCTGTTGTAGTACATGCCGTAGAAAGGGCTAAAACAACAGGTCTACTTACTTTTAATACCCAAGCTTTGGTTCAAGGTTGTGGTCCCATTGGTTTACTGCTCATTGCTGTACTACGTACCATGGGAATTGAAAACATTATAGGGGTAGATGGTGATGAAAAAAGATTGGCCATGGCTAAACGATTAGGAGCTACTCAAACTATTAATTTTAAAAACTATAAAGACAATGATAAAGTTGCTGCAAGGGTGAAAGAACTAACTGGCGGCTTAGGTGCAGATTTTGCTTTCCAATGTACAGGTGTACCTCAAGCAGCCTCTAATATATGGAAGTTTGTACGTCGCGGTGGAGGTCTCTGTGAAGTTGGGTTTTTTGTAGATAATGGACATAGCAGTATTAATCCTCACTTTGATATTTGTAATAAAGAAATTACAGTTGTAGGTTCATGGGTTTATACAGTACAAGATTATCCTATTACTTTTGATTTCTTACGACGCGCCAAAGCCATTGGACTTCCAATAGAAGAGTTAGTTACTCATGAGTTTGGATTAGAAGAGTTAAATGAGGCCATGGCTGTGAATATGAAACAAGAAGGAATTAAAATAGCTTATGTAAACCGATAAAAGGAGGCCCTTTATGAGTGACGCAGTAGGTTTTTTAGAAGTATATGGTCTAACGGCAGCTTTAGTTGCTGTAGATGCGGCTTGTAAGGCGGCTCATGTAACCATTGAGGCATTAGATAATAATCGACCCTTTCAACCAACTCCAGTGCCTCTCATTGTTCTTATTAAAATGAGGGGATCTGTAGAAGATGTGAAAGCGGGAATTGAGGCGGGAGCCAATGCCGCAGAGAAGGTCTCAGGGGTTATTAGTACTCATGTTATAGCAAGGCCTATGGATGAAATTCAGCCTTTGCTTAAAATTAATTGTATTAAGAAAAAATAAACTCATAGATATACATAATGAGATTCAAGCTTTGCAAGATGCATATTTATCGGTGATTGGCCGATAAGTATGTGCTTGGTCAGCAATTGACATACTCCCAATTATGGGCTTGTATATCTATATATTATAAGATTAAAAATGAGGAATATTAGGAGGAGAATGAAAATGGAAGCATTAGGAATGGTAGAAACAAGAGGTTTAGTAGCAGCAATTGAAGCAGCAGATGCAATGGTAAAAGCAGCAGATGTAGTGCTCATTGGAACAGAGAAAATAGGTTCTGGACTTGTGTCTGTTATGGTAAGAGGGGATGTAGGGGCAGTGAAAGCAGCTACAGAAGTAGGAGCAAGTGCAGCAACAAGACTTGGAGAATTAGTAGCTGTTCATGTTATTCCTAGACCTCATGGAGATGTAGAGAAAATATTACCTAGCTTAAAATAAGCAAAGGCCTTAGGAGTGAATAGGCATGAGTGCAATTGGCATCATTGAGGTCAGTGGATTAACAAATGGAATTCAATCTTTAGATATCATGTTGAAAACAGCCCAGGTAGAATTTGTAACCTATGAAAAAAGGTTAGGCGGGCGCCTAGTCACCATTGTCGTTAAAGGAGATATTGGTGCTGTGCAGGCATCTGTAGAAAGTGCAGTAGAACAAGATACATCTTTAGGTAATATTGTAGCTCATGCTGTCATTCCAAATCCTCATGGAGAAGTAATGAAGATTATAGGAATGAGTGCAGATAAGTTACAGTTCAAGTAGATATAAAGTACTTGCTACAGAAAGTTAAAGTGTATGGGGTGAGATATCTGTAGGAAAGGATGGGCAAACATGGCGGTAGCCACAAAAAGTAAGAAAGAAGAAGCAAAAGATGAAAAAGTTGTAAAGGATGAAAAAGCCGCGAAAGCTGAGAAATCAGCAAAAGCTGAAAAATCCGTAGAAAAAGAAGTGATAGATGAAAAAAAACAACAAAAATCAGAGGAGGTTTTTAATATGGAAAGACAAGCATTAGGGATGGTAGAAACAAGAGGTTTAGTAGCAGCAATTGAGGCAGCAGATGCAATGGTAAAAGCTGCAAACGTAGTACTTGTTGGAACAGAAAAAATAGGTTCTGGTCTTGTATCTGTTATGGTACGAGGAGATGTAGGGGCAGTGAAAGCAGCAGTAGAAACTGGAGCCAATGCAGCTTCTAGGCTTGGGGAGTTAATAGCTGTTCATGTCATTCCTAGACCTCATGGAGATGTAGAAAAGATTTTACCTAATTTAAAATAAGGCAAATAGCTAAAGTGAGGGATGATAATGGAGAAACAACTAGTAGATGTAATCATCCGCATGGTAAAAGAAGCATTAGGTGAGCCACAGACTTTGGGTATTCCAGTGGGTGTCTCTGCTAGGCATCTTCATGTAACCCAAGAGCACCTAGAAATTTTATTTGGAGAAGGGTCTACCTTAACTCCTAAGAAAGAGTTGATGGGAGGGCAATATGCGGCAGAACAATACGTTACTATTGTTGGAACGAAGTTACGGGCGATTGAAAATGTACGTATTTTAGGTCCAGTTCGTAGTCAAACCCAAGTGGAAGTATCTAAAACAGATGCCATTCGCTTAGGGCTTAACCCACCAGTTCGGGAATCAGGGGATATTAAAGGTTCAGCCCCCATTACCATAGTAGGACCCAAAGGTGCTGTCTTTTTAACAGAAGGATGTATCATCGCAAAGCGTCATATTCATATGGCACCAGAAGATGCTCAAAAATTTGGAGTACAAGATGGAGAACATGTTTCAGTAGGTATTATAGGGGAGCGGGCTGGACGTTGGGAGCAAGTACAGATCCGGGTTCACCCTACATTTACCCTAGAAATGCATATTGATACGGATGAAGGTAACGCCATGGGCATTCAATGTGGCCAAATGGTAGAATTGATTCGGTAAAGGAGAGAACATAGAATGCTCATTGGAAAAGTGATTGGGACTGTGATCTCAACCCGTAAAAATTCAAAATTGATAGGAAGTAAGTTTTTAATT
>JAAZLH010000027.1 GCA_012799415.1 Candidatus Epulonipiscium sp. | reverse complement strand
GCTGCACTTCCTGTCTTTCAAAAATTAGAGGCTCTGTAGCTGTAACAAATACCAAATAAGAATTTAGTTCCTGTGTCACCAACTGAAAAATATTTTTAATTAGCAGCCAATACTTGCTGGGAATGGACTGGACCTCATCAAGAATGATTATGCTTCCGGATAAGCGGTGAAATTTTCTTAAGCTTTTATTTCTTCCGGAAATAAGTGTGTGAAAAAGCTGCACAAAAGTGGTGATAATTATCTCCGAATTCCAACCTTCAATCAATATTTTTGCCTGAGACGGTTCAAATTCGTTCCCATCCTCCCTGTAATATACTTCTGCTAAATGATGATGTTTTAAAAGTAAATTGGTATCAGTCTTTAAACCGTTGCATGTTAACACCTTTTCTATTTCATCAGCATTTTGATCAATAACGCTTAAAAAAGGGAGGGCATAAATTATTCTAGGACAAAAGTTTCGCTTTTGACGGATAGATTCTCTTAAATTAAAGGCAAAGGCAAAAGAAGTAAGAGTTTTTCCGAGACCGGTTGGCAAATTAATAGATAACACCCGGTTTCCCAAATCAATCGGCTGCTTAATAACCTCTTGATAGGCTTTTTCGCGAATATTATTAATTTTTGTGGGTTTGAAGTTCAAAATTGTTTTATATTTATCTATAACACTTGCATCAAAATCCAGTTCTTTTCTCGACATATATTCTCCCAGCACTACCTCGCTTTTATCTGCATCAATTAAAAGAGAAAATAAAAAATTGGCAGTCAAATAATAAATAAGGTTTTTAGCTTTGCCCAAACGGCGCAATCCTGGCCTGTGCTCTTTCAAATCATCTTTTACAGAAGCAACCCATTCCGCCAACAAAGGCTTGCTAATGGCCTGAATCAAGCCTGCATTTTGTAAATGCGCGTTTAACGCCACCAGCTTTTTTTCTTCAATACTTTCCACTTGCTTGGCTAGAAGTTTTGCATTTTTTGAGGAAATAAATATTTCACCCACCGCGTGGCCTAAATTGCCGTGATGCCGCCGCACAATTAAGAAAGCAAGGAAGGACAAAAATGCCCTTTCTTCGCCGTCTTCAACTTCATTTGCTAATTGACAGTTCGCCGCATAATAAGCAGACACCGCAGAAAGAAGTCCGTGACGTGTTTCAGGTTTTTGCCTTAATTCCTTTTTTTCTTTTTTTGAGCCCAAAAGATACGTTTGAAAATACGACGTAGCTTTGCCCAAATCATGGCAAAGGCCGCTTACCAGCAAGACTTTTTTAAGCGCTTCTTTCCGAAAATCAGCAATTTTGTGTACCGGACTGCTGTTTAAATTTCTTAGCGCTATTTCCGCGGTCCCGATTAAATGCTCTTCCAAAGGCTTATCAGGATGAGAATACAAATTAGAAAAAGGTAATGTTCTCACCATTATCACCTTTCCAGCATTTTTTCAGCTCGGCCAGAATGGATTTGCCCTGCACCTCAAATAAAACATCTTCATAACGCTGCACAACACGATCTGGTGTCATGTCGACAGACAGTTTTTCCTTAAAGTATTTTTTACCTTCTTCGAAAACTGTACCTTGCTCAACAATTAAATTCATCGGTACTACTGTAGAAACTTCTTTTTTCACATCGAGCACTTCTCGGAAATCCAAAGTATCCCGATATTTAAAACCGGCAAGCAGTTCACTCAAACCTAAGGATAAGGTAAAGACTGTCTTACCTTCTTCAATATTACTCTTAAGCTCTTTGAAGATTTGTTCTTCCTTGTGAGTTACATAGAACCTATAATTCGGCTCTTTTACAAACTCTATGCAGATAGGCGAGCGGGGACTGTGGCGTCCTTTTTTGATGGGAATCCAATGGTTGCCTTTGGTGTTAATGTAATTTATGCCCATCCGTGTCTTTTTTATCGGTTTCAATATTCTTATAGCAACACGGCAATTTTCTTCGGAAAAAACTTGTAAATACTCAGTTTTGTCACAGCCAATCACAGCACCTAGCATACCTTTTATTGTTGGCGGCGGCGGAAAAGCAAAGGTAAGCGGGGATGATGTGGTATAAAATTTTCTAAAGTGACCAAAATCTCCGAAGACATCAAAAACTAACGTTTTCATGTTTTGCCTCTCCTTTATAGGGCTAGTGCGCTGAACTGAAAGCCTTTCAGAGCATTTTCCAACAGGGTATCTTGATCATCCAAAATAAATTGAACTCTGCTGTCAACCTTATATCTAATTTCTGAAATCGTTTCTGCATGATCATTCAGCGCTTTTACCAGGTTCGTTAAATCAATTTTCCCATCTTGAATATCGCGAATCTCTTCGTCACTCTTTTCTGACAAAAATTTTATCCTTCTATCAAGTTCACCCAAATGGAAATTTTTCTCTTTGTAAATTATCTGCAGCAGTAAACGCGGCATTTGCCCTGTCTTGGAAGTAGACATTAGGTTTTTAGTTCCATTCCACATCCCCTCCAGCAGCAAATTAACATCGGCATCCGTTAGTTCTATTTGCTGTCTTTGCGCAGCGTTTTCATTGACGACCCCATAAAAGGCAAGCAATGAATAGGGAAGAATATATCTTTCTGTAAAAGTACCTTGCCGGCGATCCGCTCTTGAAGGCATAACAGTAGTTCCTTTTACATATTTCATTTCTACCCGGTGTAGGGATTTGCCGTACTTAAACTGTACAGGCCCGGTAAGTGTCATGACTTTATCCCTTACTGCTGTTGTGGCCCCGAAAAGTCTAACATCAATGCACTCCTTCAGAAGCTCTTGATTATCTTTAAATTCATCCAGCCGCGCTTCTTTTGTCTTAAGACTGCCGTCATCATCGCGCACTTCCAAGATAAAAATCTCTTTATTTTTATAATCGTGAAGGTAGTCGCGAATGGTTCGCTTTAATCTAACATCGGTAACAAAGTTCTTTCGTGTTTCCTCGTCCACTCTTGGCTTATTTTCATCAACCGGATCCCCGTTGGGGTTGGCATCAGTAACGTCATAAAGAAAAAGCAGCTCAGAACGATTCTTAATTATTGTCATCTTTAAAACCTCCGTTTTCTTTTTTTTCGAGTTTATCTTTTGTTTTTTGAGCAGGATAAACTATGTTTGCCACTTTATCAACAAGATTCATTCCCGCGGCAAAATAAAAATTCATCTCATCTATAGACATTTTCCAATTTTCACCGGAAACCAATAAATAGTTCGCCGCCTCCCGGGCTGTAAGCCTTTTTCCCTTATCAAAAGAATCGTATTCCTCTAGCTTGTTTTGAACTTTTGGAAGCAAACCTTTAAAATCTCTTTCATTCATTTTTAAACTTTTCAAGTTTCTCCTAAAAGGAGGCGTGGCTTCCAATTCAGTATACTGTTTTCTTAAAAGAAATTCGGTTAAAGAACCCAAAAGGAATAAACCGCGTTTAAGAGGTGCTTCAAAGGTCGAGCCATATTTTGAAAACATTTCGCTGAAAAGCCTCTTTTCCATTTGCTCTACCTCCATTTCAAAAAGCTTCATTTTTTCTAAAAAGGCCAATGTCATCAAACCATCCCTAACCGTGAAATTGAAATACTCGTCTCTGACAAAATCTCCTCTAATTTTCTGCATGATGAACTTCAGCATAAACTGGCG
>JAAZLH010000217.1 GCA_012799415.1 Candidatus Epulonipiscium sp. | reverse complement strand
GCCGCTTCTGGTGTGGTTGCGTCTTTTTCATATTCTTTAGCTGCTGATGCACCTTGATTCTTAAAAACAGTCATCAAATCCTGACGAAGTTCAGGGTCTACATTGATGATCTTTGTCACCAAAGCTGCTTGGCGTAGCTCTGCATTGGTAATTCTTTGTTGTAACCATCCATGAATATTACAGGCATCAATCATCTCCTCTAAAGGCTTGTCTTCTGTTGGTTCCCCAAATTTTATATATATTTCTTCATTCCACTGGGATATAGGTAATCCCTTTTCCTCTGCCCATTTAGCTATATCCTTCTCAATGGCTTCAAACCATCTAATTTTATTGTAAAGCCAGTAATGGATTGGTCCTAAAAATAAACTCATTGTCTCCACCTCATTATTTTTTTATTTTAATTGCTGGATATAATTCTGTTTCTTCTTTTAAAACCCTATTCTCAAGAATTTCAAATATCCGTTTTGTTTCTGCCTTAAAATTTTCTACATTTTTTTCTATCTTAGACTTTGTATTAAAGCTATTTTTATATTTAGCAAATTCTTCATTGATATATCCCATCTCATCCATGTATAGCTTGGCCATCTCTTTGATCTCTTTATCCCCATCTGCTAATAACAAAGGATACATATGCTCATCCTCTGTATTAAGATGAATTTTTAATTTTCCTGCAAGCATATTGATTTGCATTGCTATATGAAAAGTATCTTCTATCTGAACATTTTTATTTAAATGATCTTTTATCCCTTCCATAATGTTTGCGATGTCATGATGTTGTCTTTCTAAACTTGTCACATTTAGCAAATTGCTTTCCTCCCCTCTTGATTCTTTATAGATATATAACTACATAAGCTAAGTTATATCCATAGTAAATACCTATATTTGTTCAAACTAAAATTCCTAAAGGAAAGGTTAACCAAGCCTGAACAAAGAAGTTATATCGGATAAATTTGGGCAAAGCTTCTCATTTGAATACCTTTATCTTTAGTATAAAGCAAAAATAAATTCTTGACTGTGATTCTAATCACTTTAGAAAAAGCTCGTTTTTTCTCCACTATAGGTATATACACCGAAAATTAAATTTATTGCAGACTCATTTCTTTAATCATTTTGACCTTGGATATCTATATTCCTGATATTTTTAAAAATCAGGGAACTTTTTCTAAATACTTGCATCTTATTAAGTAGAGAAAGTAAATAAAAATAATTGAAAGGATGATCAATAATGAAAAATAAACTTATATTAAAACATATGATACCTGTAGGTGTAGCTGTATTGATTGCTGGAAGTATTCCAAGTATTTCTGCTTTTGCTGAAAAAAAAGGAGAATCAATCATGAGTACAACCCCTATTGCTCAGGAAGAAATGGTAGAGAATGAAATACTACAAGAGCAACAAGAAAACTATATCCTTCTAGATGGAAAAATTATTAGTATAGAGCCCCAAGAAAATGGAAATGCCTATGTTCTTATCTCTGATAAAGAAACCGAAGACGAACTTCATGGTATTCGCTTTTATGTAGATACAGACACTCTGTTAGTAGACCAACTAGGCAATCCCATAGAAATAAATCAATTAGAAGTTGGGACCAAAGTTAAATCCTATTATCATAACCTACAAGCTATGAACATGAGTCTGCCTCCTATGACCCATGGAAATATTATTATAGTAGATACTGAAGAATCTCTAGGTTTTACTGAACTATCCTTTTTTGATAATAATTTAGTGAATCTTAACAATACCTTAAAGTTAAATATTGCTGAAGATACCCCTATCCTAAATCAAAAAGGAGAACCCAAAACAAAAGCAGATTTAGTAGAACAGGACTTGCTTGTTTTTTATGACATGACAACTAGAAGTATTCCTGCTCAAACTACTCCCAATAAAATCATTATTGTAACTAAAGAGGAGGTTCAAGATCTTGAATCTCCAGTGGTAAACACTAGTATTGCAGACTTTGTAAATGCTATTATAGCAGAAGACCATATCACCAATGGTGACATCACGCTAGCGCCCCTTCGTAAAATTGTTGAACACTTAGGGTATGAGATTAGTTGGGAAGAACAGACAAAACAAATCCGTTTGCAAAAAGGCAATTCTAGTTTCCTCATCTCTATTGGCCAAATTCAATATGGTTATAATCGTAGCTTAGGTCAGTTTGAAACCCTCCCCCTTGTCCAAGATGGAACGACCTATGTCCCTGTGTCTTTTATTGATCTTTTGCTAGAGATAGAAGCACAGTAATAAACTAAAATTCTATTTAGGGGGAAATTTAAACTATCATTGGACCCATAAAGAAACAGCTGAATCTATAGATTCAGCTGTTTCTTTTACTCTTTTATTATTTTATTTTCATATCTTCAATCATTATTTTCGTTCCTGTAAGACCGCCTGAAGCTACATACCAAACTTGAGAGTTCAAATATATAATACGATCTTCTTGATATACCTTAGTTTGTTTCATTAGTTCATTATCAAAAATTTGCTCTGCCGATACGCTACCTCCTGCTATAGCTGCCCTGTCTACAACGAATAGATAATCTGGATTTTTTTCTACAATATATTCAAAAGAAATACTTTGTCCATGTTTACTTACCTCAATATTGGGATCCACAGGCGGAAAACCAAAATCTCCATGAATAATAGCAAATCTTGACTTGTCTCCATGGGCACTAATGGATCCATCATTGGCCATAACAACCAAAGCATTTTCACCTGTTGCCATAACAGCTTCTTTCAGCTTTTGAATTTCCCCAGTAAGCTCCGCCAATTCATTCGCTACAAATTCTTCTTTTCCAAAAATTTCTCCTAATAAACTTACATTTTCCATGAATTGATTCATGTAATCAGCACCATCTACAGTTAAATATATAGTAGGAGCAATCTTTGCAAGTTCCTCATAAACTTCTGCCTGTCTCCCAGAAATAAAAATTACATCTGGCTTTAATTCATATATTTTTTCGAAATTTGGCTCAAACAAGGTTCCTACATCTGCATATTGAGTATCTGCAAACTTTTCAAGGAAGGCTGGTATATTGGATTTAGGCAATCCTATAATTTCTACCCCCATAGCATCTAAAGAATCTAAAGTAGCATAATCAAATACAATAACCTTTTCAGGGTTTTTCTGTATCTCTACCTCTCCTAGTTCATGCTTAATTGTCATTGTAATATTTTCCGTTTCTTCGCTACCTAGCTTTTCTTCTCCCCCTAAGTTAGATGTTTCGGTATTTACTGTTTCTGATTCTTTATTAGGTTTTTCACTATTAGAATTACATGATGCAAAAATTACCATAGAAAAAATTAATACGATAAATAATAAACCACTTTTCTTTTTCATTATTATAATCACCTTTCTTTATGTCCTAATTTTCCCATATATAGATATACCACCTTATAAGCAGAAATGCTCTGTAGTAAGTACCTATGCGGACTCGAACTGGAATTTTTCTCGTGTCCTTGCCTTACGCATAATAAACACAAATTTTACTATTTTCTACTTCTTGTATTGTGAAATCCATCTCGTAGATATTTTCTAAAGCTTCCTTGTTGATTACTTCATCAATTCCCCCTTCCTCTACAATTTCTCCATCACGGAGGGCTACAATATGATCAGAATAACAAGAAGCAAAGTTAATATCATGAATAACTAAAACTACAGTTTTCCCTAAATCATCAACTAGCTGACGTAAAGTTTTCATAATATCTACCGCATGTTTCATATCTAGATTATTTAGGGGCTCATCTAAAAGAATATAATCTGTATTCTGAGCCATGACCATAGCAATATAGGCTCTCTGTCTTTGCCCACCACTCAGTTGATCTAAGTACCTATCCTGCAACTCTTCTAATTTCATATAAGAAATTGCTTCATCTACAAATTTCCAATCTTGTTTGCTTAATCTTCCTTTACAATAAGGAAAACGTCCAAAACTGACTAACTCTCGGATGGTTAATCGTATGTTCATATGATTAGATTGTTTTAAGATTGATATTTTCTTAGCTAATTCATGGCTATCCCAATCCTCTATTTCTTTGCCTTCAATCCATACCTTCCCTCCGTCCCTCCCCATCATCCGACTCATAATGGATAAAAGAGTACTTTTGCCTGCTCCATTAGGGCCGATAAAAGAGGTAACCTTTCCCTTCTCTATTTGCAAATTCACGTTATTCACTACTTTTTTAGTTCCATATTGTTTAACTATATTTCTTACCTCTATCATAATTTACTCTCCTTTAATAACAAATATATGAAGTACAAGCCACCAATAAAATTGATAATGACACTAATAGGGGTACTAAAGTTCATCACCCTCTCTGCCATCAATTGTCCTCCTACCAAAGCAATGAAGCTGATTAACGTAGAACCAATCAGTAAATATCGATGCTGATAAGTATCTAAAAACTCTCGGGCTAGATTCACTACTAGCAATCCTAAGAAAGTAATAGGACCTACTAATGCAGTGGATATGGAAACTAAAATAGCAACAACAATTAACATTCTCTGGACAACCTTATCATACTCTACCCCCAAGTTAATGGCATTTTCTCTACCTAAAGATAAAACATCTAATGTCTTCCGATTTTGAAAAGTATAAAGCATAGCCCCTATGACCCCTATACAGGATATCCATAAAATGCTGGTATTTACATTGTTGAAACTTGCAAACATCTTATTTTGTACTACCATAAATTCATTAGGATCAATCAACATTTGCATAAAAGAAGATAAACTTTGAAAAAAAGTACCTAAGACCATTCCAACTAAAAGAAGAAAAAAGACCGTATTACCTTCTCTTTTAAATAGTAATTGAAATAGTAAAAATGAAAAAGCAATCATTACAATAACAGTAATTAAAAAATTTCCATTGTTACCAATCCGAGCTACAGTATTAGATCCAAAAATAAAAACAGCTCCTGTTTGTATGAAAAGATACAAAGAATCTAAACCAAGTACGCTAGGCGTCAATATACGATTATTTGTAATGGTTTGAAATATCACGGAAGAAAATGCAATGGATCCCCCTGTTAACAAAATAGCTAATAACTTTGGCAACCGCCTAGACAAGGCATAACTCCAGTTATTTGCATTTAACCCCATGGTAATAAACAAGAAGGATATAACCAGAACCATCGCCGAAAAGAAGTAGATCCTCTTTTTAGATTTCATCTTGTCCCCCTCCTCATCAGCATATATAAGAAAATAAAACTTCCCAGAACCCCTACTATCAATCCAATTGAAATTTCATAAGGGAAAATGATCACGCGTCCTAAAATATCACAAAACAAAAGAAATACAGCTCCAAGTAGTGCTGTTGAAGGAATATTCTTCTTTAAATGATCTCCTTGGTACATAGTGACTAGATTGGGGATAATCAAGCCTAAAAAAGGAATTCTGCCCACTGTAATGACAACTAAAGCCGTAATCAATGCCACGATAGAGATCCCAATGGTTACAACCTTATTATAATTTAAACCTAGATTGACAGAAAAATCCTCTCCCATTCCAGCCAAAGTAAATTGATTGGCATAAAAAAAAGCAAGAGCTAATAAAGGAATACTAATATATAAGAGTTCATATCGTCCTTTGATAACCATAGAAAAATTTCCCTGTAACCAAGAAGATATATTTTGTATAAGATCATACTTGTAAGAAAAAAAAGTAGTAATAGAGTCTATAATATTTCCTAGCATAATTCCTAGTAGGGGGATAAGGATAGTATTTTGTAATTTGACTTTCTTTAAGATCCCCATAAATAAAAAAGTACCCAATAGGGCAAAAACAAAAGAAATTAACATTTTAACCAAAGGGCTAGCATTAGAAAATAAAATTAAAGAAACTAATATTCCTAACTTTGCTGAATCAATGGTAGCTGCCGTTGTGGGAGACACAAATTTATTTTGCGTAATTTGCTGCATAATCAATCCACTAATACTCATTCCCATCCCTGCTACAATAATACTAATCAATCTAGGTAATCGGCTTAATAAGAGCAACTGAACTTGATCTTCTTGCAAAAAAAATAAACCCTGTAATGATAAATCCTGGACCCCAATCAAAATGGATAAAAGTGATAATATAATAAGTGCTGTTACTAAATACCTCTTTTTCATGAATCTTCTCTCCTCAAACTTTTAAGTTCTGTCATTCTTATAACCTTTTTACCTTACGTATGCGGCAAGATTGTTGACACAATCTTCTTCTACTGCTATAATCAATTTACTCTTATGATTTTGAAAATCATTCTCATTTATTATAGTGCCTAAATGATAAATAATCTTAACTACATTTGTTTTTTTTATTACTATATTTTGTTTTTACTGTTTTTTGAGTAGAAATTTGAGGTTTAAAGGAGGGTTTTCATTGAATAATATAAGGAATATTGATGATATATTAGAAACTTTTTTTCTCTGTACTTCTGTTCCAATTCAAGCATTTACTGCTGATGGATCTCTTATTTATGCTGTTGGGCAACAACAAAAAAGTGATTTCCCATTATCTATGAATATAGTTTTTAAAAAAATCACTGAAAAATTAAAAAATAAAAAGAGCCATTCTTTTGTGACTCTTTCCGAATATGATCCTATTTATTTTACAGCTACCAGTATAAAAGTTTGTCATCGCTATAAAGATAGCTTTTTTCTTATAGGGCCTTATCATACTTCTCCAGTAGAGGATTCAGATGTTGTTTACAAGCCCATCTATACTATTCCTCACCTCATGGCATTGCTTCACAGCATTGAAGGAGATCTTTTATGTTGCCGTTCCAAAAAACCTATAGCAAAAAAAGTTTCTAATTTTTACGTAAAAAAAGCTGTTGATTATATTGAGGATCATTATGAGGAGCCTATGACCCTAAACCATATTTGTGAATATTTAAATATTAGTAAATGTTATTTTTGTACTTTGTTTAAAAAAGAAACAGGCAAGACCTGCTCCCAATTTATCAATGATGTACGAATTGAAAAGAGCAAGGAGCTTTTAACTACAAAGGACTATAGTATTCTGGATATCGCTCTATCCGTAGGCTTCAATAATCAAAATTATTATACGATGGCCTTTAAAAAAAGAACAGGTTTAACTCCTTTGCAGTACAGAAAAAAGAATTAAATAAAAGAGCCTTCGGATTATTCCTTGGCTCTTTCAATATTTAATATTGCTTGATTCTTTCCATTTCTTTTTGCTTCATAAAGAGCCATATCTGCTCTTTTAATAACCTCATTATAATCCATATCTTCTGGTGAGAAGTAAGATATTCCCATAGAGATAGTCACCTTATACTTTTCGTCTTCTACTTGATATTCAACTTGTTTGATTTGTTCTAGAATTTTTTTTGCAAATCTCATGGCATTTTCTGGTCTTAATCCATCACATATTAATAAAAACTCTTCGCCGCCCCATCGATATAAAGCGTCTGTGTTTCTAATATTATTTTGTATAACTTCAACTATTTTCTGTAGGACGATATCTCCTTGGTCATGCCCATATCTATCATTGATTTTTTTAAAATCATCAATATCTAAAAAGATAATTGCTTTAATAACTTTATATTTTTTGTAGAATTTAAAAGACTTCGCTAAATCAATCATAGCTGCCCGACGATTATATGCTTTTGTCAATGCATCTATATTAAGTTCCTCGTTAAACTTTTTATGTGATTTTTGAGAATACCAGCGTTCAAGTAAAACTAGATAAAGGCCTGCAATAGTAAACAATGCAATCACCAATAAAACAATAGAAAAGATCATATCTCGGATAACCCGATCACTATTCTCTATAATATCTCATCACTATATAGTTGAATATCATCTAAATGTACCCCCATGGCTATAATCCAATTATATTTCTCATATAATTTTGCATAGGTTAATTTTTCTGATACTTCATCGCTATCTTTTTTTTCAAAATAATAATTGAAAAAAATCTCTCCCTCTGTAACAACCCCTTGCAGTTCTGTTAGATACGGGGTGTTCCCCTTAATATCTGTCATACTAGTAGATAAGTACATTCCCTCTGTATCAATTAAATTTGGATGTATAAGACGTATAGCATAATTTTCTCCACCATTATAGTCAAGTACTTCATTAACCCAAAAATAGGATCCGTTAGAAAATTCATCTTCATGTATTCTTCCTTTAATATCTTCTTTTGTCTCTCGGTGAATGACCTCTTCTAGAACCATAAATATTAAGCAATACTCTTCATTCTGAATTTCATGATACCCAATTGATTTTTCTTTTAGTAACTCAATTAAATTCCCTATATCATCTTTTTGATCAAAATCCGGCAATAAGTTTTTATAAATAATTTCATTGGTCTGCTTATCTAAAATTAAAATAGTAAAAACTTCTCTATTATAAGGATCGCTAAAGGATAACTTTGCAAAATTAACAAACTCCTCGGGGTATGCCTGAATAGTCCCTTCAAATCTAATGGCCAAGCGCTTTGCCCTTTGTTCATACTTTTGCATGACTTCTACTTGGGTGCTCTCTATTGACTTAATTATGTTATTAACCGAATCCTTTAAAAATGTCTTTTTAATATCAAAAATTTTCTCTCTTGTATATTCTCGATAAATAGTTTCTACCCGATTTACAGAAGAAATAGGAATGAAAATACAGAATGCACACATCAGTAGTGCTAAAAATGCAAGTAAAATATAATATTTTTTTCTGATGCCTTCCATTATAACCATCCCCATCTTTAGAACACTTTC
>JAAZLH010000437.1 GCA_012799415.1 Candidatus Epulonipiscium sp. | reverse complement strand
CACAATGGACTTTATCAGGTTGGTTTTGTTTACTTGATAAGGAATAGCGGTGACAACTATTTCTTCTTTGCCGTTATTTTCTTCTATTTCTGCTCTTGACCTTATTACAACACCGCCGCGCCCTGTGCGATAAGCTTGCCTAATTGCCGCTCTGCCAAGCACAAGACCGCCTGTTGGATAGTCGGGAGCGGGAATATACTCCATAAGCTCATCTACTGTAATATCAGGGTCATCAATTAGTGCAATTGCGCCATTTATAACTTCTCTTAGGTTATGGGGCGGTATGCTTGTTGCCATACCAACAGCTATACCCTCGCTGCCGTTTACTAATAGGTTTGGAAAATAGCAAGGAAGCACAGAGGGCTGCATTAGCGTATCGTCAAAGTTAGGATAAAAATCAACTGTTTCTTTTTCAATGTCGCGAAGCATTTCTGAAGCAATCTTGCTAAGCTTAGCTTCAGTATACCTTTGCGCAGCTGGCGGGTCGCCGTCTATAGTTCCAAAGTTACCTTGTCCATGAACAAGAGGTACATTTATACTAAAATCTTGCGCAAGCCTAACTAACGCGTCATAGACAGAACTATCGCCATGGGGGTGATATTTTCCTAGCACTTCGCCCACAATTCTTGCGCATTTTTTGGTGGGCTTATCATAGGTATTATTAAGGTCATGCATGGCATAAAGAATTCTTCTATGCACAGGCTTTAGTCCATCTCTTACATCGGGAATGGCGCGGCTTACATTAACAGCCATTGCATACGCTATAAAGGACCTGCCCATCTCTTCTTTTACCGTTGTGGGAATAATCTTTGTGCGCGACAATATTTCCTTGATATTATTAATATCTATTGCTTTATTTTTTTTGTCTGCCATTTCCCCCTCCTAAATATCCAACTCTTTAATTATCGTTGCGTTTTGCTCAATAAAGTTTCTTCTAAGCTCTGGATTCTCTCCCATAAGCGTAGTAAAGATTTCCTCTGCTTCAACTGCATCTTCTATGGTAAAGCGCTTAAGCGTTCGCGTATTTGGATCCATAGTGGTTTCATAAAGCTGCTGAGCATTCATTTCACCTAGACCTTTATAGCGTTGTACATCGCACTTTCCAAACTCTGCTTGCGCTTCCAAAAGCTCTTTATCGCTATAACAATATCTCTCTATCTTGCCTTTGCTAACTTTGTAAAGCGGAGGCAACGCACTGTATATATGCCCTTTTTCAAGCAATGGGCGCATAAAGCGGAAAAAGAATGTAAGCAACAGTATTCTTATGTGGCTACCGTCCACATCGGCGTCAGTCATGCAAATAATTCTGTCATAGCGCAATTTAGTAATGTCAAAATCATCTAAACAGCCGCAGCCAAAAGCCTTTATCATTGCCTTTATTTCTTCATTGTCTAAAATTCTGTCAAGGCGGGCCTTTTCCACATTAAGAATTTTACCTTTGAGAGGCAATATAGCTTGAAAATGCCTATCTCTGCCCATTTTTGCCGTGCCGCCTGCAGAATCTCCTTCAACTAGGTAAATTTCGCAATTTTCAGGATTTGTGTCTGTGCAGTCAGCCAGTTTGCCAGGGAGCGACGTGCCTTCAAAAACGCCCTTTCTCCTAAAGTTTTCTCTTGCAAGGCGCGCAGCTTCCCTTGCCCTTTGGGCAACAACGCTCTTTGAGATAAGCTCTTTTGCTATTTTGGGATTTTCTTCAAAAAATTCGCCCATCTTTGTATTTATTACTTTGTTAAGCATGGTGCGTATTTCAGAGTTGCCAAGCTTGGTTTTTGTTTGTCCTTCAAATTGCGGATTGGGAAGCTTTACGCTAATTACAGCAACTATTCCCTCCCTGACATCTTCGCCTGACAATCTTTCGTTTTCTTTAAGCACCTTTAGTCTTTGGCCATATTCGTTAACTATTCTAGTAAGCCCGTTTTTAAAACCATCAAGGTGCGCTCCGCCCTCTTCTGTGTTTATGTTGTTTGCGTAAGTATAAATGGTCTCTGAAAAACCAGTATTATATTGTACAGCTACTTCTATCTCCACATCTTT